>NZ_BTPE01000003.1:0-437000 GCF_036245645.1 Algoriphagus taiwanensis | reverse complement strand
ATAATTAGATGGCTTTTCAAACGTGACGAGCAATTCTGAGGAGACTTTTTCAGCTATCAAGTCCTACAAATCCAACTGAAATTCCGATTCAATCCCCATAAGAACCTCACCGGTTTCGTGCAACAGCGCTTTCATGCTTGGCTTTGCAAGCCGCACGAAAGCTTAGTTGTTGTACGCTGGTTTTATTCTTTCCAAATTTTATTTTTAATAATATCCGCAATAGTTGTGAAGTCTACACCATATATAGCTGCCAGCTTTCTGTATGATTTGCCTCCTAAAGCGTATTCAATTCTTATTTGTCTTATCAATTCAAGAGTTAGTTTTGCTTTGGGGTTATTCTCGCCAGACATTTTTTTGGAGTGTTCTGGCCTTTTCTTTCCCTTAAAAGCATGATTTTCGCTAATTTTTAATTTATGTTCTTCAGTTAAAGTTTTACCTGAATGATATTCACTCATTTTCGCTCTTGCAGATTTTGAATGTTTCTTTCCAAAGAATGGGTTTCTTTCTCCTAATAAATTGAGCTTTTGATAATCACTAAACTTTTTTCTTGATTCTTCTGACCAATTACCACCACCAAAATTTGGATTATTTTCCCCAACCCAATCTCTTTCTGCTGCATTTTCTTTCATCTTCTTTAATGCAGCCTCTGTATGGACATATCCCGTTGAGCCTTCCCCACCTTCCGTTAGATTACATAGATTTTCAAATCCGAAATATTGAATCGTTAGCATTTCTTGTTTAAACACCTCTTTTTCATCAGGGCTTTCAAAGACTTTTTTATAGATGATTTTCCCTCCATTGGAAATCAACTTGAGGATTTTATTTTGTAAGTGCTTATTATGATGATCACCAATTATTGCATGTTTTTTATGCCAATACATTCTCGTATCATGTCCTTTTCCTACATAGAAAACTTCATTATCCAATGAACTTATTAATAGGTATATGTAAAATATTCTCTCCTTTGGCATAATTCAACTTGCGTATAACGGTTTGGGGCTTTGTTTTTTGACGGGTTTCAAAGAACAAAACTGTCAACCAGCACTGAACTTGAATAGAAGCACAAAGCTCCAAGTTTGCACGTCACCCCGCCTGGCGCAAAACCCATTTTAGCGGCTGCCTTTATTTCTTTCATGGTTTATCTAAATATTTTTTCAATATCCAACCTGTCTGCGGTAAATTGTCTATGGGGTCAAAATAGCTTACAAAAACCCACTTGTGATGAATTTGAACAACAATTAATTCAAAGTCTTTCGGAAGTCTTGCAAGTGTCAATGTTTTTAATTTCGGTTTAAGTTTTACTTCACAAGCTCGGTTTGTGATTCGGTATTCATTGGCTTGTTTAAATTGTTCGTTTACCAAATTAATAAAATGCAAAACAGAGTCTTGCTTAATTGATATTTGATTTAAGTCAGCTTTTGTCGCTGATTCTGGTTTGTCTTTTAGAAAGTCATAGTATTGGTGTATGTCGGCAAACCGTAGAAAAATGTCAATGATTAGTAATGCTGATACGCCAAGTACTTTATGTTTTTTGAGAAACGCAAAAACTAAAGTCAGTAACACTTGAAATTGTCTTTGCTGTTCTTTAGTAACTTCTTCTGTTAGCGTTTCGGTAAAGTCAAGAGCCTTTTCTGTAACTTCTTCAAAATCTTCAATTATTGTCCAATTTTTTTGTTGTGCCGCTAATGCGGCAATGTGTCCTGAAATGCCACCTAACGCAAAATGAAGACTATTTATTTGTGTTATCGCTGGCGATTGAATTCTAAGAGCGTCTGTCATTGCTCTTATTCCACCAAAAAGTTGTTCGTGTTGCCTGTTTATAGATGTTATTGCGTCAAGTGTTGTTTGCGGAATACCAAAGTTTGAATAAGACTTCATTGACTTTGTTAATGCGTCAAATGCTAAAAAAGTAGGGCTTAATGCCGTTTTTTGTTCTTGCATACTTTTCGAAAGTTCTGTCACCATAGATACGCCACTTAAACTTTTCATAAGTCGGTCATGCTGTTGCATACCTTTGGTAAGCTCTGTCAGCATACTTATTCCACTAAGACTTTTTATTGTCTGCTGTTGTTGTTGTAAGATTTTTGCAAGGTCAGTAAGTCCGCTAAAACCACTTGTCATTCGTTGTTGAAATTTTAGCATTTCTGAAAGTTGAGAACTTAGACCTAACGACTTATGGATATTTTGTGTCAATTGAGAAGCTTTTATTATGTCGTCAATTCCTGCCATTTTCAATTTTAATGTTTTGGTTTTGGGTGTCTTCTAAGGTTGCCACTAACTTATTTATATGTGCACCTTTGGTATAAATATTCCCCAAATCTTGGTCGGCTATGTGCACCCTTTAGGTCTTTTATTACCAAAAAAATTCGAAAATTTCCCCCTTTTTATCCGACTGAAGATAGGTTTTAGTTCAAAGTCTGGCAAGGGAAAATCCTAGGAAAAGAAAGAATTTTTAGGTTCAAGTGTTTTTAAGGATTCGGGTTTAAATCCCATCCAAGCTCTTCCGTTTCACCTGCCCATTTTTCTTGAATTCACTCGGGGTCATTCCCGTTTCTTTTTTGAATTGGGCACTAAGGTAAGCAACAGAACTATAGCCCATTTTGAAGGCAATTTCGGACAAGCTCAATTCATCGTAAAAGAGGAATTCTTTTACCTTCTCGATCTTTTGGAGGGTGTAATACCGCTCGATGGTGATGCCTTCTACTTGGGAGAAAAGCTTGCTCAACCCGCTGTATTCCTGATTTAGCTTTTGTGAAAGGTAAGAGGATAAGTTTTTCTGAAGTTGGTTATCCTGATGATGCACCAGATCAATTATCCCGGTTTTGATTTGGGAAATCAGCGCAGACTTGCCTGATTCCAAGAGTTCAAAACCTCGATTTTGAAGTAGTTGGGCTAGTTTTTCTTTTTGCGCCTCAGAGATGGATTTTTCCAAACGCACCTTTCCCAATTCCACTTTGGCCTCCAGATTTTCACCGGAAAAAATCTCCGACACTGCTTCGATGCAGCGGGGACAGACCATGTTTTTGATTAAAAGTGAAGTGGACATAAAATTGGTGATTGAATTTTTCTAACGAGTGGAAATGAGTTCAAAGTTCCTTCGAAGGCGAAACCAGATTATTTCGATTCAAAGATCTCCAACTTTTTTCCACCATAATAGCCGACGATTGGCATCAGGATAGGATAGAGCATGTAAATGAATCCTGAAAGCATAAAAGTGTAGGTGCCTCCCAATTCAAAATAGGCAAACAAAGCTGAAAGGAAAGGGATCAACCCTGCTGTGGCATTGAGTCGGATGCTGTTTTGGGTGAGGACTTTTTCTACCGGACTGAGTGAGAGCTGGTCTGCCTTTTTCAGGGCTCGGACATTGAGCCAAACAAAAATCAAGAAGATGGCGGTGGCTCCTAATCCATAAATAACCATTAACTCCGGAGCGTCTTGCAGTCTTATTTTTTCTTCAAAAATAGAATTCATTAAGGATTGATTTCCAGTAAGTAAAGCCCTATAAATTTCAATTAAAACCTGAAATAAAAATTTGAGAGGATATGTGTAGAATAAGACCAAAAAAAGAAGGGCAGTATTAATGGCCGTGGTCCCTGCGTCCCGCAACCCAAACCGGATGAAAAACAGGTAATGCTGATACCAAATCGCCATCAAAATGGAAATGGTCCCCGCAAAAGGGATAAAATCCTTGATGAAAACGCGGAGTTCATCGTAGGTTTTGGGAGGACTGCTGGATAGTAGCAGCAGGCCGATTGCAATGGCAAAAACTCCGTCACTGAGGGATTCTATCCGGGTATTTTCCAAACCCCTCAGGGTAAACCCAAGATTGGACTGCTTCGATTGGATTTTTGATTTCATGCCTTTGAATAAAAATAGCCAAAGAAATATAAGCTAAAATGCTAGAATCCATTACTTTATTCTCTTGAAAAATACATTTCATTTAATTTCTTCCTTATTTCTTAATTGAGTTCGAAAGCATTGTCCAAACTCAGGCTATTCGCAATATTGGCAGCTTTTTTGATAATTTGGAATTGTAAAAAAACCAAACCTTACCCAATCATGAAAAAAATTAAATCTACCCTCGTCCTTTTCCTGGCCATGGGATTTCTATCAGCTACTCTTTTTACTTCTTGCGGAGGTAAAAAGGAAGAAACTTCTGAAGAGGCTACTGAGCAAATGGAAGGAGAACATCCCGCTGAAGGCGGTGAGCACCCTTCAGAACATCCTTCAGAGCATCCATCTGAAGATTCTACAGCTACTGACAGCACTGCTTCAGCTTAATTTTGAAAAGATAAAAATTCAAAAGGTTGCCATTTGGCAACCTTTTTTAGTTTATGACTTTCTCTGGAAAGTAAATCGGGTAGGGGCTTTGACTTCCTTTCCGGCAATTTCCAAATAAGGATAAGCTAGAAAATTTATGGGTCCGGAGGCAGGGGAAGGACTGACTTCCAAATCTCTTCCTCTTGTCAATTCAATTCGATTGGCAGGATGCCTTCCAAAATAGTAAGTGGCCAAGGCCGTATATTTATTGGCCTCGCTGATATCTACAGGCCACCATTTTCCATCGGCATAAAATTCCGCCCAGCAATGATATCCATCGATTCCTCCTTCATTACGATCAGAAGGTATAGAAGCACCAATTGCAAATCGTGCAGGAATCCCAACCGATCTGGCTAAAGAAATAAAGAAGGAGTGGAATTCCGAGCAATTCCCCGTTTTGGAATCACAGGCATAGTTGGAATCACCACGTCCAAAATCCCCAAACTTCATATACCGCATGTTGTCAATGATGTAGTCATACAGGGCTCTTGCCTGAATCAAATGAGATTCATTGATCTTCGGCCCTAGTGCTTCTTTTGCTATTTCCTCAAATCGGCCGCCTTTGGGCATCAGGATATTAGAAGCCAAATCGACTTCAGGATCTGGTGCAGGAGCTTCATATGGCCCTTTTTCTTTTCGATTGACCGAATAGGCAATCTTGATATCTTTTCCACTTTGCCCCGGGCTGAGTTCCAGATAAAGGATGGTATTCTTATTCACCGGATCATTGAGTTTTTTGGCTTCTACCGGGGTGGAAATTTCCAGAACCTCCACTGTTTGAAATGGATCCGATTCGGCCAAAGGAATCCAAAGTTTGGCTTTTTCGGTCAAAGGGGGTACAGTGACAGTATAATAAAACTCGAAGCTGTCCTTGCCTTCGATCACTCCTAAAAGAGAATTGTCGGTTTGTTCCATGGGTACTCGATACCAAGTTTTGTCTTTCTTTTGTTTCCAGCTGTAAAAAGGTTTTCCGTTTAATTTATGGACGGTAGTCTGGGTGACTTTCATTTCACCCGGCTTTCCCTCCATGAAAAAATCCACGTCAAAAACTTCCCCGCTTTCATCCACCAAGTCCACGCAGGCAAAATGACTGTCAGGACCTAGGTTAGAAAGATACTCGGTATGAACTCTAACCAGTTTCATTTTAAGGTCGTGGTTTTCGTCCTTCACAGGAAAAATACCCTCATTTTCAGCCGAAACTTGGGCAATGTAAGTCTTGATTCCTTCCTCGATTTCAGCAATGGAAATACGTTCTTTTGGTGCTTCCACCACCGTTTTTTCTTTCTGTTTTTGGCAGGAGGAGAAAAATAAGGCAGTCAAAATCAAGGTGAAACTTGAAAGTCTTAAAGCATTTTGGATCATCATTTTGGGATTGGTCAGCTAAGCAAAGCTGAAATTAACAGGTAAAACAGGGAAGGACAAACCAGACATCCTAAACCCGTGTAAAAGGTGGCGGTCACTGCTCCATAAGGGACCAATTTGGGATCAGTGGCAGCCAATCCGGCAGCTACCCCGCTGGAAGTGCCCATGATTCCTCCAAAAGCCATAGCTGAACCGGGACTTTCCAACCCGATTTTTTTGGCAAAAATGGGAGTGAAAATAGTTACTGCGATGGTCTTGACCACTCCCGTGCCGATACTCAAGGCAATGACCTCCGAGCTAGCCCCCAAAGCTCCTCCGGTAACCGGTCCCACGATGTAGGTACATGCTCCTGCTCCGATGGTACAAAGGCTGACCGCATCCCGATAGCCCATTACCCAAGCCAAAGCAACTCCAGAAATGAAAAATACAGCTATTCCCAAAATCAGGGAAATAAGTCCGAGAAGTCCGCTTTTTCGGATCAGCAGAAAACTGGCTCCAATCGCTGTAGCCACAATGGCAAAGTCCCGAAACATGGAGCCTCCCAAGACAGAAAGACCTTTGAATAAGTTGATATCTGCCAATCCTTTTTCTCCTCCGGCAACTACTCCTCCCAAATAGCCGAAGAAAAGCGCTAAAAAAATGGCAATTGCCGATCCTGGAATTCGTGACTTCAGGACTTTTTTGGAGAAAAGATCCGTTAACCAAGTCAGCAGCCCCACCAGAAGAAAGGCGACAATCAATCCGTTTTTGTCCAAAACCTGAGTCAGCTCATTCATGGGAAGAGGGGAGGTTTTTGATCAGAATTTTGAATACCCAAAAGGCCAAAAATACCGGGATGATACCAGCCAAAATGGCCAAGGTCCCCGAGGAGAGTGCGGATTTGACATTCAAACTGGCTGCCATGGCAATGACCACCGGGATGTAAAGCTTGTTCCAGAATTCGATTCCAAATTCCAAATCGGATTTCCACCAGCCTTTTTTGCTTAGGTATTCTTTGGATAGCAAAAGGAAAATCATGGCAAATCCTACGCCTCCCACATTGGCATTGATTCCCAGCCAAGAACCAAGCAATTCTCCGGACCACATGCCCAGAAGAAAGGAAAAGGAAAGAATAGCAAGTCCCTGAATCATTTTGACTCTTGGTTAAAAAGCTTCTTCAATTCGTTTTTGACCACTTTTCCCATGGCATTTCGGGGGAGTTCATTCAGGATCAAATACTTTCGGGGAGTTTTATATGCGGGCATTTGTTCCCTCATCCATTGATTGAGGACCTTTAAATCCATGGGTTCTTGGGTTACCAAGGCCGCTGAGACCAATTCTCCCCATTCCTCATCCGGTATTCCTACTACTCCACAGTCCTTGATTAAAGGATGCTTTCTCATAACTTCCTCAATTTCCAATGCAGAGATTTTATAGCCTCCGGATTTAATGATATCTACTGAATCCCGGCCTAAAATGCGGAAATATCCCTCTTCTATCACTGCCACATCCCCGGTTTTGAACCAGCCGTCTGAGGTGAATGATTTCGCTGTGGCTTCCGGTTTTCCCCAATATTCCTTGAAAACTGATGGGCCTTGGATCTGGATTTCTCCGGGTTGGCCTGAATCTACTGGCCTGTTTTCCTCATCGACTAACCGGGTCTTTACTCCCGGAAGTGGTTTTCCAATGTATCCGGCTTTTCTTGGGCCCTCGTAGGGATTGCTGATTGCCATGCCGATTTCGGTCATTCCATAGCGTTCCAAAAGGTAATGTCCGGAGATTGCTTTCCATTTTTCCATGACAGAAACGGGTAAGGCTGCCGAACCAGACACCATCAAGCGGAATTGCTTCATGCATTCAAATAACGCATCTTTTTCCTTTTCTGAACTCGATTCAAATTCAGAAACGAGCTTGAAATAGATCGTCGGAACAGCCATGAAGACATTGATCTTTCCTTCCAGGAATTTGCCGAAAACCTGCTTGGCATCAAATGGATGAAGAAATTCCACCGTGGCTCCTGACCAAAGGGCACAGGAAACGACATTGATGATTCCATGTACATGGTGTAAGGGGAGAAGGCAAAGGGTGTGGTCTTTTTCTGTCCATTTCCAGGCTTCGATCAGAGTAGAAATCTGAGACTCGATATTGGCGTGCGTGGTCAAAACCCCTTTGGGGAGGCTGGTAGTCCCTGAAGTGTAAAGAATCATGGCCCCACGGCTACTTTCTATTTCCGGAAGAATAGGGCTGGAACCGGAAGATTCTAAATCAGAGAGGTTCAAAAAGCGAATTCCTTTTTCCTTTGCATATTTCGAAAGCAATTCCACATATTCCGGACCTGCGATGATTATTTCAGTTTGGGTATCCTCGATTACATAAGTCAAGGAAGGGAGCGGGTAGGTGATACAAAGGGGAACGGCAATTCCTCCCGCTTTCCAGATAGCCCATTGGATTTTCACATAATCGAAATCCGGATTGACCATAAAGGCCACTCGCTTCTCATTCAAATCAGGATTTCCCTGGAGAAGGAAGGAGGCGATTTGGTCGGAATAAGTATTGAGTTTTTGAAAAGAATGACTCCCTTCTGAGTCTATAATGGCTGTTTTCTCAGGGAGAGAAAGTGCTTTGTTGAATAGGTTGAGCATTTTGGGCAATTTTTTGAAAGATAGCCAAAGATGCTTTTCAAAAAAAAGCCTTCCTTTCAAAGGGAAGGCTGATGGAGTTTTACAGCAAATCAGTCATTAAAATTGCCTGATCTTGTTTGATTTTGCCGGCTGGAATTTCGGGATCTTTATTGAGCATTCTTACCAGCATTTCCTTTTTTTCCTCTCCTGTGATCAGCCAAAGGATGTTTTCTGCCTGATTGATCAAAGGGTAAGTCATGGTCATTCTTTGCCTGCCTTGGTAAGGTTGGTCAGTAAGTGCTATCATTTGATTTTCCACATCACAGACTTTATCACCGGGGATTAAGGAAGCTGTATGTCCATCTGCACCCATCCCCAGGTGAATCAGGTCCAGCTTGCTATTACCGGTGATTTGCTCAATATGCTGAGCATATTCCTCACAGGCCTCCTGCAGATTTTCAGAGATGACGTGAATAGGGAATATATTTAATCTGGTCATCAGTCGGGTTCCTTGAAGAACCTGAAAAAGTTGGGTAAGATTTCTATCCTCATGACCTTCAGGAGCAATTCGCTCATCTACCTGAAAGAGATTGATTTTTTCCCAAGGCAAATTCTCTTGTGCCAGCTTAGCCAGCATTTCCCATGGAGTTCGCCCTCCGCTTATTGCGAATGAAAATGAGCCCTTACTTTCAATTTTGCTTTTTGCCAAAGAAGAAATCCATTGTGCAGCCTCATGGGCTACCTCCTCTGCAGAAGAATAAACGTTGATTTGCATAAGTTACTTTTTTGAAACAATTGGATTTTTCCAGCCTCCGGGCGGCATTACTTGCTTATCCGTTATTTCCGGCCCCCAGGATTTGGGTGCATAGGGATACACTGGATGATCTTCAGCGAGATATTCATCGACAATTTTCCATGCTTCTTCCACGTAGTCCTGACGCGCAAAATGGGTCGGATCTCCAGCCATGGCATCTGTCAAAACCCGCTCGTATGCCTCTTTTTCATTGGGGAAAGGGGTGGGATTTCCCTGAACTTCACTCAAAACAGACGCCATGTCTTCCTCCGGAGCCATGATCAGCATTCCGAATCCCACCGAGACATCCGGACTGATTCGGAAGCGAATATGGTTGGGTTGGGTAGCTATGGAAGAATAGGCGGAGGGCAAATGCTTGAATCTGACCAGAATTTCGGTACAGGTTACAGGAAGGTATTTCCCTGCCCGGATAAAGAAAGGAACGCCTTTCCAGCGCGGAGAATCTATATGAAGCCGAATGGCTGCGAATGTTTCTGTTTTGGAGTTGGGGTCAACTTTATTTTCCTGCAAGTAGCCTTCATATTGACCTTTGACCACATCTTCTGATTTGAAAGGAGCAATGGCTTTGAGCACATTGACTTTTTCATCCCGGATGGATTCACTGTCGAGAGCTTTTGGAGGCTCCATGGTCAGATTGCAGAGAATCTGAAAGAGGTGATTTTGGACTACATCCCGAATCGCACCTGTATTGTCATAGAAAGCTCCCCGACTTTGGATGCCAAAATCCTCAGCCATGGTGATCTGCATAGACTCTACATGATCTCTGTTCCAAACCGGCTCGAGGAGTGAATTGACAAAGCGGAAGAAAACGATATTGTTGACAGGACGCTTTCCTAAATAATGGTCGATCCTATAAATTGACTTCTCTTCAAACTTGGATAAAAGGATGGAATTGAGTTCTTTAGCTGACTTTAGGTCTGTGCCAAATGGCTTTTCTACAATCACTCTTGCTCCTTCTGCACATCCTGAGGCGGATAGCTGTTCAATGATTTTGGGGAAAAGTACAGGAGGAATCGCCAAGTAATGAGTGGGATTTTTGGCATCTCCCAAAGCGGTGCGAATCCTCCGGAAGGTTTCCGGGTCGGTATAGTCACCGCCGACGAATTGAAGTTTTTCGCAAAACTGACGAAAGGATTCTTCAGTGAATTTTCCGTGTTTTTGGATGCTTTCTTTGGCTCGCTCTCTGAGTTTTTCCAAATCATAATCCCCCCTTGCCACACCGATGATCGGGACGTTCAAATTGCCGCGAATCACCATTTGATTCAGAGCAGGGAAAATCTTTTTGAAAGCCAGGTCTCCCGTAGCTCCATAAAATACTAATGCGTCAGATTTGACTTGTGTCATGTTGGAAATAATAAGGGAGTAGGGGCAGAATCAGATTTTAAACTCTCTTTCCCAAAGTCTGAAACCCCCGGTGAAGGCATTTTTGTTCGATCCTAGACGGCATTTATCGGGAATTTCTTCCAAGTATTTGGAATTTCCACCGCCAAGGACGATTTCGTCAGGCTGGAAACAGTGTCTGAAGTGTTCGATCGTTTGATAGACAAGTTCTTTCCACTTCTTTTTTCCTACCTTTTTCATGGCAGCATTACCGACATGGGTTTCAAATGTGCCCTGTTTGAATGGGAGGTGTCCTCCTTCGAGAGGAAGAATAAGGTCTTTGAAAACCATGGCTGTACCCAAACCTGTCCCGAAACCCATAAAGAGAAGTTTGCCGCCTTCATAGCTTCCCAGCGCCTGCATGGCTGCATCATTGATGATTCGCACGGGCATTCCAAAAGCTTTCTGAAAATCGTATCCCATCCAGCCTTTTCCCATGTTGACCGGATCTGCTGCGATGACTCCGTGTTTTACCACCCCGGGAAAGCCAATGGAGATCGCCTCATAGGGCCAATCTTTGGTGGCATCTTTGACCAGAGGAATCAAATCTTCCGGTTTGAAATCGCTTCCTGAGGGGATTTTTATTCTTTCGGGCTGACCCGTGGCCAAAAGCTTGATGTTTGAGCCGCCTATGTCGATTACGAGTACGTTCATTCAGTAAGGTGAGTCGCTTCTTTATATTTCAAATATGGTTTTGAAAATTAGAAGGAGGAAATATTTTTCCAGATAGTTTTCAAATTTTTATTCCGATGGCGAACTCAGTTTTTAAGATAAAATTTATTTAATTCTGAATTATTCTTTAAATACGAATAAAAGTTGGATTTTTTTATAAAAACAGAATCATTTTACTTGGCAATGGAATTTTGAAACGGGCTTTCTGTGGGACCGATTCTCAATAATTTTTCAACCAACTTCTAGGTCTACCAAAGGATCCAAATGATCAATAACTGATTACTCTTGAACATAAAAAAATGGTGGAACCGAAGTCCCACCATTCGGGTGATTGGAAAAATGATAATCAGATGGAAACCAGTTTGAAATGCATGTTGGATTGGTCCTTTCTATTCCAGGAAATTTCTTTGCTCAAATGGTAAAATGCCTCCAACAGGGGAGCATTATCGATTTGACCTGCGTCAATAGCCTTGAAACCAATATGTTCTATCAGTCTTTTGATTCTGATTTTATCCGGTATGTTTTCTCCGCAGTAATAGGTTTCTTTGATTATTCCCAAGTGGTCGGATTTGGGATAGTCTATCCCCAGATTATTAAAGGCTTTGAACAAGAATGCCTTTGGCGCTGCCTTTTTGAGGTGCTTGGTGGTGGACACTGCCAGTTTTTTGTCATAGTGGGCATTGGTACAGTCTACAATCAGTTTATCTGAAGTGTCCACATTTTTTATAGCCTTGAAAATATCAGGGAGAAACTCATTTTCTGCACAGATCAGCACGATTTCCGATTGGATAATTGCCGACTCATAGGGGCAAATTCGATTATAAAGCCGATTGAGTACTTTCCAATCAGGGGCTTCTACATCAAAATCTGATCGTACTCCGAAGACGGGATTCAAACCGGCTTCAATGCATTTTTTTCCGAGGGTTTGTGCGAGTGAAGTCCCGCCGAGAAATCCGATTTTCATAAAGTCAGCTATTCGTTTGTTGAATATTTCTGTTTCAATTGGGAGTATAAACAGCTGAATATTAGGATAAAATACCTATTGATCCAAATTTAATTTTGAAAAAAATGAAAAAACAATATATTATTCAAATATGATGAATTGAAATGCAAAAAACAGATAGTCAAATATTTATAGTTTAATCTGTGAAGACATAGATTTTTTGAGCTTTCCTGAAATCAAGGCTGAATGAGTAGAGTGAGGAAGGGTGAAATGGAAGGGCTCTCCTTACGGATTTTAATGTTGCCTAATTTAAAAATGGATTAAAAAAAATGTCTTATTATTAAATATTGTGCAAAAAGTAAAAAATATGGTTTTAAATTTAACCAATAAAGTCTCATATTGAGATGAAAATTAAGTTTCAGGTTAAAATCTGAATCAACCCAAAATAATCTGGCCGAAATCTTTCCCACTTTTCCACGGTGGTACGATTTTGATCTTTTTCCAGTAGCAACCAAACCTATCAACAATCATGAATAAATCATTCTCCAGAAGAGATTGGCTCAAATCCAGTCTGCTTGCAGCATCGGGCTTTATGGCGGCTCCTGCTTTTGCCTCCATTCCTGAAAGAAATCTAGTTCAGTACAGTGCTAAAAGTACGCTGAGGGAGTTTTTGCCTGATTCCCACCTAGCCGAAACCCGATTAATTGCCCGATTAAATGCCAACGAAAATCCCTATGGCCCATCTCCCAAGGTGGTTCAGGCCATCGCCAATTCGGTGGCTGAAGGAAATCGATACGGGCACGGTGATGCCCAAACGCTGATCCGGATGATTGCAGAAAAGGAGGGAGTAAAGCCTTCCAATATCATGTTGGGGCCTGGTTCTACAGACTTGCTGGAGAAAATTGCTATTACACGCTTTCAAAATGGCGGAAATATAGTCTCGGCAGATCCATCTTACATGTCTGTGATGAATACGGCACAGGCCATGGGAGGAACTTGGAAGCCGGTCACCTTGGCAGCTGATTATGCCCATGATTTGAATGGAATGCAAGCGGCTATCGACTCGGATACCCGACTGGTCTATATCTGCAATCCAAATAATCCAACCGGTTCGATCACAGATGCCACCGCTTTGAAGGAGTTTTGTAAGACTGCCTCTGCTAAAGTGCCTGTTTTTGTGGATGAGGCCTATCTGGAGTTTTTACCTAATCCAGAAGATCAGACGATGGTAGGTCTAGTAGCTGAAGGAAAGGATGTTATCGTCGCTAGAACTTTTAGCAAAATCCATGGAATGGCCGGTCTCAGAATCGGATACATCGTGGCTACCGAGGAAAGGATAGAGAGCATTACTTCCAAAGTCCGAAGTACCATGGGCCTTTGTTTGACTTCATTGAAAGGGGCTATTGCCAGTATGCAAGAAAGGGATTTCCTCTCAAGTTGCCGCTCTCAAAACCAAGATTGCAGAGAATTTGTCACCGAAGAAATTATCAAGTTGGGCTATCAGCCTATCCCTTCCTACACCAGCTTTTTGATTTTTCCAATCCACATGGAAGGGAAGCAATTTATGAATGCCATGGTGCAGGAAGGAGTAGGGATAAGAACCTATGAAATGTATGAGAAGCCTTGGTGTAGGGTAAGCATGGGTACCCATGATGAATTGGAGCTATTCTTGGAAACATTCAAAAAAGTAACGCAAGCATAAGCCGAACTTATGGTTTTGGGATTAGAAAAAACGGTATCCATTCTTCTATTGATTCTCTTGGGTTATTTCCTTCGGGGAAAGCTAATCCAGGAGGATCATAAAAAAGGGCTGAAAGTGGTGATTCTTGATTTGTCGCTTCCGGCTATGATTTTTGTGGCCCTGCTGGGCATCAAGATGGATTCTGAGTTGCTTTTACTTCCAGTCTTGGTGCTGACTTGGAATGCAATCATGCTGGGCGTGAGTTATTTTATTGTACCCTGGCTCGGCGTCAAGCCCAATTCTCCTCAGCATAGAACCTGGATGTTGCTTTTTCCTTCTTTAGCTCCTGGATTGTCTTGCTTTCCGTTTATAATTGAGTTTTTGGGTGAGGAAGCTTTGGCTTGGGCTGCCATCGGGGATGTGGGCAATAAGCTATTCGTATTGGTGATTTCCTATTTGCTAGCCATGTCGTGGTATTATCGGGTACAGCATTTGGGTGCTCAGTCCAATAAGCAAAAGGTGAAATCTTTGCTTTTGGCTATGCTAAAGGAACCCATAAATCTGGTTCTGATTTCCTCTCTTTTGCTCTTGTCTTTTGGATTTAATCTGAGCTCACTTCCTGAATTTTTCAGAAGCCCAGTCCTGATGCTTAAGGATATGATGACTCCGCTGATTCTTTTATTTATCGGTGTTTCGGTGGTACTCAAGTGGACCTCAATTCAAAAAATCTTCTCCATTTTGATGCTTCGGGCAGGGATATCTTTACTGATTAGTGGATTGATTCTCACCTTTATTCCTATTTCAAGTGCCACAGCAGTTCTGTTTTTGCTTGTCTTTCCTTTGTCCAGCGCTTCGTTTTGGCCCTTTGCCCACATGGCAGGGATAGCCAAACTGGAAAGCCAGAATCCATCCGGGAAAAAGACTTTCGATTTGGAGTTGGCTATCAATATTTTGGCCGTTTCCCTTCCTTTTAGTACGATGTTAATACTTTCGATTTTGACAGGTGGAGAGTATTTTCTATCGCCAGCACCGGTTTTGACTTTGGGAGGTATTCTCTGCACTTTACCTTTTCTTCCCAGACTTTGGGCTCAGTTGAGGAGTTTAAGTTTTGATTTTGAGACCGAAAAAAGTCCAAGTTTAAAGAATAGTCCTAAGTAGTGGAGAAGTGGGATTTCAGGGGTTTTACTTCCCGATACAAAACTTCGAAAAAATATTCGCCAGCAAATCATCCGTCGTCACTTGTCCAGTAATCTCCCCGAGGTAATGCAAGGACCTTCGGATGTCCATGGCCAGAAAATCATTGGTCACTTCCTGGTCTAGACCTGCTAATACATCGAGTAGGGATTCACGGGTTTTGGTTAGGCTATCGTAGTGGCGTACGTTGGTCACGATAGTATTTCCGGTACGGAATTTATCCAGATTGACCAGTTCCAAGATTCGGGATTTGAGGCCTTCCAGGTTTTCTTTTTTTCCTGCCGAAATAAAAATTGTGTCCGGATGTTTTTCCTTTAATTCATTGATAATATTTTCTTTAGCCTTATCTGTCTTGTTTGCTACTTTAAGAAAAGGAACTCCCAAATTCTCCAGCTTATTGATATCCCGGTTGATCTCCACCAAGTCTGTATCGCTCAGGTCAAAAAGATACAAAATCAACGAAGCGGTCTTCATTTTCTCCTGAGTTCGGCTGACTCCGATAGCTTCGATGGTATCAGTCGTTTCCCTTAGTCCGGCAGTATCGATGAAGCGAAATATGACTCCGCCAATGCTGATTTCATCCTCGATAAAATCCCGGGTGGTACCGGCGATATCGGAAACAATGGCTTTCTCTTCATTTAGTAATGCATTTAAAAGCGTGGATTTTCCAGCGTTGGGCTTTCCTGCTATGACGGTGGGAACTCCGTTTTTGATCACATTCCCCAAGTCAAAGCTGAGAATCAGCTCTTCTACGATTCTCAGAATGCGCTCGACCAAGACTCTCAGATCATTTCTGCTTGCGAACTCCACATCTTCTTCCACAAAATCCAATTCCAACTCAATCATGGAGGCAAAGTGAATCAGCTGATTTCTCAGTTCCTGAATCTCTGAGGAAAATCCCCCCCGCATTTGATTCAGGGCGGCTTGATGGCTGGTTTCTGAATCTGCATGGATCAAATCCGCAACTGCTTCGGCTTGCGCCAAGTCAAACTGTCCATTGAGAAAGGCCCTTTGGGTGAATTCTCCAGGTTTGGCTAGTCGAACCCCCTTTCGGACAAATAGCTTGAGAACCTGATTGATAATGTATGAAGAACCATGAGTGGATATTTCCACCACATTTTCCTTAGTGAAGGATTTGGGAGCGATAAAAACAGAAACCAGAACCTCGTCAATGATCTTTTCTCCATCCCGAATAGTCCCAAAATGAATGGTGTGTGAGGGGACTTTTTCCAGATTTTTTCCAAAAAATACAGAATTGGTGACCCGGATGGCATCTTTTCCGGAAAGGCGGATAACTGCTATGGCACCGACTCCCTGAGGTGTGGCAAGGGCGATGACGGTATCTTCCCTTTCAGCAAGTGAAAAACTCATAGCTTGGGTTTGAAGGCTTTTTCGATCAGTTCATCCAAGCTTGTCAAAAAATCAGAAGCGGGTCTATAGCCTGGCATTTGGGCAATATTCTGAAGTTTGGGTTCGATAATCACAAAATTTGGGTAAGACCTGACCCGCATAGCTGCTGCCATTTGGGCTTCATTGTAGGTTTTACCCATGAATTCAAAGGTTCTTTTGGTGTCCTCTGCATTTAATTTCACAGCATAGAAGTTGGAATTGATGTACTCCACCACCTTGGCATCGGTGAAGGTTTCCTTGTCCATCTTTTTGCACCAGCCACACCAATCGGTGTAGACATCGACCAAAATCATTTTCGGGTTTTGGGCATTGGCTGCTATTGCTTCTTCAAACTTCAACCACTCGATTTGGCCTTGGGCCAAAGAGGAAGTGCTCAGAAGTAATCCGAAAAGTAAAATGCTGAAATATTTCATAAGTGACGATTTCAAATTCCAAACGACTGAGGAAGAGGAGAAGTTCCGCTTTTGCTGCTGTTCCGCTTTCTGTTTAGCAAAACGCTTGCCCCAAAAAACAATCCAGCCACTGTCACCATCATTCCTGCGATCGAGCTATCCAACCAGTAGGCAAGATAATAGCCAAAAAAGGAAATCAAAATACCCAAAATCACGGTAACCTTGAGGAGGGGAAGGAGACTTTTGGTCCAAAGGAAAGCTGTGGCAGGAGGCACAACCAGAAGAGCCACAACCAGAATTGCCCCGACTGATTCGAAACTGCTAACTGTGGTGTAGGAAACCATGCTCATCAGGGCCAGATTGATTCCTTTGGACGGGATACCGATTACAGAACCAAAGCTTTCATCGAAGCTGGTAAGGGTTAACTCCTTAAATAATAGATAGATAAACCCGGACACAAAAAAGAAATTAAGCCCGGCAAGCCAGGTGATTCTTGGTCCCAGATTCAGTCCGCTTTTGGTAATCCAAAGGTCAATTGGCAAATAGGCGATTTCTCCGTACAGTACGCATTCCTGATCTAAATCCACTTTGTACGCAAAAATATTGATGAAAATAATCCCAATGGCGAAAAGTAGGGTAAAGGTGATTCCGATGGAGGCATCGAGCTGAACCCGAGCTTTTTTGCGCAGCCAGTCAATCATCAATGTGGCCAAAATCCCAAGCAGGCCAGCCCCCAAGATGACTTCCAGACTTCTTTGACTTCCTGAGACAAAAAAACCAATGACAATCCCCGGCAAAACGGCATGGGATATGGCATCACCCGTCATCGACATTTTGCGGAGCATAAGAAATACGCCCAACATGCCGCAGGAAATAGCGATCAGGGAGCCGGTGAAAATGATCAGAAAGGCGTTGGAATCGAAAGTCATGGTCGGTCTCTGGGAATGGTTTCTTGATGGGGATCCAAGGCAGGGTAATTCAGTCGTTTTTCAAGCAAAGCTTCCAACTCTGGAGTAAGCAAATGCTCCAGCTGCTCTGCCGAATCATGCACATGATCCGGGGCGATATTCATGGATTCATTGAGGTAAAGTTCCCACAATCGGTGAAGTCGTACTATCCTCATCGCTTCTGAAATACCTGAATTACTTAATTCTATAAAGCCTTGATTTTGATTTATGTATCTATTTTGTTTTAAATCTCTGATACCAGCCTGGGTTTGAGGTCTGTGGTAGGGGTAGAGCTCATAGATTTCTTCTATGGGTAAGGATTTTTTACCTTCTTCAAGAGCTTTGTAGAGCGCTTTGAGCAAATGCTCTCGGTGGGTTTTTCTCAGGTATTTCTTTCTGGCAAAGTAGCGAAACAGCATCCCGCTTTTTGGGGAGAATAAAAATGAAATCAAGGCGATCAAGGAAAGAAAAACCACTACCCAAGGTCCGGTGGGCATCTGCGGAAGAACAAAAGAAACGTATGTTCCCATCACTCCTGAAATCACTGAAAACAAAGCAGCCAAAATCAACAATGTGCCCAGCCTATCTGTCCAAAATCGGGCTGAAGATCCCGGAGTGATCAAGAGGGCAGCCATTAATACTACTCCTATAGCCTGTATTCCGATCACCACCGCAAGAATCATCAGCACATTGAAGATAAAGGAGATGGTTTTCATGGGGAAACCAATAGAATCCCCGTATTCCCGATCAAATACCATCAGCCGGAACTCTTTTAAAAAGAAGGTCAAAACCAAAATGATAAACAGAGCCAATCCTCCATACAGCATCAGATCTTTTTCGGAGATTCCGATCGCGTTTCCGAAAATAAAGGTATTCAAGCCGGCTATTTCCGGGTTACCAGACTTTTGAAGTGCAGTCAGCATGACTATCCCAATTCCAAAAAACACAGAAAGAATGGTGGCGATAATGGCATCTTCACTGAGTTTGGTGTTTCTTTTCAGCCAAGTGCTCAAAAAAGTAGCCACTCCTCCTGATAAAAAGGCTCCCGTGACTATGTAAACCGGGTTCTTTTCTCCCGCCAAAATAAATCCTAGGCAAATTCCCGGAAGGACAGCATGTGAAATGGCATCTCCCAAAAGGGCCTTTTTATCCAAAAAAGAAAACGTACCCACATAAGCAGATCCAATTCCGAGCAGGGTGATACCGAGAACGACCCATAAAATGCTCGGATCCTGAAAGGTGAAGAAATAGACAAAATCCTCCATATCAGCTTTTCAATGGGTTGAATTCTTTTCTCTTGATCAAATCAGTCACCTTGGTCAATAGATTGAGTTTGCCTCCATAGGTTTTGCGAAGCAATTCTTCAGTCATTACCAGGTCTTTTGGCCCGGAGGCAACGAGGTGAAGATTGAGCATGATCGCCCAATCAAAGAAGTTCATGGCTGAATGGATATCGTGGTGGACGACTATCACCGTCTTCCCGGAATCGGCCATTTCTTTCAGCAATTGGAAAATAGCGGTCTCTGTAGCCATATCCACGCCGGCAAAAGGTTCATCCATCAGGTATAAGTCAGCCTGCTGGGCCAAGGCTCGTGCAATAAATACCCGCTGCTGCTGACCTCCGGACAATTCGGCTATCTGTCTTTTGGTAAACCCAGCCATGCCGACCTGTTCAAGGCAATGGATGGCTAGCTCTTTTTCCTTTTTTCCTGGCCTTCTGAAAAGCCCCAATTTCCCGTAGGTCCCCATCATCACCACATCCAATACCGAAGCCGGGAAATTCCAGTCCACCGATTCTCTTTGAGGGACGTAGCTGATGCGGGTTCTGACCTCATTCAGCGGCTTGTCAAAAATTCTTACATAGCCTGAAGTAGGAGGGATTAAGCCCATAATCGCCTTGATCAGGGTGCTTTTTCCGGCCCCGTTTGGCCCGAGGATTCCAACCAGCTTTCCTTTGGGAAGGCTAAGATCCACATTCCAAAGCACGGGATTCTGATCGTAGCTGACAGTCAGGTCATGAATTTCCAAGATGGGTTCTTCGACTTGTGTGATCATGGGATGAGGTTTTGGTAAATGGTGTTGAGATTGGTTTCAAACATTCCCAGGTAGGTTCCCGCAGGAGTGCCGGGGGCATCGAGGCTGTCGGTGTATAGAGGCCCGGCAAGTTTGACGGTTCGGTTATTTTCTCTGACTCCATTGGCTACGGCCTGAATGGCTTTGGGAGAGATGGTTTGCTCGGCAAAGATGGCTTTGACTTGGTATCTTTCGATCAGTTGAATCAGCTCGGTCAGGTCTCTCAGGCCGGGTTCACTCAGGGTGGAGAGACCCTGCAGGGCATGCACTTCCATGCCATAGGATTTTCCGAAATAGGCGAAAGCATCATGGGCAGTGACCAAAACCTGATTTTTTGACTTTAGTTCAGATACTTTCATTTCGGCTTCTCGGTCCAGCTGAGCAAGTTTTTGGAGATAGGAATCCGTGTTTTTCTGAATTTCCTCCTTCCATTCGGGCTTCCATTCGGAAAGTTTTTCTGATGCAAATGACAAAGCTTGAGTCCAAAGCTTCACATCAAACCAAATGTGGGGATCTACGCTATGTGCCTCCGGTCCTGAGCGGATCAGTTGGTTTTTATCTACCCCTTCCGAAACGTTGATCAGTTCTTTGGTGAGGGCAAGTTTTTCGAAGATCTCTGTCATTTTTCCCTCCAAAAAGAGTCCATGGTAGACCACCAAATCAGCCGTGGTCAATAAATCGAGGTCCCGAACTGAGGCCTTGTACAAATGTGGATCGACTCCTGCAGGCATGAGTGCTACCACCTCGGCTTTGTCTCCGACAAGGTTCTGAATTCCATCAGCCAAAATGCTTGTGGTAGCCACAATTCTTGGCTTCTCTCTTTGGGTTTCCCCTTCTGGCTTACAGGCTGCCAAAACCAAAAAGGAAAGGAAAAGAAATAATCTCAGGGTATTCATGACTGAAGAACCAGGATATTGCTTGCTACCTCTTTGGACATAAACAGATTCTTTTTTTGGTCCACCTGAATTTCTAATGAGCCGTCAAATTCTACCTTGTCCAAGACTTTAATTCTTGCACCGATGTATGCGCCGACTTTGTCCAAGTAGCGAAGAAATGCCGCAGAGGAATCCTTGACGGCTACGATTTGACCGGTTTGGTTGATTTCCATTTCTGCCAATTCTACCCGTGGTCGGGAGCGTACATCTCCAAACTCATCCGGAATAGGATCTCCGTGGGGATCAAACTTGGGAAAGTTGAGGTAAGCATCCAGCCTTTGAATCAAAAGAGGGGAGTGGATATGCTCCAACTGTTCGGCCACTTCATGGACCTCATCCCATGCAAAATTCAATTTCTCCACCAGAAATACTTCCCATAGTCGATGCTTTCGGATGGTCTGAAGAGCCAATCTTTTTCCGGATTCGGTGATCTGCAATCCATAATATTTTCTGTATTCGATGACTTCCTTTTCTCCCAGCCTCCTGAGCATATCACTGACTGAAGCAGGCTTGTTTTTCATCTCTGCTGCCAAGTCATTGGTGGATACACTTTTCTTTCCAGCATCTGAAAGGTGATAGATCGCTTTGAGGTAGTTCTCTTCGGCTACGGTCAATTCCATGGATTTTCAATTTTATAAGCCAAAGGTAAAAAATAATTTAGACAATGCTAAATAAATATTTTATAGATCCTAAATCGCCTGTGGAAAACCTCAAATTAGCTGTGATCTTAGATTTAGTGTTGGCTAAAAAATATTTTAGCCAATAAGTAATAAATAATTAAATAAATGAAATTCAGTATGTTAAAAACTTGTATTGCTCTGGTTTTTGGACAAAATGTGGCTAAAAGGCCAGTTTCCATTTTGGCCAATTGGGTGTAAATCTTAGGGTATCGGTGGATAAGTTTTCCTTAGCTTGGTGGAAAACTTCCTTTGCTTTGAGAAATCAGGAAAGGAGTTTTTCGATAGCTTCTTGTAACTCAGCTTTCTCCGTGTTCCAATACACCCTAGATGACGGAGATGTGGAAAAGTAGTCTAGATCCATTGCCTTCTGGAAATGGAAGAGTGCTTTGGATAAATCGGAAAAATCCAGGCTGTAGCCTCCAGAAAACGGAGAAAGGAATCTTTCCCATATAGGATTTGGGGTGATCAATACAGGGGTGCCAAGAGCTGCACATTCGAAAAGCTTGCTTGGCATTTTTCCTGCAATCGCTGGGTGCAAGGTGTAGGGCAATAAAGAAAAATCTGCCTCTGAAATGGCGTCAATTAGCTCCTGATGGGGAATAGGGGTCTCGGAAATCAACCATTCGATCCCTTGGGACTCGAGTTGAATGCTTTTGAGTTTTTGAAAAAAGTCGGAAACTGGTACATGGCCAATGACAGTCAGCCGTGATTTGGGATAGATTTTTTGTATTTGCTGAAACCATCGGATGCCTTGCTCTGCTCCAAAAGCCGGGGTAAGTGTACCGCTGAGGCAAAAATGAAATTCTGTTTGTGATTTGAAATTCTTGGGATGTGTTTTCTTTTGGGAGCCTTGAAATTTGTTTTCTAAAACCAGAAAGGGCTTTTTCTCCGGCATTTCTACTTGATAGCATTTCTCTGCCAACAGGTACAAATCCACTCGGGCATGTTTTTCTGCCCACCTAATCCAAGAAGCCCTCTTTTGCTTTTTGTCTTCATTCAGCCCAAGATTTAAGTCCAGATTGAATGTGTAGTTTTCCTGCACATCATATACCAGTTTAAAGCCTAAAATGGGCTTCATAAGGCTCAAAACAGGCAGATATTCCCAAGTGCAGGAGATGACCAAATGAGGTCTAATTTTTAACAGATTCCAGAAAAAACGGAACTGAGCGCCGATTCTTGACCAAGAAGAAAAATCGCCCATAGAAGAAAAGTATCGGAAATCGGAGGGATTCTCCAGCTTTTTGGAAGAAAAGCCTATGATGTTTATTCTGTATTTATTTGTTTCGCCAAGCGAAAGTGCCAGCTTGCCAAAAGCTCTCGGGTCATGAATAGGCTTCAAAGTAGAAGCAATCAAGACAGGTATTTTTGGAGCTGTATTATCACTCATAGAACTAAATAAAGTAAAAAAATGGAACTTCGAACTATTGTAGAAAAAGCCTGGGAAAACCGGGAATTGCTGAAAGAGAAAAACACTGAAATTGCCATAAAAACCATTATTTCTGATTTGGATGCCGGAAAAATCCGGGTCGCCGAACCCTTGGAAGACGGAAGTTGGCAGGTCAATGATTGGGTAAAAAAGGCTGTTATTCTCTATTTCCCGATTCAAAAAATGCAGACCATCGAAGTGGGACCTTTTGAATTCCACGACAAAATGGCTCTGAAGTCCAACTATGCAAAGCAAGGTGTTCGGGTGGTTCCTCACGCAGTGGCACGATATGGGGCATACCTTGCCTCGGGTGTGGTCATGATGCCAAGTTATGTTAACATCGGTGCTTTTTTGGACAGTGGCACGATGGTTGATACTTGGGCAACCGTCGGTTCGTGTGCACAAATCGGCAAAAACGTTCATTTGAGTGGTGGAGTAGGGATTGGTGGCGTATTGGAGCCGGTACAGGCAGCTCCGGTAATCGTGGAAGATGGTGCATTTATTGGCTCCAGAGCTATTATTGTAGAAGGAGTAAGAATCGGTAAAGAAGCTGTAATCGGTGCGGGGGTGACCTTGACGGCGAGCTCCAAGATTATCGATGTCACCGGGTCCGAACCGGTAGAATACAAAGGCTACGTGCCTCCTCGTTCGGTAGTGATTCCGGGTTCGCTCTCCAAAGAATTCCCCGCAGGCACTTACCAAGTTCCTTGTGCTTTGATTATCGGTCAGAGAAAAGCTTCCACAGATTTAAAAACTTCACTCAATGATGCGTTGCGAGAGAATAATGTAGCAGTCTAAACCAACGATTATGAGATTACGAGTAAAAATGATTTTGGTCCCGGTGCTCGCCGGGACTTTGTTTTCCTGTTCGGAGCAAAAGGCCAATCCGGCCGATCGATACTTCGAAAAGGGTCAATATGAGCTTGCCGCACAGACCTATACTGAAAACCTGAAAAACAAACCTACTGATGTGAAAATCCTCTACAATAGAGGGCGAGCCTATCAGGAATTGGGGGATTTCGGAAAAGCCCAACAGGATTTTGAGACTGCGTTGAACCTAGAGCCCAGCAATTTTCAGGTTTTACTGAGTTTGTCCAGCGTTCAATTGCAGCAGAATAACTACGCTTCGGCACTTTTATATGCAACCAAAGCCGAAGAAATTCCGGGAGCTCCTGCAATGGCTTCTTTTTTGAAAGGGCGGGCCTTGCACCAGTTAGGTATGCCAGAGGATGCACTGAAAGCCTATGGAAATGCAATCCAATTGGATAAGGACTTTGGTCAGGCCTACTTCAACAGAGGATTGCTGAAGATTGCTTTGAACAGAAACAAACAAGCCTGCGAAGACTTGAAATTGGCCTCTGTTTTGGATTATCCCGGTGCTAAGGAATCTTTGGCCAAATATTGCAAATAAGGCTCTGACAGCCTGACTTGAATTCAAAAAGAGGGCTTGGCTTAATTTATTGGATTAAAGTCAATTTGCCGGTTTGGCGTCGTGGACGTGTTCCTTATGATCGCAGATGAGGTCAGAAGTGAGCTTTCCACTGCCTTGACAAGTTTTACAATCGCTGACTTCCTTGCCTGAACCCTGACAGGTAGGGCAAGTCAGGCGGCCTTTTCCCGAGCATCGCTCACATTCATAGAACTCGACGATATTGAAGACATTGGTCTTTTTGATCATTCCGGTAGCCGCACATCGGCTACATCCTACCACACCTTTGGATTTGCAATAGGAGCAGCTTTGTTCGATTTGCTTTTTTCCTTCGCAAGTGAAGCAGGTGCCAAATCGATATCCTTTCAGATCACAAAGAGAGCAGGCTCGTATTTCTGCTATCGGACCGGACAATTTTTCCTTTAACTCAACCGCACCCTTATAATTTTGGCCATTGAAGCCGGTGATTTCAAGGTATTTATTCAGGAAATTCTGACTGTTGTCATATTGCCCTAGGTGGTATAAGGTCTCAGAAAAATAGTAAGGCATCTCTTCCGGGAGGGGCAGACCTGAGTCAATCAGATTTCGGAAAATGGAATTGGCAGTTTCATAATCTTTTCTCTCCAAAGCAGCTAAAGCTCCTTTCATCCAGCGGTCAGTCTGACCTAAATTGGGAATCCCTTGGGCAATAGAAATGCTTTGAACGATCAAAACCAAAATCAGGGAAAGGACTATTTTTTGCAAGGGAAAGGGATTTAGATTGATTGCAAATACGTAACAAGAAATCAGATGCCCAAGTTAAAATTTTTCAATTCCATCAGGTTTTTTGCATTTGCACTTTGAAAAATCGGATTACTGAATAATTTTAACCATCTCAATCTCATTTTTAAGTGGGATTTTTCTGAATAACAATCATAAACTCAAAAAACATGGCGAAAGCAATTACTACTATTCAAGGCATCGGGGAAGTTTTCCAAGGAAAACTTGCAAATGCAGGTGTGAAAACCGTAGAAGGACTTTTGGAAAAGGGTGCTACCAAAGCAGGTAGAAAAGCCCTTGCAGAAGCTTCCGGTATAGATGAAGGCAAGATTCTGGATTGGGTGAATATGGCAGACCTATTTCGGATCAACGGTGTCGCGGGTCAATTTGCCGAATTGCTTAAAGCCGCAGGTGTGGATACCGTAAAAGAGCTTAGAAATCGAAATGCTGAAAATCTACATGCAGCCTTGACTAAGACCCAAGAGGAAAAAGGCTTGACCAAGGTGGTTCCTTCTTTGGATAAGGTCTCTGATTTCATTCAGCAGGCTAAAAACTTGGAACCTGTCGTCTCTTATTGAGGAGTCACCATTCCGAAGCATACAAAAACCTTGAGGAGACTCAAGGTTTTTTTGTAGTTTGAATTTTCAAATAGAAACAGAATATGGCCAACAAAGAACAGTTTATTCAGCATTTAGCTGAGGGACAGGTATATAAAAACGATTACATCATTTTAGGGACAGGGATATTGGACGGAAGTCCGGTGTCAGGAGCCCAAATCAAAGTTCCGCTGAAGACGCTGAACCGACACGGCTTGATTGCCGGTGCTACCGGTACTGGAAAAACCAAAACCTTGCAGGTAATTGCCGAGCAACTCTCCCTAAAGGGCGTTCCTTCGGTTTTGATGGACTTGAAAGGGGATCTTTCCGGCTTGGCTATGCCTGGTGAAGCTTCTGATTTCATCAGAAAAAGATCAGAAACCATAGGTGTGGATTATGATCCTCAAGGCTTACCAGTGGAGCTGATGACTCTTTCGGATGAAAAGGGAGTGAGACTACGAGCCACTGTCTCGGAGTTTGGGCCGGTACTGATTTCCCAGATTTTGGAGCTCAACGATACCCAAAGAGGGGTGGTGGCCTTGATTTTCAGGTATTGTGATCTTCATCATATGCCTCTGGTGGATCTGAAAGATTTCAAAAGGGTTCTCCAATTCGTCATCAAAGAAGGAAAATCAGAAATAGAGAAGGAATTTGGTCAGGTATCCTCAGCCTCGGTCAATACGATCATGAGAAAGATCATTGAGTTGGAGCAGCAGGGCGCGGATCGGTTTTTCGGGGAGCTTTCTTTTGATGTGGATGATTTCGTCAGGACTAAGGATGGCAAAGGAGTGATTTCTATCATTCGACTGACTGATATTCAAAACAAACCCAAGCTGTTTTCCACCTTTATGCTAAGCTTGCTTTCGGAGATTTATGAGACTTTTCCGGAGCAGGGAGACGCCAAGCAGCCCAAACTATGTCTCTTCATCGATGAGGCTCATTTGGTCTTTTCTAATGCTTCCAAGGATCTTTTGGAGAAGATTGAGGCCATTGTTAAGCTGATTCGATCCAAAGGGGTGGGGGTTTATTTTTGTACACAAACCCCAACAGACGTTCCCGATTCAGTTTTGGGCCAATTGGGTTTGAAAGTTCAGCATGCATTGCGTGCATTTACTGCCAAGGACCGGAAAGCAATCACGAAAACGGCCGAAAACTATCCGGATTCGCCATTTTATTCGACTTCAGAGGTTTTGACTTCTATGGGTATTGGTGAGGCTTTGATTACGGCACTGAATGAAAAAGGGATTCCGACTCCTTTGGCGCACACATTGGTAAGAGCACCAATCACCCGAATGGATATTTTGACTGATGGTGAAATCGATCAGGTAGTTCGGGCATCTTCCTTAGTTCCCAAATACAATCAGGATCTGGATCATGATTCTGCTTTTGAGATTTTGGAGCGAAAAATGAATCAAATTCAGGAGGCTCAGGAAAAAGCTAAACTTCCAGGTCCGGCTCCAAGAACTTCCAGCAGAACTCCCAAAGAGGAGTCTTTATTGGAAGAACTCAGCAAAAACACCATGGTGAGACAAATGGGAAGAACCTTGTTTCGAGAACTGGCTAGAGGAATTTTAGGATCTTTTAGTAGTAGTAAAAGAAGATGATTTTAAGTAATTGAAAATTAACTGAATATATTCTTGAAAATTGCCGTGATTGGAGGTGGAGCAGCAGGGTTTTTTGCTGCTATTCATGCCAGTAGCCCCGGGGTGGAAGTGACCATTTTTGAAAAATCACCCAAGCTTCTTTCAAAAGTCAAAGTCTCAGGTGGAGGCCGGTGCAATGTCACGCATAGGCCCATGGAAATTTCCAAGTTGGTAAAAAATTACCCCAGAGGAGAAAAATTCCTCAAGCGGGTATTCCGGCACTTTTCCATTCCGGATACCTTTCAATGGTTCGAATCCCGTGGAGTAAAATTGAAGATTGAGGAGGACGGTAGGGTGTTTCCTGTGACCAATTCTTCCCAAACTATCATTGATACCTTGCTGAGAGAGGCCCAGAAAAACAAGGTTCAGATTTTAAGCTCCACCGGAGTGAAGGAACTCAATTGGGCTAAGGGCTATTTCGAACTGATTACAGAAAAAAAAGTATTTCGGGCAGACCGGGTGGTGGTTGCCACCGGGGGCTTTCCGAAAAAGGAAGGTTATTCCTTCCTAAAGTCATTGAAGCATAAGGTGGTAGAGCCCATTCCTTCCTTATTTACTTTTAATACTCCCGGAGAGCCCATTCGGGATTTAATGGGGATATCGGTGCCTGATGCCGAGGTAAAAATCGAAGGGACTAAGCTCAATTATCGTGGTCCGGTTTTGATTACCCACTGGGGAATAAGCGGTCCGGCGGTGTTGAAATTATCTGCCTTTGGGGCGGAATGGCTTCATGATCATCAATACAAGGGAAGAGCAATAATCAATTGGGTAGGGGATCTTCGTGAGCAAGACTATCAGCAACAATTGCATTCTTATGCCTTGGCACATCCGAAAAGAAAAGTCATATCCCATCCTCTTTTTGGACTGCCTTCGCGGCTTTGGGAGCACTTTTGTGCTAAGGTAGGGATTTCTGAGAACCAGGTCTTTGAAAATTTTCCAAAAAAGCTGAACAATAAGCTGGTTCAATGCCTTTTTTGCTATATTTTGGACATCAATGGAAAGACCACCTTTAAGGAGGAATTTGTCACTGCAGGCGGTATTCCCCTGGAGGAAATCAATCCTGAATCGATGGAAAGTATTTATCACCCAAATCTGTACTTTGCCGGAGAGATTCTTAATCTGGATGGGATTACCGGTGGCTTCAATTTTCAAGCTGCATGGTCCACAGGTTTCTTGGCAGGAATGTCTATAAACACTACAATATGATTCAATTTTACCCTGATTTATCCCAGAGAATTGATGAAATGGCTGAGGGGGATGAGGATTTTCGAGCAGAATTGACCCAAGCCATTTTTGAAGGCTTAGTCGAACTAAAAGCCAAATATGCTGAGGGACTGGATAAAAAAGACCTGGTGATTATTCAGCAGGTTCGGCATAAGCTTAAGCCCACTTTATCCATGTTTGATTTAGATTTACTTTCAGATTCACTTCAGCAGGGCAAAGAAATTCTGGAGACGGAAGGGTTTTCACAAAAATTCAACGTGCATTATCGGGATTTCGAAGTCAAGATAAATTCAGCCATTGAAGAAGTCGGAAAAATGGTGAATTGAAAGCAAAAGTGAATTTTTAGCCTCTGAACAGAGTTTTTTGTTGGCAGTTCTATGTAAAAAAAGATTCCTTTCTTTTGCATGTACTTAGCTGGACCTAGTAGTTTTTAAAAATCATGCCTATCCTTACTTCCACTTATTCCCGCCCTCCACGATTTTTATTTAATGGACACCTGGAGACCATCGTTCCCAGTCTGCTAAGGAAGATAGAGGGTGTGATTTACTCAAGGGAACGGATTGACACGCCGGATGGAGATTTTTTGAATTTGGATTGGTCCAAGGTGGGGGGAAAGTCCCTTTTGATCATCTCTCATGGTTTGGAAGGAGATTCAAGAAGACATTATGCCATGGGATTAGTCAAACTTTTTAATTCGGAAGGAATCGATGTTTTGGTGTGGAACAACCGAACCTGTGGAGGCGAGATGAACCTCAAACCTATTCTCTATCACCATGGAGCCAGTTATGACTTGGATACCGTGGTCAACCATGTTTTGAAGACCCGGGATTACGACTCCATTTATTTGGCAGGGATAAGTATGGGGGGCGCTCAGACCTTGAAGTATTTAGGTGAAAAAGGCCAAGATTTACCCAGGGAAATCCAAAAAGCTGCCGTTTATTCCACTCCTTGCAACCTTCCATCGAGTGCAGCAACGCTAAAACTCAAATCTAATGTGTTTTACAAAAAGCGCTTTTTGAACAAACTCAAAGAGAAAATCCGACAGAAGGCGGTCCAGTATCCAGACCTTTTTGATCTGGATCTGTTGGAGAAAGTGGAGGATTTTGACGCATTTGATACCCAATTCACTGCGAAAATCCATGGTTTTAAAGATGCAACCGATTTTTACCAAAGTGTCAGTGCTGACAATTGGATGGGACACATTGCCATTCCTACTTTGATCGTAAATGCGCTAAATGATCCGCTTTTGGGAGAAGCCTGCTACCCGGTAGAACTCGCAAAGGCTAAGCCGGAGATACTACTCGAAATGCCAAAAAGAGGGGGGCATACAGGTTTTACCCTGAAAAATGAGGAGTTCAACTGGGTAGAACAAAGGCTCCTTCAGTTTTTGAAAGAGCCAGCTGGATTGCTTTAAAACCGCTTTAAGGCCATCTCTGCCACTGTACCTCCGATAGATAGAGAGCTAGTCGCAGCCGGACTTGGGGCATTAAGCACATTGATGGCATAGGCTGACTCCCGGATTGCAAAGTCATCCAGCAATCCTCCCGTACGATCACAGGCTTGAGCTCTGACCCCGGCACCTCCATCCACCAAATCCGATTCCTGGATTTCAGGAATCAGTTCCTGCAGGGCTTTGGTAAAGGCTGCCTTGGAAAAAGAGCGGTAAAGCTCCCCAAAACCTGTTTTCCAGTACTTTCCCGCCACTTTTTGGAAGCCAGGCCAAGCCAATGTCTCGGCCAATTCGCCCAAATGGATCTGAGACTTTTTGTATCCTTCTCTTCGAAAAGCCAAAACTGCATTGGGCCCAGCTTCTACACCTCCCTTTTTCATCCGGGTGAAATGCACACCTAAAAAAGGGAAATTAGGATCTGGAACAGGGTAAATCAGGTTTTTGACGAGGTATTCCTTTTCTTTCTTCAGCTTGTAATACTCGCCTCTAAAAGGAATGATTTTGACATCCTGAATAGCCGCATCGTTCATCAATGCAACCTTGTCGGAATAAAGTCCCGCACAATTGATGACCAATTTAGACTCAATGGTTTTTTTTGAAGTCTCTATGTAGTTGATTCCTTCTTTCTGATTTATTTTCAGCGCTTTATGTTCAAGAAAAATTTCTCCACCTAGCTGAAGGATTTTTCTTCCAAAAGCCAAAGCAACCTGATAATAATCCACAATTCCTGTCTGAGGAACGTGAATAGCTGCGACTCCTGTGCAATGAGGCTCATAGCTCTTGAGTTCTTCCAAGGTGATTTTTCTGGTGCCGGTCAAGCCATTTTGAAGCCCACGGGTGAGTAGATTATCCAAAAGGGGCTTTTGCTCTTCACGGGTAGCGACTACGACCTTTCCTGTGATTTCGAAAGGAATTTTTTCCTCTTCGCAAAAGCGAACCAACTCATGATACCCGTTGATGCAATTGGTAGCTTTGAGGGACCCGGGCTTGTAGTAAAGTCCAGAGTGAATTACCCCGGAATTATTTCCGGTTTGATGCTTGGCCAGCTGATCTTCTTTTTCCAAAACTGCTATTTTCAGGTCAGGACGGGCTTTTAGCACCTTGAGTCCTGTGGCCAAGCCCACAATTCCACCTCCAATAATCACTACATCGTAAACCATGCGCGCTCCAAATTTTTGCCCAAATATAAGAGCGGAAAAACCAAATCGCAGGAGAGTCGGTTTGAAATTGGTAAGAGTTTTATCCAAAATTTATACTTCTCAATAGCCCAAAGCCGTTCCATAGTCACTTAATTTGCGGAAGTTTTCAAAATCGTGTTCCAATCCTTGATCCTGCGGGTAGTATTTTCCTGTTTTTTTCTAGCCTTTTCACAGATTTCCTTCGCCCAATATTCCATATCGGGAAAGGTGACTGATGCCGAGACGGGTGATCCCATTGCCTTTGCCAACGTGATTTTGGTGGGCACTACTGTCGGAATCACCACGGATTTTGAAGGGAATTACCTGATTGAAACCCGGACGCTTGCGGATTCCATTAAGGTGAGCTATCTGGGTTACCTTTCTCAAAGCAAACCTTTAGAGCGGATTCCTGATCAAAAGATCAATTTCCAGCTTAGACCTTCCTCTTTTGAACTCGAAGCTTTTGTCTTCGAAGCCGGGGAAAATCCAGCATTTGAGATTATCCGAAAAGCATCTGAGCGAAGGAAGGACTTTGACAAAAGGAGTTTGGAGGCCTACGAAACAAAGAACTACACCAAAATCGAGATCGACATAGATCATCTCTCGGAAGAGTTTAGGCAACGAAAATCCGTGCAAAAAGTCACTTCAGTGTTAGACAGCATCCGACAGCTGACCAATGATGAAGGGGAGAAGATCCTTCCGGTTTTCTTCTCGGAGACAGTTTCCCGGTTTTATTACAGGAATAACCCTGAACTCAGAAAGGAGGTCATCGAGAAAACCAAAGTAACCGGAGTCGGGATTACTGACGGTTCCACTACCTCACAGATCACAGGTTCGGCTTTTCAGGAGTATAATTTTTACAAAAATTGGCTGAATATTCTGGAGAAAGAGTTCATCTCGCCGATTGCGGATGGATGGAAGACTTTTTATGATTACGACCTCTTGGATTCGGTTTTGGTGGGGCAGGATTCCTGCTACAAGCTTCAGGTTTATCCCCGAAGAGAGCAAGATTTGGCCTTTTCCGGTACCATTTGGATCAATTCCAAAACCTATGCCCTGAAGCAGGTGGATTTGACGATTCCCAAGTCTGCTAATCTCAACTTTATCGAGCGGATAAAAATCCAGCAGGAATTGGAACCCACAACCGCCGGACCTTTAATTCCTTCCAAAACCCGGGTTCAGATCAAAATAGGGCAGGTGACTCCCCAAACGGCCGGTTTGCTGGCCAAATTCTACACTGCTACTGACAGTGTCAAGCTTAATGATCCTCAACCCACCCGTTTTTTCAATCAATCGGTCGAGCTTCTACCGGATTTTGGGACAGGTACGCCTGAGTTTTGGAGTGAAAACAGAAAGGATCCACTCAGCAGCGAGGAGTTGGCGGTGCTTCAGATGGTGGATACGTTGAAGACCATTCCTATCATCCGATTCTATTCCGAAGGCTTGAAGTTTTTCGCGACAGGGTTTTTACCTGTTGGGAAAATCGACTTGGGACCTTGGACCGAGTTTGGCAATTACAACAATGTGGAAGGTGTTCGCCTAGGAATGGGACTTCGCACCAATTACAAGTTTTCCAATAAATGGGCGTTTCAGGGCTATTTGGCTTATGGGTTTAAGGATGAGCGATTTAAGTATTCTGCCTCAGCCACACGGATTTTGGATCGGGCAAGATGGACGACGCTTAAGCTTAGCGCATCTAAGGAAATCGATCAGGTAGGGTTGGAAATGGAGAGTCTTCAGGGCAATAGCATTTTCCTGGCTGCCAGCCGGTTTGGCACCTTGAGAAGGCCATTCATTGCCACGACTCAGAAGCTGACTTTTCAGCGGGAGTTTTTTAAGGGTTTCTTGTTCACAGCTGGGCTGAATCTGTTTGATTTTGATCCGCTGTATGACTTTTACTATCTTGAAAAAGATACCCGGGAATACCGATCTGAGTTCCAGACCACAGAAATCCGTGCCGGTCTTCGCTATGGGCGGGATGAGATCATCATCATCAATGACAACGAAAGAGCGTCCTTTGGACCTTCTAGATGGCCGATTTTTGAGGTTAATTATACCCGTGGAATTGACTTTTTGATCGGAGATATCCGCTACACTAAGCTGAGTTTTTACCTTTATCAGCGGGTGAATATGGGATTGTTTGGGGTGTCGAGATATGAAGTGGATGCGGGTCAGGTATTTGGAGAGGTGCCTTATCCGATTTTGAAAAATCACTTGGGTAACGAAACCCTTTTTTACACAACAGCTGCCTTCAATACGATGAATTTCAATGAATTTGCCTCTGATCGATACATGAGTCTAAGGTATCGTCACTTTTTTGAAGGATTCTTGCTCAATCGGATTCCTCTGATGAAAAAACTGAAATGGAGAGCAGTCGCCAATGCCAATGTTTTGTTTGGTTCAGTACGTGATGAAAACATCCAAAATGCCCCAACCTTTAATCCGGAGGGCAATCCGATTGAGACCTTTGGAAGACTTGATTTTGGAGTGCCTTATTTGGAATTAGGCTATGGGATAGAGAACATCTTTAAGTTTTTCCGGGTGGATTTCTTCCATAGAATGACTTATTTGGATAATCCTGGGGCGAAACCATTTCACGTAAAAGTCAGTGCACAAATTATTTTGTAAAATTTCACCTATTTTTTTTTTTTTTTTTTCAAATGAGCTTTATATTAAAAAAACTTATCTGATCTGAAACCTCGCGAAGACGGGGAGTATTTGGATAAGAAAGTAGGTTTCACTTTTCACCTTAGAGCTATGAAAACTTCTGTTTTAAAATTCTGTATAGTCATTTTTGTGTTTTTCAATTTGTCTAATTCATATGTTTTTGCTCAAAAAGAGGTACAAACATTCACCGCAAAAAATGCCATTTACCTTGATCTTGGGGGTAATGCAGGTCAATATGCTTTTTCATATGGTAGACTTTTTCATGAGAAAGGTTTACTAAAGGTGATTGGGAGTGCTGGTTTTGCGCTTTGGGCAGATCGGGTGCAAGGGAAAACAGTTTTTAACCCAGCAGTTCCCTTAGAAGTTTCTGGTCTCATTGGGAAAAGAGACCATCACTTGGAACTAGGTTTTGGAGTGACTCCTCATTTAGCCACAAGTTTGAACTTTAATTCAGAAACCTCAGAATTAGAAGACAAAGTCGTGTTTGAGAGTCTGCTTCCTTTCAGAATTGGTTATCGATATCAAAAACCTAAAGGTGGATTCTTCTTTAGAATTGGTTATACTCCGTTTTTTAATGTTCCTGTAGGTGGCAGAGAAGATTGGAGCTTTGAACCCAGATTTGCTGGAATTAGTTTTGGTAAGAGTTTTTAGGCTTCTAGATTCACCTTGTGGAGCTAAATTGTTGGATCAAGAACATCTTTAGGTTTTTCCGGGTAGATTTCTTCCATAGAATGACCTATTTGGATAATCAAGGCGCAAAGCCATTTCACGTAAAAGTCAGTGCACAGATTATTCTTTAGTATTAATTTTAATTATTTGATGTATGGGGATAAACCACAAAATCATAGGATTGATCTTGAAAATCTCATTTATTTTTCTTTCCTGCTCAAGAGTTGAAAAGCAATCTTTTATTTCTGAGAAGGATGGGTTGGAAGTCATCAAAATCGATCTTTCGGAAGCTAAGGAGGGTAAACTTTCGGAATTTTTCGAGCCGGAGGTCGAATACATTTGGCTTAAGGATGATTCAGAAGCTGCTCAACTAAATGCTGGTATACAAAAAATTATCTTTCATGGAGATAAGATTTTCACATTAGATATTTTTGGTTGCAAGTGTATTCATGTATTTGATAGGCTGGGAAATTATTTATCAAAAATCCGGGCATACGGAGAGGGGCCAGAAAAATATTTGGACTTTGATAATGCAATCATTGTTAATGAAGAGATACTCTTGTTAGGTGTTTATCCTCCGAAATTAATGTGGTTTAGCTTGGATGGAAAATTTCTTCGGGAAGAAAAATTGAAAAAACATGTGGGTTCTGGCATTTATTCCGAAAAAGAAAATCGTTATTATTTTTATTCCAATACCCGTGACTCCGAAGAATTTTTTGTTAGAAGTGTAAATGAAAATTTTCAGGATTCGACCGCTTTTCTACCATTTCAAGAAAGGGGATATTATGGTAGTTTTTCAGGAAGAAACAATTTTTTGAATTTTAGGGGAGAGGTCTTTTTTGGAATGGCGTTTCAGGATACCATTTGGAAAGGAAAAGATGGAAAACTGATACCCACACTAGCATTTGATTTTGGGAAATATGCCCAAAGCATGGATGAAATGAAGCTTATTGAGGAACAGCATGATGCCCTGCAGAGGCTGGATTTTATAAATAAAAGGGCAAAACTGTATTTCGTCCCTCACCAATGGTTCTTGACTGAGTCGCTTTTTTATTCCGGCTTCAAGTATGAGGAGGCTTTCTTCAATGTGTTTTTTGACAGAAAAACTCAAGAAAACCATGTTATAAAGGGCCGGATAGAGAATGATCTGGATGGTGGTTTTGATTCATACTCTCTTTTATATCGATTTAATGATAATATGGTAGGAGAAAAGTATCCAGGTAAGGATTTATTTAAATTGATTCAAAAAAAGAAAGAATCTCTAAGCCAGAAAGCCTTTGAGGACTACATTAAAGGAAAAGGGAATGAGTTGGGCAAAGTGGCTATCGCGGCTAAAGACTCTGAAAACCCAGTATTAATTGTTTACACCGTAAAGGAATAAACTGTTCATTTAAATATTCCTTTTCCCCAGATTTTTCCTTTGGTTTTCGGTTATGCATATTTGCACCCTGATTCACCTGCCTGTTTGTATGGGCAGAAAAACAAAAACACATGTCACAACAAATTAAAATTACCCTTCCCGATGGTTCGGTGAGGGAGTATGAAAAAGGAACTACCGGACTGCAGATTGCTGCCAGTATCAGCGAGGGTTTGGCCCGGAATGTTCTTGCTGCCAAAGTTAACGGTCAGGTTTGGGATGCTACCCGAGCTATTGAACAAGATTCAACACTACAGTTGCTTACTTGGAATGATGTAGAAGGAAAAAATACCTTTTGGCATTCTTCAGCCCACTTGATGGCAGAAGCATTAGAAGCGCTTTATCCTGGGATCAAATTCGGAATCGGACCCCCGATTGAAACCGGTTTCTACTACGATGTGGACTTTGGTGACCACAAACTGGAAGGAGAGGAGCTCGAAAAGATTGAGGCCAAAATGATCGAGTTGGCTAAACAGAAAAGCGAATTTATCCGAAAGGAAATATCCAAAAAAGACGCGGTGGCCTACTTCCAGGAAAAAGGAGATGAGTACAAGTTGGACCTTTTGGAAGGATTGGAAGATGGCTCGATCACTTTTTATGAGCAGGGGAACTTCACTGACCTTTGCCGTGGTCCGCATATTCCGAATACTGGATTTGTGAAAGCCGTAAAGCTGACCAATATCGCCGGAGCGTACTGGAGAGGGGATGAGAAGCGCAAAATGCTGACTCGTATTTATGGAGTCACTTTCCCCAAAGCCCAGGAGCTAAAAGATTATTTGACCTTGCTAGAAGAAGCCAAAAAACGCGATCACAGAAAGATCGGACGCGAATTGGAGCTTTTTACTTTCTCTGAGAAAGTGGGAATGGGTCTTCCACTTTGGCTTCCTAAAGGGACTTTGCTCAGGGAGCGATTGGTTGCTTTTATGAAAAGAGCACAGGATAAGTCCGGCTATCAGCAGGTGACTACTCCTCACATCGGGCACAAAGCTTTGTATGAGACTTCCGGTCACTACGAGAAGTACGGTAAGGATTCCTTTCAGCCTATCACTACACCCAACGAAGGGGAGGCCTTTTTGCTGAAGCCGATGAACTGCCCGCATCACTGCGAGATCTACAAGCATAAGCCTAGATCGTATAAGGATTTGCCTATTCGATATGCAGAGTTTGGAACCGTTTACAGATATGAGCAAAGTGGCGAATTGCATGGTTTGACCCGCGTTCGAGGATTTACTCAGGATGATGCGCATATTTTCTGCCGTCCGGATCAGGTCAAGGAAGAGTTTATCAAAGTGATTGATTTGGTGCTTTACGTATTCAAAGCACTTGGATTTCAGGATTATACCGCACAGATTTCTTTGAGAGATCCGGAAAAGAAAGAAAAATACATCGGTACCGATGAAGCTTGGGAAAAAGCAGAAGCTGCGATTATTGAAGCTGCTGCAGAGAAGGGCTTGGAGACTGTCACCGAATTGGGAGAAGCGGCTTTCTATGGTCCTAAGCTGGACTTCATGGTAAAGGATGCCTTGGGAAGAAAGTGGCAATTGGGAACCATTCAGGTAGATTATCAGCTTCCTGATCGATTCCAGCTGGAATACATCGGTTCGGACAACCAAAAGCACCGGCCTGTTATGATTCACAGGGCGCCATTTGGCTCTTTGGAGCGATTTGTGGCGGTATTGATCGAGCATTGTGCCGGCGATTTCCCGCTTTGGTTAGCCCCTGAGCAAATTAATATTCTTCCTATTTCCGAGAAATATGTAGCCTACGCAGAAGAATTGAAAGGTTTACTCGAAGATGCAGGTATCACCGGATCGATTGATAACCGAGATGAGAAAATCGGCCGAAAAATCAGGGATTCTGAAGTGAAAAAGGTACCTTTTATGCTCATCGTAGGTGAAAAAGAACAGGAAGAAGGCAAAGTATCTGTCCGAAAACATGGACAAGGTGACTTGGGAAGCCAAACAATAGATGAGTTTATTCATTATTTTCAAGGAATTATTTCCCAATCCTTAAGCAAAGACTGATGACGTATTCTTTCATTCAGTTTTTTGAATTGGAAATAATTCCGATATTTGCAGGCAATTTAAAATAAACCACTTAGCAAACTTGAGTCAAAGACCACAACAGCCCAGAGGAAGAAGAGAAGAACCATATCGGGTAAACGAGAAAATACGCGTACGTGAAGTGCGCCTTGTAGGTGATTTTGTAGAGGGAGGAAATGCAGTACTTCCTATCGAAAAAGCCCTCAGACTTGCCCAGGAAAACGAGCTAGACCTCGTGGAGATCTCTCCTAACGCCTCACCTCCCGTATGTAAAATCATCGATTATGCGAAGTTTAAGTACGAGCAGAAGAAAAAGCAGAAGGAGATCAAGGCCAATGCAGCTAAGGTAGTTTTAAAGGAAATCCGCTTCGGGCCTAATACCGACGATCATGACTTCAACTTCAAACTGAAGCATGCGATCAACTTCTTAAAAGAGGGAGCTAAGGTAAAGGCTTACGTTCACTTTGTTGGGCGTTCCATTGTTTTCAAAGAGAGAGGAGAGATGCTTCTGCTGAAATTCGCTCAGGCTTTGGAAGACTATGGAGCAGTGGAGCAAATGCCAAGATTGGAAGGTAAGCGGATGAATATCTTCATTGCCCCCAAGGCACAGAAAAAGTAATTTCAACCAACTAAATACAGTAAAATGCCAAAAGTAAAAACTAAATCCGGTGCAAAAAAGCGGTTTTCCCTAACAGGAACCGGCAAAATCAAGAGGAAGCACGCTTTCAAAAGCCACATCCTCACCAAAAAATCTACCAAGCGTAAGAGAGAATTGACCAAAGCTGGTTTGGTTCACACTTCCGACGAAGGTAGAGTAAGAGACATGTTGAAAATCTGATTTTCGACTAATCTCAACAATTAATTAAGGTTTATTTATTCACCAGATGCTTCGGTAATCAAGATTCCAGTCAAACGGAACACCGAGTGTCAAAAAACAAAAAATCATGCCTAGATCAGTAAACGCAGTAGCGTCAAGAGCAAGAAGAAAAAAAGTGCTTAAGGCCACAAGAGGATACTTCGGAAGAGGTAAAAACGTGTGGACGGTAGCCAAAAACAAGTACGAGAAAGGTCTTCAGTATGCGTACAGAGACAGAAAAGCGAAGAAGAGAGAATTCAGAGCTTTGTGGATCCAGCGTATCAATGCCGGTGCTAGAGAGCACGGGATTTCCTATTCTCAGTTCATGGGGATGTTGAAAAAAGCCGATATCGAGCTTAACCGTAAGGTTTTGGCTGATTTGGCGATGAATCACCCTGAGGCATTCAAAGCTGTAGTTGAAAGAGTAAAATAAGGTCGGCACATCCTTATTTTGCGGAAGGCCTTCCCGGTTGGGAAGGCTTTTTTGTTTAGAATAGTTTGTAGATACCGTAAGCCGAGACCAATAGAATTGATAATGTGCTCAACCAAAACATTATTTTAGAAATTGGACCATTAAATAGCTGAAGACCAAGGTTTTTTCTGTGAAATTGAATTCCTCCAAATATAACAACCAGAAGCATCACGGAGCCTATTGCACCACCGGCAAGAACCATGAAACCTGGCTCTTTAATAAATACAAATATCAACACCCATAAAACAGGGAAAATTACCGAGAGCCATGTTACGGTTTTAGCCCAGGCTTTTTCTGATTTTTCAATCCAACCCATCTGGCTAAACACATCCGGAAAGAGTCTGGTCCAATAGGCTAGTGTCGCAAAAGCACTTGAATACAAGGCAAAAAAACCTCCGATCAAGTAGGCAAATCGGGCTTTTGGGCCCAATATCTCTGTATAAATTGAAGCTAGGGAACGAATCAAATCCAAACCTTGAGGAATCTCTTGTTTTCCATGCAGTATAGCGGCGCCCAAAAGATAAAAAGAGGACGTAACTAGTGTGTAAATTAGCATAGCTATAAATGCATCCAAATACATGATGCTAATCCATCCCTTCGCTCGGATTTTCCAATCTTCAGAACCGTCATTTTTGCCTACATAATTTGCATATCCTTTTTCCTGACACCAATAAGTGTAAGCTATGATTTCATCGCTGGCTACTCCGGTAATTCCGAATGCACCAATCGCAACAAAAATTAATTCCGAGGGAAGTATGAATGTTAGACCCGTGGCAACCTGCTCCCAAGTGAAACTGAATGGGGTGAAAAAAAGACCGATTAGCGAAGCTAGGGTGAGCAAAGTGAATCCAAAAACAAGGAAAGTGGATGTTTTCTCAATTAATGGATAATAATTTTTCAAAAAGAAAAGAATCAGGCTTAACCCCAAAAATGATGCGATCCAAGGTAAAGAGAGACTTGGGAAAATTAAATTAATGATGATTGCAGCACCACCGATCATGCCTCCAAGCTGAATGATTTTGAAAAGTGTCAACAAAAAAATGGTCCAAACTGTCCAATGCCCTTTTCCTATTCTAAGACCTGCCAACTCATTAAACTCGACCATTAGTGGTTTTCCTGTTAGGATGGCATTTTTGCCATATTCCAATTGGATGGAAACCTTGATAAAGCAGCTCAAAAGAATTACCCAAAAAGTGATAAAACCGGCTTCGGCACCGAGGACTGTGGTGGCAATTAATTCCCCAGAACCTACAATTGAAGCTCCCAGAATAAATCCCGGGCCAAGGAATTTTAACTTTTCAAGAAAAGATCGGGGAGCACTTTTTACAGCAATCGTTCGATTACTTTCTATCATGATTGAAGATAGGCAAAAAGTGATTTTCCGGAAAAAGTTTGGGTTTTAAATAAACCACAAACGGAGGAGAATAATGGGTTGTAGAACAATTCTCAATTCAAATGGAGCAGGAAATTTAATTGATTGGCTATCCCTATTTGAAAATGAAAAAAAGAACGGGGAAATCTTTGGAAATAAAAAAGGCTTCCGTTTCCGAAAGCCTTTGTAGTCCCGAAAGGATTCGGGAGGAGTTGAACTTGTCTGAAGCCAAGCAGGCCCTTGTCCGCCACACCTTGTGCCCAGCGGCGTACCGGATATGAATCCTCCCACCTACAAGTAAGATGGCAAGATGAAATTTTTGATCCAATCACGGCCTTTGCCTGTCTTTAGTTCTTGTTCCCGATTTAGTGCTTCTTTTTTGACTTGGAAAAACTCAACATGAACGACAATCCAAGGCCGAAATTTTTTTGTAAATCCTTTGGTAGATTTTTGATTGTGGAAATGAAATCGTGTTATCAAATCAGAAGTCATACCAGTGTAAGTTTTCCCGGTTGAAGGAGAAAAAAGGATATAAACCACGAACTCATCCATACTCGAAAATAAAAAAAGGCTTCCGTTTCCGAAAGCCTTTGTAGTCCCGAAAGGATTCGGGAGGATTTGAACCCGTGTCCGCCGGGGCGGATATGAATTCTGCGATCAAACCAACTGGAAAAGCCATTCTATACATTAAACAAAAAAAGGCTTCCGTTTCCGAAAGCCTTTGTAGCGAGGACGGGAGTTGAACCCGTGACCTCAGGGTTATGAATCCTGCGCTCTAACCAACTGAGCTACCTCGCCAGAATTACTGTAATCAATATTTCAAATTTATCAGGGAGTTGAACCAGTGTCCGCCGCGGCGGATATGAATCCTGCGCTCTAACCAACTGAGCTACCTCGCCAGAATTACTGTAATCAATATTTCAAATTTATCAGGGAGTTGAACCTGTATGAAGCCAGGCAGACCCCTGTCCGCCGCGGCGGATATGAATCCTGCGCTCTAACCAACTGAGCTACCTCGCCAGAATTTTTTGAATAATTAATTTGGGGTATTGAAAGTTGGAATTAATACCTATATTAAGTCACAATCACTGCTCAATATCGGGTTGGGAAAATCGTTTATTTTCTGAGCAACCCTCCCTTTTCAAATGGGAATGCAAATATGAGTTCTTGTACTTTGAAATCCAAGTTGAGAAAAAAGAAAAAGTGGGAAAAAAACTCCCTAAACCGATTAAGTCATGGTAAAAAATAAATTTATTGCTGATTATCAAATAAATGCGTCCAAGAAGATTGTTTTTCAATATTTGAGTACGGCAAGCGGGTTAGAGGAGTGGTTTGCAGATAATGTCCGTATAGATGAGGATAAGAATTATATCTTCAATTTTGACAACGAAGATCACTACGCCCGATTGGCTTCCTTACGATCTAATGCCCATGTAAAATTTGACTTTTTTGACCCTGAGAATCCTGATGAAAGGGATCATTCCTACATCGAGTTTAAACTGGAAGAAAACGAGCTTACCCAGTCTCTGTTTTTGAAGGTGATAGATTACTCCAATGAGTATGAGGAGGATGAACTTGAAGCGATTTGGGAGGGACTGATTTACAAATTGAAAGAAATAATTGGTGGGTAATTTGATTTCAAATCCCCATTTTTGAACTCCCAAACCAAAAAGTGCGTAGGCATCGGGAGGGAATTGCTTTCATGAAAAAAATAGATAAACTCATCCTTGGGTCGTTTATCGGGCCATTTATACTCACTTTTCTTGTGGTTGACTTCATTCTATTGATTGTCAACATGCTTAAATATTTTGACGAAATCTTCGGCAAAGGATTGAGTTTCGGCATTTATGCCGAATTGATCGGGTATTTCGTGATCAGTATTTCTCCAATGGCGCTTCCATTGGCCGTTTTGCTTTCCAGCCTGATGACTTTTGGGAATTTGGGTGAGCATTTTGAGTTGACTGCAATCAAAAGTAGTGGTATTTCTTTGGTAAGGGCACTGAGACCAATTGGGATTTTTACTGTGGTCCTGACTATCGCAGCTTATCTCTCAAATAATTACCTGGTTCCAAAAGTCAATTTGAAAACCTTCAGTCTTTTGTATGATATCCGAACAAAATCTCCTGCATTGGATATCAAGGAGGGGGTTTTCTACGCAGGTATCCCCAACTACAGCATCAAAGTCAATGAAAAGCTGGATGATGTCCGACTGCGTGATATTATTATATACAACCACGCAGAAGGCTTGGGAAATTTGAGTGTGACACTGGCTGATTCCGGAAGGATGGAGACTTTTATGAATGATGCCTACATGAAACTGACTCTTTTCAATGGGCAAAATTACAAAGAGGCACGTTCCAGCAGGGGAATTGCCGAACCCCCTGTGGAGTTTTCTAGGACCAAGTTTTCCGAAAATGTGATGGTATTTGACCTTGCTGCATTTCAACTGAACAGAACTCCTGAGGATCTTTGGTCGACCAATAGGGCCATAAAGAATATTCCCGAAATCAAATTGGGATTAGACTCTATTTATTCTTTAGTCAATGATCTCAAGTTTCAAAATTTCAAAACTGCTGAGGGTATTTATCCCTTTTTCACCAAAAATCGAGTGTTGACTCCCAGTGAGGAAATCCTGGAAAGGAAGGCATTAGATGACACGCTGAGAAAGCAAAAAATACTTCAACAAAGGGAAAAAGAAGCTTTGGATTCCACTCAGGTAGCTATCAAACTGAACGATTCCCTTTCAGTCAATAATTCTGATCAAGGAACCAAGAAAATCACTTTGGAAACCACGATTGCCTCCAGTCCAGAGATAGATTCAGCACTATTGAATAAAAAAAGTCAGGCTTTAAGTTCAAAAAAGATATCTCGATTAAGAAAGCAGCCGGTCATTACCTCAGTGGATACTGCAGGAGTAGGGGAGGTTAAGAAAAAATCAGTTCGTACTGCTCCCCTGACCGAGGAAGAGAAAAACTTGGTAGACTCCATGATGTACGAAAGGGGATATTTCTCCAACGCCATCACCATGGCACTCAATAATTCCAGAAATTTAAAGAATACCTTTAATGTAAAAGCCTCACAGATCGATGGGCATGAACGGGAATTCCGAAGATTTGAAATAGCTTGGTACCAAAAATATACTCAGGCTATTGCTTGCTTCATGATGTTTTTGATTGGTGCACCCTTGGGAGCAATAATCAAAAAGGGTGGCTTGGGAATGCCTGTGCTTATTTCCATCACTTTTTTTATTCTTTATTACATTCTAACCATTACCGGTGAAAAATGGGCAAAAGAAGGTCTTGCAGATCCTCTTTTCGGTACATTCTTCTCCAACCTATGCCTGATACCATTCGGATTGTTCTTTTTAAGACAAGCAAAAAAAGACGCAAGGCTATTTGAATCGGATTTTTATTCGGGTTTCCTGAAAAAATTCAAAGGCCTATTTAAAAAATGAAAAAGCGCTCTCTCTTTTAAAATTGGATTATAAACTCTACCTTTGTAGCTGTTTTATTTAATTTAGCTAAACATGTATTTAACATCAGAGAAAAAACAAGAGTTGTTTAAGAATCATGGACGGTTAAAATCTGCTACAGACACAGGATCTCCTGAATCTCAGATTGCCCTCTTCACACACAGAATCCAGCATTTGACTGAGCATTTGAAGTCAAACAAGAAGGATCACTCCTCAAGACTGGGTTTGTTGAAGTTGGTAGGTAAGAGAAGAAGTTTGTTGGATTACCTCCACAAGAAAGAAATCGAGCGCTACAGAGCAATCATCGCCGAGCTCGGAATCAGAAAATAATCCTTTTAGTAAGGTTCTCCTAGTTCGAGAACCTTACTTTTTTCTTTTTAAGCTGGATGCCTTCACTTTTAAGACGAAAGAAAAAATATCAACCATAACTTATGTTACCAAATTTGATCACCAAGTCCATCACTTTGGAAGATGGCAGAGAAATTATCATTGAAACCGGCGCATTGGCCAAGCAGGCGGACGGTTCTGTAGTAGTGAGGATGGGAAAAGCAATGCTTTTGGCCACAGTAGTTTCAAAAACCGAGGCAGGTGAAGGTGTAGACTTTTTGCCTTTGTCTGTTGACTATCAAGAAAAATTTGCCGCCTCAGGAAAGATTCCCGGTGGTTTTCTAAAAAGAGAAGGAAGACTTTCTGATTATGAAATTTTGATCAGCCGTCTGGTAGACCGAGCGATTCGTCCTATTTTTCCGGATGATTACCATGCTGATACTCAGGTGGCTATCACTTTGATGTCCTATGACGAAACCGTACTTCCTGATGCATTAGCCGGATTGGCTGCTTCTGCTGCACTTGCCGTTTCAGATATTCCTTTTAACGGTCCTATCTCTGAGGTGAGAGTTGCCAAAATAGACGGGAAGCTAGTTATCAACCCAAGTCCTGCTGATTTGGAGAAGGCTTCTCTTGAATTTATTGTTGCGGGCTCTTTGGATTATATCCTTATGGTAGAAGGGGAGGCCAATGAAATCTCCGAAGATGAAATGGTTGAAGCTCTTCAGTATGCTCATGAAGAAATCAAGCGTCATTGCCAGGCTCAAATCGAATTGACCAAGCTGGTAGGCAAGGAGAAAAAGCGCGAATACAATCATGAAAAATCAGATTCTGCCCTTTATGACAAAATGAAGGCAGAATTGTATGATAAATTATATGCTGCAGTAAGCAAGCAAATCGCCAATAAATCCGAGCGTTCGGAATTGGTGAAAGCGATTAAAGAAGAATTTGTCCAAAACTTAGGCGAGGAGCATGAGTATGAGGCAAGCCTAATCGGTCCTTATTTCCATAAGATTCACAAAGAAGCTGCAAGAAATCTGACGCTTAATGAGAAAAAGCGTCTGGATGGAAGAAAGCTGGATGAAATCAGACCTATTTGGTCTGTGGTAGACTATCTTCCTTCAGCTCATGGATCTGCAGTATTTACCAGAGGTGAAACCCAATCCATCACTACCTGTACCTTGGGTACCAAGATGGATGAGCAGATGATTGACGGTGCTGTTATTTCTGGCTACAATAAGTTTTTCTTGCACTACAACTTTCCAGGATTCTCTACTGGAGAGGTGAAGCCAAACAGAGGTCCAGGTAGAAGAGAAGTGGGACATGGCAATTTGGCGATGAGAGCTCTCAAGAAAGTTTTGCCTGCTGAAATTGACAATCCTTACACCATCCGGGTAGTATCTGATATTTTGGAATCCAACGGTTCCTCTTCCATGGCAACAGTTTGTGCTGGCTCTTTAGCATTGATGGATGCGGGTGTTCAAATCAAAGCTCCTGTAACCGGAATTGCCATGGGTATGATTTCTGATTCCAAAACCGGCAAGTATTCCATTCTTTCTGACATTTTGGGAGATGAAGATCACTTAGGTGACATGGACTTCAAAGTGACAGGTACCGAACAAGGAATCACTGCCTGCCAAATGGACTTGAAAGTGGAAGGTTTGGACTATTCAGTTCTTAAAGAAGCTTTGTACCAAGCCAAGGAAGGCCGACTTCATATTTTGAAGGAAATCAGCAAAACTCTCGCGGCACCTAAGCCTGATCTGAAGCCGCATACGCCAAGGTCCTTCATGATGTGGATTCCAAAGGAACTCATTGGTGCAGTGATCGGACCAGGCGGAAAAGTCATTCAAGAGATTCAAAAAGATACCGCTACCACTATTGTGATTGAAGAAATTGACAATCAGGGTAAAATCAATATCTTCTCTGCCAATCAAGCCAATATGGATGCTGCTATCCGTCGTGTAAAAGCGATCGTAGCTCAGCCTGAAATCGGTGAGACTTACACCGGAAAGGTTAAGAATATTCAGCCTTTCGGAGCATTTGTGGAATTTATGCCAGGTAAAGATGGTTTACTTCATATATCCGAGATCAAGTGGGAGAGATTGGAAAGCATGGACGGTGTTCTTGAACCAGGAGAGGAGATCATGGTCAAATTGATCGATGTTGACAAAAAAACCGGTAAATTCAAGCTTTCCCGAAAGGCTCTTCTTCCAAAACCAGAAAAGCCTGCCGTTAAGGAATAATACCATCGAGGGTAAATCGGAAAAACTATAAACATTAAATTCTCAAACATAACGACTGAATGAGGCAGCTAAAAATTAGCAAACAGATTACCAACAGAGAGTCCCAATCCTTGGATAAGTATCTTCAGGAGATTGGTAAAGTAGACCTGTTGACAGCTGATGAAGAGGTAGTTTTGGCCAAGCGAATCAAAGAAGGCGATCAATTGGCCCTTGAAAAGCTGACCAAAGCCAATTTGCGATTTGTGGTGTCTGTGGCTAAGCAATACCAAAATCAAGGTCTTTCTTTGGGTGATTTGATCAACGAAGGAAACTTAGGTTTGATCAAAGCCGCACAGCGATTTGACGAAACGAGAGGTTTTAAATTCATCTCTTACGCTGTATGGTGGATCAGACAGTCCATTCTTCAAGCTTTGGCAGAACAGTCCCGTATCGTTCGACTTCCACTAAACAGAGTGGGATCTTTGAATAAGATATCCAAGACTTTCAGCGAGTTGGAGCAGAAGTTTGAGCGTGAGCCTTCTCCAGAAGAATTGGCCGAAGTTTTGGAAGTGACCGCTTCTGAAGTCGTTGATACCATGAAGATTTCAGGTCGACATGTCTCTATGGATGCTCCATTTGTACAAGGGGAAGAAAACAGCCTCTTGGACGTATTGGAAAATGATGGAGATGAGAAGCCTGATGATGGCCTGATGACAGACTCTCTTCGTAAAGAAGTGCAGCGTGCTCTTTCTACACTCACCCAAAGAGAAGCAGATGTCATCACCCTTTATTTTGGTCTGAATGGAGAACACGCAATGACTCTTGAAGAAATCGGAGAGAAGTTTAACCTCACCCGAGAGCGTGTAAGACAAATTAAAGAAAAAGCCATCCGAAGATTAAGGCACACCTCAAGAAGCAAAACCTTGAAGCCCTACTTGGGATAATAAATTGAAAAGGGGTTGTAAAGCCCCTTTTTTATTACCTATTCGGGAAAGATTTACCTGAAGTTTGGTGACCAAACTTACCTTAAGGAATTTTAACCTTCCTGATTTTTGTTTCAAATTCCCAATTGACAAAATTTGAACCGTTTTAACAGCAGCGATTGATGAATCCAGAAGTTGAAAAAGTAAAAGTATTGATTATCGGCTCGGGTCCTGCCGGATATACAGCAGCTATCTATGCTGCAAGGGCTGGAATGAATCCTGTCCTCTACACCGGGGGACAGCCAGGTGGTCAGCTGACCATCACTACTGATGTGGAAAATTATCCCGGCTATCCCGATGGAATCATGGGGCCGGAAATGATGGAAGATTTCAGGAAACAAGCTGAAAGGTTTGGCACCCAAGTAAGGTATGGCTTGGTGACGGCGGTGGATTTTTCAAAAAGACCGCATTTAGTCACTGTAGATGATCAAGTTCAGATCAGCGCAGAAACAGTCATCATCTCCACAGGTGCATCTGCAAAGTGGCTTGGATTGGAAAGTGAAACTCGCCTTAACGGAAAAGGGGTTTCGGCCTGTGCTGTCTGTGATGGATTTTTCTTCCGTGGTCAAGAAGTGGCGATCATTGGGGCAGGGGATACTGCTTGCGAAGAAGCCTCCTATTTGGCAAATATCTGCTCCAAAGTTTACATGATCGTAAGAAGGGACGAAATGCGCGCTTCTCAAATCATGCAAAAGCGGGTTAAAAATAATCCCAAAATCGAAATTCTGTGGAATACTGAGACTGAGGAAATTCTGGGAACTGATGAGGTAACTGGGGTACGAGTAGTCAACAATTTGTCTGGAGAAAAAAGAGAAATCGCAATTTCTGGCTTCTTTGTTGCTATTGGTCACCAGCCAAACACTTCCATCTTCCGAGATTTCATTCACATGGATTCTTCCGGCTATATCAAAACTATACCGGGAACCACCCGTACCAATGTGGAAGGAGTTTTCGCTTGCGGAGATGCACAGGATAATGTATACCGTCAGGCCGTCACAGCGGCTGGCACAGGATGTATGGCAGCCTTGGATGCAGAGCGCTTCCTAGCCGAACAAGAATAATCCTTAATTTAATAAATGAGGAAAAAGTATTTACAGATAATTTTAGTCTTTTTCTTGAGCATTGGTTTCATTGAAGCCAATGCTCAAGTTTTTCCTAAGATTATCAAGAAAAACAGCCAGACTGGAGTACCTACTGAAAGGAGGAATATCGAACTTCGGCAGTTTGATCAGGAGGCTTATCTCCGTACCCTTTCCACTCAAACAGATTCCATCCTTTTCCAAAGCGAGGTGAATCTGGCCCGGATGCAGTCCATCATCAGTGAGGATCCACTGGGCTTTATTTGGGCACCAACCAATCAATTGATTCAAATTTCGGAACAAGTTCAAATCGACAGTATTTGGGTCACTGCCTTCGAACACTACTCTAATTGGGATAGCAAGAAGGTAGATATTTACAATCTTGATATTCGAAATTTTCAGGATAGTCTCTCACTAAGACTATATGATCCTCGATTCGGGATGAACTGGCAAATGCCAGTGGATTGGGATCCGATTGAAGTTAACTCCAGATTTGGACCCAGATGGGGACGGATGCATTACGGGACTGATTTGGATCTGAATACAGGAGATTTGGTTTTCTCAGGATTTGATGGGATTGTCCGGGTGCGCTCTTATGATCGCTACGGATATGGATACTTCTATGTAGTCCGACATAAAAATGGTCTTGAAACTGTCTATGGCCACCTTTCCAAGCAAATCGCTCAAGTAGGAGATGAAGTCAAAGCTGGAGATTTGCTGGGAAGAGGAGGGAGTACCGGTCGTAGTACCGGCGCCCACTTGCATTATGAGTTGAGATACAAAGGGCTTCCGTTTGATCCTGAACTGGTTTATGATTTTGAGAAAAAAGAACTAACCAAACAGGATTTATTGATTTCAAAAGAGCTTTTTGGTCATGTGGCCAAAGCAAGAGAAGCAGCTTACCATCGAGTCAAAAGAGGGGATACTTTAGGAAGTATTGCTAGAAGATACGGAGTTCCTATCAATCAAATCACCCGCCTGAATGGAATTTCCACTCGTACCATTCTGAGAATCGGCCAAAACTTAAGGGTTAAATAAAAGTAGTACATGAAACTTGATATTTTAGTCATTGCAGCACATCCAGACGATGCTGAATTGGGTTGTTCAGGGACCATTGCCGCACACATTGCCAAAGGCTACAAAGTGGGTATCGTAGATCTCACACAAGGAGAAATGGGAACCCGAGGAACACCTGAAATCAGACTCCAGGAATCTGCAGAAGCTGCAAAAGTTCTAGGGCTTGCTGCTAGGGAAAATATGGGCTTCAAAGATATTTTTTTCAAAGATGACGAAGTTCACCAACTGGAATTGATCAAGGTCATTAGAAAGTATCAGCCAGAAATTGTTTTGGCTAATGCGATTACTGATCGGCACCCGGATCACGGAAAAGGTTCTTCTCTTGCCTCCAATGCCTGCTTTATGAGTGGTTTGAGAAGAATAGTTACCCAACTTGATGGGAAAGATCAAGATCCATGGAGACCCAAGTTTGTCTACCACTACATTCAAAACAACTACATCAACCCGGATTTTATTGTTGACATCACTGATTACTGGGACACCAAAGTGGCCAGTATCATGGCATTTAAATCCCAGTTTTTTGATCCTGAGAGTAAAGAACCCGCTAGCTTTATTTCATCCCCGGAATTTCTGCCATTTATTGAATCGAGGTCAAGGGAGATGGGGCACCGGATTCATACCAAATACGGAGAAGGTTTTACCATTGAGCGATTTATTGGTGTCAAGGATTTGTTTGATCTAAAATAACTTCCTCAGGGAGCAAGACGGAATATTGTCCATTTGCCTTCACCATTTTTCTCATAGCCGATTCGATCATGAAGTCGGCTAGATCTTCCTTGCCAGAATTCAAACTGCTTGGGTTTCAATCTATATCCTCCCCAATGAGGTGGGCGGGTAATTGGCTCTCTGGAAAATCGGTCTTCCAATTGTTTGTTTCTTTCTGCAAGTACTTCCCGATTTTCAATTCTCTGACTTTGGGGAGAAGTCCAAGCACCGATTTGGGATCCTACGGGCCGGGAAAAAAAGTACTCGTCAGATTCTGCTTCTGATATTTTCTCCAAATCCCCCACAATTCTTACCTGTCGCTCCAACTCTGCCCAGAAGAAAGTTAAGGAGGCTTTTGGCATGGCCTCGATCTCTTTTCCTTTTGCACTGGAATAATTGGTGAAAAAGACAAACCCTTCATCCACTCCCTTCAAGAGCACTATTCTTCCTGAAGGATAGCCGTCCAGTCCAAGAGTAGAAAGACACATGGCGTTGACTTCCAAAGCTTCTGAATCCACAGCCTCATCAAACCAAAGAGAAAATTGCCGAAACGGATCTGTGCTTACATCGCTGATATCCAGAGATTTGAGGGTGTAGTCTTTTCTGATGTCTGAAAGTTTCATAGGACTTATCGAATTGGAATATTTTTCAGGTTAAAAGTACGTCTGCCATTGGATTATTAAAATTATGATCTATATTTTTCACTCAAAGTGATTCAAGTCTCATGTCCGAAAATCAAAAAAACGATCCGATTGCTGGGAATCTGTTGATTTCAGAGCCTTTTCTTCAGGATGAAAACTTCATCCGGTCGGTAGTTTTGCTTTGTGATCACAATGAGGAGGGAAGTTTTGGTCTGGTATTGAACAAGCCTTCTATTCTGCATTTGGGAGATTTGGTTGAGGAATTGGCTTTTTTGGACAATGAGGTATTTGTAGGCGGGCCAGTCGAGCAGAATACTCTCCATTTCATCTATTTTGGGGAAAAGGCTTTGGAAGGAAGTATCCCTATCGGAAACGGAATATGGTGGGGAGGGGATTTTGAATCTCTGGTTGAAAATCTAAAACTTGGAAGATTTGAGCCTCAGGATATCATGTTTTTTATCGGCTACTCTGGCTGGGGAGCCGGCCAGTTAACTGAGGAACTCGAAGCCAATACATGGATTGTTTATCGAGATCAAATATCTCCGGAAACACTTCAAAATACCCCGGAAGAGTTATGGAAGGGACTTTTAAAAAACATGGGAGGGGAGTTTAAGGTTATTGCAAATTATCCCGTGGACCCAAGATTAAATTAGGCAAAATCCCTACTTTTGCCCATATTGCCTTGAAATTATAGTGAGTTTATGACTGATAGAAGTAACGATTTGTCCGATAAGGACAAGGTGACCAAAGCTTCAGCTGAGGAAGCGACTGGTAAAGAAAAGCTAAGTGAAAATTTACAAGAATCAGAGAGTTCTGAATCTTCAGAACCTGCTCAAAGTGAAGCAGATCAAATAGAAGTTGAATCTGCTTCCGAAGTGGTAGATTCTTCTGATTCCGTGGTCGTAGAAGCTGAAGCGGCAATTAATACTCCGGAAGAGAAGCCAGAAGAAATCAAATCTACTGTTGCGGAAATCGTTGAGGAGGTAGAGGTAAATGCAGAAATTTCTGAAGAAAGTGAAGCTCCTGTTGTTGCAGAAGTTTCCTCCTCAGAAGCTGCAAGCAACGATTCCGAAGACTCTGAAAATGATGAGGAAGAAGATCATGAAGAGCATTTGGATTTGTCATCACTCACTAAAATCCAACTTTTAAAGCTACTCAAAGACAAGCTTCAGGGAGGAAATATCCTTAAGCTGGATAAGCTTGCGCATGAAATCAAGGACGCATTCGAAGAAATTGTCAACAAGGAAAAAGAAGAGGCATTAGCCAAATTCAAAGAAGAGGGTGGAGTAGAGGATGATTTTGAATATAGACAGCACGAAGAAGAGAGAGAATTTCATAAAGTCTTCAATGATTTCAGATATCAGCTTAATTCCCTCAGAAAGGAAACCGAGCGTCAGAAAGAAAAAAATCTTGAGACCAAAAATCAAATTCTCGATAGATTGAGAGAATTGGTTGATGGAGAAGAGACCACTCTTTCCATGAACGTGATCAAATCCATTCAGGAAGAATGGAAATCTATTGGTCCAGTGCCTGCTGCTCAAAATCGTAGTCTTTGGGCGAGCTATAATGCGCTCATGGATCGATTCTATGATAACAGAAGCATTTATTTTGAACTCAAAGAGCTAGACAGAAAGAAAAATCTGGAAAGCAAATTGGAACTCTGCGAAAAAGCAGAAGTCCTTTCTGAAGTCAAGGAATTAAAGGAGGCGATCAAGCAGCTGAATGAACTCCATGAGGAATTTAAGCATATCGGTCCTGTACCTAGAGAAGAGCAAGAGGCGCTATGGCAAAGATTCAAAGCTGCTTCAGATGCGATCTATGACAAGAGAAAAGTCTATTTTGAAGGACAGAAAGAAGAGTTCAAGGCCAATCAGACAGCCAAAGAACAACTCATTGCTCAATTGACTGAGTTTGCCTCATTTAGTGGAGAAAGAATCAAAGAGTGGAATTCCAAGACCAAAGAGATTTTGGATATCCAAAAAGCCTGGGAGAAAATCGGTCCTGTCCCAAGAGAGACTGGCCGAGAAATCAACAAGAACTTCTGGTCTTTATTCAAGCAGTTCTTCCATAACAAAAATGCTTTCTTTAAGCATTTGGATGAGGTCAGAGCCACCAATCAACAAAAGGCAGAGGAATTGATATCCAAGGCTGAAGACCTCAAGGATAATACAGATTGGCAGTCAACAGCAAATCAATTGATCCAACTGCAGCAAGAGTGGAAAAAATTGGGGCCTACTCCAGAGAAACATAGAGATTCCCTTTACAAGAGGTTTAAAAATGCTTGTGATACCTTCTTCGAAAACCGAAGAAACTCCAACAAACAAGCCAATTCAGAATTTGATAAGAATCTGAAGGAAAAGCTTGAGCTCATTCAAAAGATCAAAGCGGCAGCTTCGCAAGATTCCAAATCAGAGGAGGAGTTGACGCAATTTGTGGAAGCCTTCAATGAAATCGGTTTTGTGCCAAGAAAGAATATCAAAGAGGTTCAAAATCAATTCAAAGAAGCCATTGATTTCTATTTGGATCAGTTGGATTCCACAGAGGAGGGAAGAGAAGACTTCCTTTTCCGATTGAATCTGAACAGAATCCAAAGTGATCCTAATGCCATCAAAACGCTCAACAAAAAAGAGCATGGCATACGAAAGCAAATTGCAGATTTGGAAAACAACATTTCTCTTTGGAAAAACAACCTCGAGTTTTTCGCTTCTTCCAAAACAGCTGATAAGTTGAAGGATCAGTTTGACGGAAAAATCCAAAAAGCAGAAGAAGAGATTGAAAAGCTGAAAAAGAAGCTTTCCATCTTACGGGAATTCTAAATTTTTCCCGCTCAAAATCTGAGAGATAGCGGTTTTTATGAAATTTATCAGGTTTTGGGTTTGCAGTAAAGTGGAGTAAGTCTATATTTGCAGCACCATTAAGGAACGCCTCTTTAGCTCAGCTGGTAGAGCAACTGACTTGTAATCAGTAGGTCGCTGGTTCGATCCCGGCAAGGGGCTCTTAATTATTATGCACTTAGATGAAAGATCTAAGTGCCTTTTTTGTTTGCTCACAAATTGTTCACACAAGGTACTTAGCTCCAAGCCCGCCTGCGTCGGGCAGGCCTGCCTGATTCAGGCAGATAAGGACTATTGAACCATCCCACGCGCTAGTTCAAGTTTTCAAACTTGGACTTTCCCTTCTTGCAGTCTTTTGACTGCCTTGTTTCATTAGAAAGAGGGTATTTGATCGGTCCAAGCCCGCCTGAGTCGGGCAGGTCAGGAGACTTGAACCAGTCGGTCTGGGTAGGTCCAAGTCAGGAGACTTGAACTAGTAAGGAGACTTGAACCATAGGATAGGCCCGCCTGAGTCGGGCAGGCCGTCTGTTTCTGGAAGGTCAGGAGACTTGAACCAGTCGGTCAGGGTAGGTCCAAGTCAGGAGACTTGACCCAGTCGGTCAGGGTAGGTCCAAGTCAGAAGACTTGAACCAGTCAGGAGACTTGAACCATGGGATCTTCAATTTTTCAATAAAATCAGGAGACTTGAACCGAGAGAGCAGGTCAGGAGACTTGAACCAGTAAGGGTCGGGCAGGCCGTCTGTTTCTGGAAGGTTAGGAGACTTGAACCAGTCGGTCAGGGTAGATCCAAGTCACGAGACTTGATCCAAAAGGTATACCCAAGAATATTTCAATCCCCTGTTAAAATGCCTAATTTTATTTTCTTAATCTTTTTGTAAGTCCAAATATTCTTTAAATTCCAAAGCAAAATTTAACCCTTTACATCAATGAAAAAATTATCCTCCTTATTGCTAGTTCTAATTGTGGCCATGGGTTCCTTAGTCACGCTTTCCAGCTTTACAGCCTCTCCTGAATACTTTGAAGGAAAGTGGGCCGTGACTGTTTATGATACTCCTCAGGGCACAGCAACTATCCCTATGCGTTTTGAGACTAAAGACGGCAAAACCATGGGGTACTTTGTAGAAGATCCTTCTGGTACTGAAAAGGAAATGTCATCAGTGACCATCACTGATGATGTGCTGACGGCTTATTTCAATATCACAGGCTACGACGTGTATATCAGTTTGAAAAAAGTTGACGAAGAAAGTGCTTCCGGTTCGCTGATGGATATGTTTGTGACAGAAGCGAAAAAGGTGAAGTAAGTTGGATGTAGGATGTCCGATGTCAGATGTCCAAAGACTGAAACTATTTCTTTTTTCTCTCCGAAGTAAAAATCTAAAACTAGAGGCTGTCTAAAATGTAAAGTTTGTCACATTGAGCGAAGTCGAAATGTCGTTTAGAGAGTTGGAAAAGGCCTTCGACTCCGCTCAGGCTGACAACGAAACGATTCATAAGACAGCCTCTTTTTTAATTTACTTTTTGCTGAGAGTCCACTCTGGCAGATATTTGATTTTTCCGCCTTCCATCGCCGACTCATGGGCCAAAATACCCACACAGGTGATATTGGCGGATTGTCTGGCATCAGGATAGGGAGCTCTGCCTTCAGACAAAGCGGTGAGGAATTCATGAACCAAATGCGGGTGAGAGCCTCCATGACCGGAACCTTGGGTAAAGGACAAATGCTGGTTTTCATCCGAATCATAAACTCCTTGAGTTGTAAATTTCTGAATGCCATCAGGAAGCAAGTGTGCATAGTCAGGTATTTTCACCTTCTCAGGGACTTCACCGGTATGAATTACGGAATCTTCATGCTCGATCAGTGTCCACTCGAAGGATTTTTTTGAACCATACACGTCAAAGCTTTCCCGGTATTGTCTGGCTGTATTGAAAAGGGAGCGAGTTACCTCAGCTGCCAAATCGGAATCTTTCAGCTTGATATGGCACGTTTCAATAGCGAAAGGAGAGCCATATTTTGGGATTAAGTTTTCATCGATTCTCCCTGAACCCAGACAAGACACATATTCAGCTTGTCCTTTAGGTAAAGCCAATACAGGGCCTACGCAGTGAGTGGCGTAATGCATAGGAGGGAGGCCCTCCCAATAGCCTGGCCAACCAGCCATTTCCTGCTGATGTGAGGCTCTGAGAAACTGAATTTTACCCAATTCACCCTTCTCATACATTTCCTTCACAAACAGATATTCCCGGCTGTAAATCACCGTCTCCATCATCATGTAAGTCAGCCCCGTCTCCTCACAGAGTTCGACGATCTGACGGCATTCCTCTACTGTTGTTGCCATGGGAACAGTACAGGCGACATGTTTTCCAGCTTTCAGTGCTTTGATGGATTGTTCCGCGTGATTTTGAATGGGAGTATTAATATGGACTGCATCAATATTGGGATCTTTAAGCAGCTCGTCATAGTCTGTGTAGACTTTCTCTATTCCAAAAGCTTTCCCGATTTCCTCGGCTTTCTCCTTATTTCTTTGGCAAACTGCATACATATTTGCCAAGGGGTGCTTTTGATAGATAGGAATAAACTCAGCACCAAATCCAAGGCCGATGATGGCGATATTGATTGGTTTTTGGCTCATAGTTGTGTTGTTTTTTTGGGTTTAAATGATGGAAATGTTTTCAGATGAACGATGTCCGGCGTGGGTTGCAAGATGTCCGGTGTTGTTTAATGTTGTCTTGATACTTGCATCTTGATACTATTGTCTAATCAGCTGCCCATTTTTTGAGAAATTCAAGACCCTCTTTGGCAAAGTCATCCTGAGAGGGTACCAGGGGCTTCCAAATGCAGACTGCTCCTGCCAATTCCTTGACATTGGGAGTAAAGCTTTCGATAGAAATGGCACCTCGATAATCGATCTTTTCCAGCCCTCGCTTCCAAGCCGCCCAATTGGTTTGACCTGTTCCAGGAGTGCCTCGGTAGTTTTCAGATACTTGAACGTGAATCAATTTATCCCCAACGGCTGCAATTGCATCCTCAATACTAGGCTCTTCAATACTTAAATGAAAACCATCTAAAAGCGCCTTGGCCTGAGGTTCGTTGATATCTGAAATCAACTGTTTGAGCTCAGCGGCAGTATTAATTAGGTCCGTTTCGAAGCGATTCAAGGTTTCTAAGGCAATGTCCAAACCGAATTCACCAGCACGTTTACAGACTTTTTGGAGATTGGTGACGGCACGATTCCATTCCACTTTTCTTTGTTCAGGAGAGATCAGACGAGCTTTTCCCACCGCTGAATACATAGGTCCGGCAACAAATCCTGCTCCCAATTCAGATGCGATTTCAAAGCAAGCATCCAAGTATTCAAAACAGGTCTGATGGAAAGCGGGATCCTCGTGAGTCAAGTCCCGGGTAGGCCCGAAAGCCCCGCAGATGATAGGTTTGAGAGCGTGTTCTGCGAGTGCTTTCTTGACCCGGTCTATGTCAATTAATTGGGGATCTTCCACCGGTATTTCAACAGCATCGTATCCGTAAGATTTGATCTTCTCAAAAAGAGAAACTGTTTCGGAGTTGAATGGCGAAGTCCAAAGCCAGGTACTCACGCTGAAGGTTACGTCCAGTGCCATCCTTATTCCACAATCATGATTCCGTTCATAATTCTCCAGTGGCCCGGTACGGTACAGACAAACGGATATTCACCGGGCTCGGTAGGAGCTACAAAAACGAGGGATTCCCGTCCTTCCGGATCTACCAATCGAGTAGCGGCAATGACTTGTGGTATTTTGGGAACATAATTTTGCTCCGCACCTTTTGGATCACGGGCAAGGGCGTCGGCTGCCTCTCCGATGGCATCAAATGAGCCTTTCTGACCGATGACCAAATTATGTTGCATGAAGTCAGGGTTTTCGAAGTCGATGGTTACCTGGGAACCAGCTTTCACTTTGAAAGAAGCCTTATCGTACTTCATCTCATGTGGAATAACGGCCAGTTTGACAAGAGAGGTGCCATTGGCTGTACTTGTTGTAGCCGAACCTTCCATCATTTCGATATTGGCCCCCGGTTTTTTCAAGGCTAAGGTAGATTTGTTGCTTATTCTTCCAGAGAACATCCAGCCTCCCACATATTTTCCAACTTGATTTCTGGAATCATTTTGGCCTACACGAACTCTTTTTGGGGAAAGTTCTGCTGTGAATAGGCCTTTGGTTTTGGCCTTTCCGATTTCTTCACCGTTGATTTTCAAACTCATGCTTCCATCTTCCACCAAGGTTGCATCAATGATAAATTGCTCCTCAGGAAGTGGTTTTTTGGTACTGATGATTGTCAATTTTTCATCCTGCGCTACTGCAAAGTGAAGAGCATCCTCGAAGATGTACAAACTGTATCCATTTGTATTATTGCCAGAAGCCACCAAAATTCCATCCATTGGATTATTGCCTTTGGAAACGATCATTCTAATTTCAATCTCTTTTCCAGCTATGTCCGGTGGAAAGAGGATGGAGTTTCTTGAATCCAAAGGATATTGCTCGGCCACCAAGCTTCTACTGATTCGATCTGCCAAAGACATCTCTGAGTCTCCGGAAGCCTGAAGAGCTGCTGTATTATCCCGCTTAGCAAATTCGATAGGATGGGAGAGCACCGCTGCAAATACAGCTTGAGGCAAGAAAGGATCATTTCCGTTTTCGGATTTGTCAGCAGCCTGTAGCAATACCTTTGCTGCATCTTCTGAAAATGGCATTTCAGAAAGTGCCAAGAAAGCAAACTTACGGGTGTGCATATCCGGATCATCCAAAACGCCTGAACCCAGTATCGCTCGGAGACTTTCCTGGTTTGAAGGAAGGACTCGCAGGGCATTTTTTCGGACAGCGGCAGAAGGATGTCGGAGTGCTTTCTCTACCACCATACTTGCTTCCTTGTTGCTTCCATCCAGTTGTCCAAGTCCATGAAGTGCCCAAATGGCATTTACAGCAGAAGCATTCAAACCTATTTTGTCCACAGTTTGATCTGCAATGATTTTGTAAAGGTCTGAAAGGACATTGGTGTTTTGCTGCTCGACGATCAAGCGCTGAGCAGTCAATCTCCAGAACATGTTCTCACTTTTCAGAGCCTCAATCAGTTCGGAATTGCTTGCATCTTTCAGATCAAAGGTTTTGGAGTCCTCTCCGCCTTTGTAGCTTATTCGATAGATTCTTCCGTGCTGACTATCACGAAGTGGATTGATGTAGGCGTTTCCGGCTCCATTTTCAAAGCCTCTAGGAGTAGGGTTGTGTTGAATGATGAAATTGTACCAGTCAGCTACCCAAAGAGCACCATCCGGGCCCACTTCGGCGTGAACAGGGGAGAACCATTCGTCTGAACTGGCCAAAATATTGAATCCGTTTTTCTCTTTATATCCAGATCCATCCGATTCGATGACGGCATTGTGAAGTACTCGACCGGTGGGTTCAGCTACGAAAGCTATCCGATTCCAGAATTTCTCAGGAAAACTTCTGGCCGTATAGAAATTATGTCCTGCAGCTGCGGTATAGCCTCCATGCCAGTCCACCTGACGAAGAAAAGGAGTGAGGTGAGGCATATCGTAATGGCTATCGATGCCATGTACGGTATTGGCTGAACCTTGGAATACGGGACGCTTCACATATTTATTTTCCATTGAAAAATACACGCTGTGCTGCCCGTTTGCGGTGGAAATGAAGGTTTCGAAATCTTCGGTAAAAGCCAAGCCCCAAGTATTATTGGAGGTGTTTCCTAAGTACTCCAGGTTTTCCCCACTTGGCTCAAAGCGGTAAACTCCTTGGCCAAAGGAATGCTCTTTTCCGCTTACTGTACCTCTAAATCCGGAATAGCCCAAGACTCCCCAAATTTTATTATCAAAGCCATACTTCAGGTTAGAAGGACCGGCGTGGGTATCGCTTTTTCCCCAACCTGTCATGACGACTTCTCGGACATCCGCTACATCATCGCCATCCGTATCTTTCAGAAAGACAAAATCAGGAGCCATGGAGATCAAAATCCCGCCATTGACAGCCATGATTGAAGTAGGGATATTCAAATTATCTGCAAAAACAGTCACTTTATCTGCCTTTCCATCACCATCTGTGTCCTCCAGGATTTTGATTTTATCGTTTCCTCCTTCTGTTCTTACTTCGTTTGGATAATCCACCGTCTCAATGACGAAAAGCCGTCCTCTTTCATCCCAAGTCATGGACATGGGATTGATAATCATAGGTTCGGAAGCGAAGAGCGTCATCTCGAAGCCAACAGGTAGCTGCACGGTTTTCATGCTTTCCTCAGGAGAAAGAGGCAACTGATAGCGAGGGGCAGGATCTTTTCGTTCGTAGTTGGGAATTTCAGCATCACGGAATTCCGGCTGAGGGATTTCGTAAGCGGCTAAAAGAGCGTTCACCTCGTCACCCACAGCCCATAAGATTCCATTGGCTACCAGCTCTTGAAATTCCGGCTGCTTCCAAGTCTCTTCATTGTGTCCATAGGCAGTGTAGAAAACCCTTCCTTTTCCTTCTTCCAAAGTCCAGGTGTAAGGCTCGCGATGATCACCGTCTACTCGCTCCATCAGGACATGCATATCCGGATTGATTTGGGAATGGACATAGGTTTCATCCCAAGTTTCAAACTCTTCAATGCCTTTCATAATAGGATGTGCAGCGTCGACAATAGTAGCCGTGAAATTGCCATCTCCATGGGATTTAAATTGTCCGCCCACGGTTTTGACATACCAATCCGAATTGCGGAAGCACCAAGAAGCGCTATGGATAGGAATCAATGCTTTTCCACTTTGAACATAGGCTTTGAGCGCTTTTTCCTGATCTGCCGTGATTTCATCGTGATTGGCATAGATCATCAGGCCATCGTAATTGTATAACACCTCATCATTCAGATCCTTTGGATCAGAAGTGTAGGTAAGGTTAATGCCTTTTTGGAAAAGGGGAATTCCGAGATATTGCATCAATTTCTCAGAATTGTGATGCTCACTTTCGTGTCCCAGCACGAGAATTTCTACCCTTCTAGGTTCTGTCATGGAGAGAAAGCTCTCTTTTTTCCCACAGGAAAAAGCGAACAAAACCACGAACAGCAGGGCAGCAAAGGTCAGATTGGATGATTGTAATCGGGTCATACTTTGGGCTTACAGTTTTACAAGGTAATTATCCGAAATAAACGGAATGAATTCTCACTGTTTTAACTTGAATTCTGACTTAATTTTGTCAAATTGAGATCTCATTATTAAAAAAAATGAATTAAAACAGTGAAAAGTCCTGTAAAAAAGACACGAATTCCCGAGGGAAAAGCTTTTGTGATCCAAGAGTTGATCGCTCCTTTTTTTGATGTCAATTGGCATTTTCATTCTGAATATCAGCTTTTTGTGGTGCTGAAAGGAAAGGGGACCCGTTTTGTCGGTGATCATATGAAGGCCTTCAAAGAAGGGGATATGGTGCTTACGGGGCCCAATTTGCCTCACCTTTGGAAAAACGATAAGGACTATCACGATCCTGACAATGGTCTGGAAACACACGGAATTGTGATCTATTTCCCGGAAAACTTCCTGAACAATTCAGTTTTTCAACTGGAAGAAATGGAAGGTATAGCGCAAATGCTGAAAAAGTCAGAGCGGGGAATAGAGGTTTTAGGAGACACCAATCAAAAAATCACCCGAATGTTGCAGGAAATGCTTCAATTGAAGGGTGCGGCTTCCTTGATTCACTTTCTGAAAATTTTAAACCTGATGGTGGATTCTCCGGATTGCAGACTTATTGCCAATGCCGGATATATCAATACCAATAAGGAGTCAGAAAAGGACCGAATGGGGAAGGTATATGCCTATGTTATGCAACATTTTCAAGAAAAAGTCAGCTTGGAGGAAGCTGCGAGAATCAGCAATCTCTCTGTTTCCGCATTTAGCCGGTATTTCAAATCGAGAGTGAATAAGTCCTTTTCTGATTTTTTGACTGAGGTTCGAATTTCCCATGCATGCAAGCTGCTTCATGAGACAGATTTGAATATCAGTGAGATAGCTATGGAATGCGGCTTTTTTACCCTGTCCAATTTCAATCGGCTTTTTAGAGAAAGAATCAAAAAAACTCCTTTGGAGTACCGAAAGGAGTTTTTGAATTCGTTTGCTGCTGTTTCCTGATTTAGTCGTTTTTAATCTTCTCAAAAACTTCCTCCATATACTTAGAGCTGATTGGCACGTGGAATTTTCCGAGTTTAAGCTGATGCCTTTCGGCTTTTTGGATTTGCTTTTGATTGGCAAGAAAGGATCGATGCGTACGGATAAAGTGGGAGGGAAGGAGCTTTTCAGTTTCGGATAGGGTCATTCTGCTGATGATTTTCTCATTTTCCAGCTGAAAAATGACATAATTTCCCTGAGCTTCACAATAAAGCAAGTCTGTGAAATCAACTTTTGCCAAGCCCTCATTCGTCTTGACGAAAATAAACGCACTCTGCTGATTAGGCTTCAGTTCCAGCCATTCCTGAGCTTTTTGGCAGGCTTTGAGAAAGCGGCTAAGCGGAAATGGCTTGAGCAGATAGTCCGTAGCATCAAGTTCAAAGCCTTTGACCGCATAGTCAGAATAGGCGGTGGTAAAGATGACCATGGTTTCTTTGGGCAGCAGCGTGGCCAAGTCGATTCCGGAAATATCCGGCATATTGATATCGAGGAAAACCAGGTCTACCGGATTGTTTTTGGCATATTCCAAGCCGGCTACCGCATTGGTAAAGGTCTCCTGAAGGTCCAGAAAAGGGACTTTGGAAGCGTGGGATTTGATCACTTCCAAAGCAAAAGATTCGTCGTCAATGGCAATAGCCTGAATCATGAATGGGCAAATTGAACTGAAAGATGCACAAAGAAATCGGAATCATTTGAGATCAGGCTGAGCTGATGCTGACCGGGATAGAGCAATTCCAATCGTTTTTTCACATTGTCCAGTCCAATTCCTGATTCCTCCCTGGACTTCTCGCTTTGCGGCTTATCCGGGTGAATGCTATTGACCAAATCGAGGTGGACTGAGCCTGAAATGCATCTCAAATTAAGCCGGATCCAGGATTTCTCCTTGGAAGAAATGCCATGCTTGAAGGCATTTTCCACAAACGGAATGATCAACATGGGAGCAATTTCCCCCTGACAGCTCCCTTCATTGATCTGGATATCCAAGTCTAAGTTGCTTTGTGAACCAAATCGAAGCAGCTGCAGGTCCAGATAATTTCGCAGGTAGTCAATCTCTCGGGAAAGAGGAATTCTTGGCTGTTGGTTTTCGTGCAGCATAAAGCGCATCATGTCTCCCAACTTCTGTATGCCATCGGAAGTTTTTTCAGCATTTTCTATCAAAGCGCTGGCATAGAGAGTATTAAGTGCATTGAAAAGAAAGTGTGGATTGATCTGAGAGCGGAGAAAATCAAAGTTTGCATTGCCTTGGTCTACCTGAAAGGATAGATTGTGGATTTGGCCCACAAAGGAATCGTACTTTCTGAAGACGAGAGAAGTCAGCGGGAAAAAGATCAACTGGATGAAGGCCACCGTGCCTAGACCGCCGATAAAGAAAATCTCTTCTTGGTTTTCTTCTACAGAAATAATCAGGAAAATGAGCAGCAATACAGCCACTAATCCCCAATTGAACAATCGGGATTGCTTGATTTTGCCCTGTTTCTTTTTGCCATACACCAGAAAGAAATTGTAAAGGCTGGCAATCAGAATCACCGGAATGAAAACTCCGAAGAGGATAGCAGGACCTTGGCTGCTAATCGGCTCCACCTGGATTAAAAAAAACAGGGTAAAAAGATAGCCCAAGATCAGCCTGGAGATATTATAAAGTTGGAAATCCCGGATTTTTGGCGGTGTCAGGGCTTGGGAAAAAAGATGGGAGCCAATCAAATAGCAGGCATAGAGAACCAAAATTCCCAAGAAGAAGGCTGGAAAAGGAGTTTTAACCAATTCAGCCTGATAGCCGAACAAGGCGCAAATCCCAAAAGTGAACAGGCCAATTACGAAGATCCAAAGGATACTGGGCCACTTTTTGGATTGACTTTGAAGTTTGGGAATCAGCACCATGTGGATCAGATGAAAAGCACCGTAAAGTGCCGCCAAAATGATCAACCGGCTGGCAAATTTGAAAATGGCAAAGTCTGAATCGTTGTAAAACTGGGGTCGATACCCAAACAGGATAAATAGAAATGCGATCAGGGTGGCGCTGGTAACGATCCACCATTCGATTTGACGGAAATCTAGTGCTTTGGATTTCATGGGTGAGTTTAGGATATTTTTTGGAGTGGTTTTCAAAATCTGGATAGAATCTCTGCTTTCGATCAGGAAAAGATCAAAACCAGATTGTAAATCAATGCTGCAATAATTAATAGGATAAATGTTTTTCTCGTGTCCATCGGTGAAGCGGGATCGAAGAGTTGATGGGACAAGATTAGAATCCCGGACCAGAGCAATCAAAAAAATGGGACGAAATGGGGTTTTGCTGGGATGGAAAGGAAGTTAGAGCAAGGGAAACGGTAATTAGGAATCCGAAATCCTTCGATCTATTAGAATATTTGGCTTTTTGATTAAAAAGGATATTCCATCAAGTCAATGCCCCAAAGCCAAGGCAAGATAAAATACACCATGGCTGTAATGATCAAAATGGAGAGGATATTCAGCCAAAGTCCGGCCTTAACCATGTCTTTCATCTGAAGGTACCCAGAACCGAACACCACTGCGTTGGGAGGAGTAGCCACCGGAAGCATAAAAGCACAACTAGCCGCCAAGGTAGCGCCTACCATCAAGCCGAAAGGATGCAAATCAAGCTTGATGGCTACAGAGGCCAATATGGGGAGAAGCATGGAGGCAGTAGCCACATTGGAAGTCACTTCAGTGAGGAAGTTGACCGAGGCGATGATCACTAATAAAAGGAGGAAATAGCTTACTCCTTCCAAAAGCGTGAATTTCTGCCCGATCCACTCGGCAAGTCCAGTACTTTGGAAACCTTCTGCCAAAGCCAATCCTCCTCCAAACAAAATCAAAACACCCCATGGAATTCTTTCTGCCGTTTTCCAGTCCAAAATCCGCTTTCCCGGAGTAGAAGAGGGGAGTAAAAGAAGTAAAACCACCCCTGTGAGAACAATAATGGTATCATCCAAGCCAGGAATAATCGGAGCCAATAAAAAGCTTCTTGTGATCCAAGCAAAACAAACTAAACCAAAGACAATCAGTACAGTTTTCTCTTCAAAACTGATCTTTCCCAAGGATTTTAACTGACTGGAAATTAAAGATTTACCTCCGCTCAATTCAAATGTTTTTGGAAGGTGATTTCCAAAACTTACCAAGTAATACCAACAGATAAAGAGCAGGACCAAGGCAAAGGGAAAACCAAACAACATCCACTCGTTGAATGGAATTTCGTAATTGTAGAGCTCTTTTACGACGGCATGAAGAATTGCATTGGTTGGGGTTCCAATCAAGGTAGCCATTCCTCCGATAGAAGCTGAATAGGCAATTCCCAGCATGATGTTTTTCCCTAGTTTATCGGAAATTGAATCATTATTTTCTCCCAATTGAGCTTTGAATTGGGATACTACAGCCAAACCGATGGGTAGCATCATCAACGATGTAGCTGAATTGGAAATCCACATGGACAGGAATCCAGTTGCCAAAATGAATCCCAAAACAGTGGTGCGAAGGTTAGTTCCTAATAAATTTATTATGTTAAGTGCGATACGTCGATGCAAGTTCCATCTTTCGATTCCTGTAGCCAAAAGAAAACCTCCCATATATAATAGGACTGTGGGATGCATGTAATTGGCAGAAACGTCACCGATTTTTAGCAATCCCAAAGTGGGCATGAAAATCAAAGGCAATAAAGCGGTGCCTGCAATAGGCAAGGCTTCAGAGATCCACCAAATCGCCATCCAAGCAGTCAGTGCCAGCATGGCCTTGGCTTCAGGATTCAATCCCGGTGCCTGTACGGTAAATAAGATAATCAGGAAGGCTATAGGTCCAAGGAAAAGACCGATTCTTGAAAACCAATTAGTCATGGGGGTGAGGAATCTTCACTAATGATGGATGATAGGCCCAAGATAAGAAAGTATTGTTTCTTCCTGTTTAAAATTTCTATTTAACATAAGATAAATTATAAAACAATTAATTAAGAATTTTATCTCTAAAATTCAGGTTTAGGTGCTTATTTTTTGAGTGCACTACAATTTCTGTCAATATGGGCTCTATAGGCTGTTTAAACAAGGTAAAGAAATCAGGAAATCGATTGAATGAGCCAAATTTGAGGTTTTGATGAGGTAAAATGAAAGAAATGATGTAGTCCATTTTTTTGGAATGCCCCTATTTTTTCGATAACTAGAAGTATCTTTTGATAGCACGTCTATTCAAGGTTTTTATTTAGTTCTGTTTTTCAAATCCAAGTGCAATGAAACACTTCTATTTAACAGCTCTGGCTTTATTGCTAGCTACCGTTTTTGTTGAAGCTCAAAGCAATCGGGTAAGTGTAGTTCAGAATGACAGTGGAATGAAGCTCCAGGTAAATGGAAAAGATTTCATGGTCAACGGGATGAACTGGGATTATTTTCCGATTGGAACCAATTTCAACTACAGTTTGTGGAAACAGCCCGATGACATCATTATGGCTGCGCTCGATTCCGAAATGCCCTTATTAAAAAATATGGGTGTCAATTCGGTCCGGATTTATACCGGAATTCCTGCCAAGTGGATCAAGTACATCTACGAAAAGTACGGGATTTATACCATGCTCAATCATTCCTTCGGACGATATGGATTGACCATCGACGGGGGCTGGATGGCCAACACAGAATACGCTGATCCAAGGGTAAGAAAGCTGCTTTTAAATGAGGTGGTTCAAATGGTGAAGGAATATCAGGGTACACCCGGTCTCCTACTCTACCTTTTGGGGAATGAGAATAACTATGGATTATTTTGGGAAGGTGCTGAGACTGAAGACATCCCAATCGAAGACCGAGAGTCCACCACGAGAGCTATTGCGATGTACAAGCTATTCAATGAAGCTACGCTGGCTATGAAAAACATTGACACCAGCGTTCCCATCGCTATATGTAATGGAGATTTGTTGTTTTTGGAGATAATCAAAGAAGAATGTAAAGACATTGACATTTTTGGCACCAACATGTATCGTGGCGTTTCATTCGGTGATGCTTTTGAGCGGGTAAAAAATGAGCTCAACAAGCCTATTTTATTTACTGAGTTTGGTGCGGATGCTTTTAATGCTATAGAAAATGCCGAAGATCAGGAGTCTCAGGCCTATTTTATGGTCAACAATTGGAAGGAAATCTATGAAAATGCAGCCGGCTTAGGCAAAGCAGGGAATTCCTTAGGAGGATATACATTTCAGTTTAGTGATGGATGGTGGAAAACAGGCCAAACTGTAGACTTGGATCTTCATAATTCGGAGGCTTCCTGGTCAAATGGAGGTTATTTCCATGATTTTGTCGAGGGCGAAAACAACATGAATGAGGAGTGGTTTGGAATTGCTGCTAAAGGACAAACTACCCCTAGGGGTCTTTATACACTCTATCCAAGAGCTGCTTATTATGCCCTTCAGGAAGCTCATCAGGTAAATCCCTATGAAGCTGGAGTTACTCTAGAGTCCATTCAGAATCATTTTGCTTCCATTGATATGGTTGAATCTGTCTTGAAGGCACGAGGAGACAAAGCCGCTTTGATGGGTGAGCAAGCCGGATTGCTCTCGGTGAGTGAGTTGAGAGCCCAGTTTACTACATTCAATACGGGCGGATACTTAACTACCACTCCCGAAGACCCTGATCCAGACCAAGTGACTTTTCCCAATCAGCAGGGCTTTGATCATATGCAATCCTTTTTTGTGGGTGTGGAAGCCAATCCATCTTCCAATGTGCGCGCAAATGTGGTTTTCAACGTCTTGGGTAATGTAGCCCTGAATCCCATCGATGAGATTTTCTACGAAAACAGAGGTCGTCCGGTGAATATTCAAACCCAAGCAGGAACCCAAGTGGTGGAAGCTTTGGGAAGAGTGGCTGTCTATCAGGCTGAATATACCTGGAAGCACAAGTTGTTTGATCTCAATGGTTTTTACCGTACAGGACATTACCATTGGGGATATGAAGGAGACTTTTTTGGCCTTTATCCTGAAGCTAACTACGGACCCAACATTGATATTTATAATGCCCTCGCTCCCTCAGGAATGGAGATTTCAGGGAAAAAGCAGCTAAAAGGACTAAAACTCGCTTTCGGTAGAGAGCTCTGGTGGGGTGCAAACCCTGCCCTCTTGGTGAAATACCGAAAAGAATTGGGAAAAACGGCAGTCACCGGAATTTTTCATGAGGATTTGGACGATCCTGCAGTCGCAGTGAGCTCTATCGCTATCCCACAACCAAGAACTAGAAGACTGACCTTTCAGACAGAAACCAAGTTTTCCGAAAATTTAAAAGTGGAATTGGGCGGTATTTGGGCCGGTCAGCCTTTGGTAGGCAGAGAATTTCAAATTGTTCGGGGCGAAGAAGGAAATTTTGAAACATTCACCGATCGGATCCGGAGTACTGATCTCTGGGGAGGAAAAGTAAAAGTTTCCTACTCCAGCGGGAGAATCAATTGGTATGCGCAAGCTTCCTCTCAGGGATTGGTCGCAAATGGCGGAGGAGATGCCACACGGACCTTTACCGGCTGGACTCTTAAGGATAGTGGAAGCGGAAACAAGAACAGCATTTTTACCGGAGCCACATACACAGCCGGAAACCTTCAGATCGCACCAAACTTCATGTGGCAAAAGCCCTTGGTGGATCCCATTCCCACCACTGTCGGCGGTCCTGCCAGACCAAGAAACATCCTGGAGGATCCTTTTGTAGTGAGATCAAACAGAGAGACTATAGGAGGAGAACTTCTTTTGACTTTTGACCCAACTCCCGGTACATGGATGTATGAGTGGGACAATGACATGCAGGAAGATGCTCCATTCGCCGCCAGTTTGGGTTTTGTGTACAGGCACTTGCCTACCACCATGGACGCAGCAATTATTTTTCCGGGGACAGGCCGTGTACCTGTGGCAGCTGACGGTGCTCCGCCTGCCTTGGATTTGTGGGAAGTCAATACACGGATAGTTTCCAAGATCAATTCCCGCTTTGGGATTATCGCCAATCTATACGGCGGAAACGGGCAGGCAAATGGTCCCGATCCCAGAACTGTAGAGAGATTCGGTGGGGATGTGAGATTGATCTACAAGGACTTGAAAGTGGCATCTTTCATAAAATTTAATGATTGGGGACCATTTGACTTTCACCGGGATTTCAACTTGACCTTTCCACTGCAGGTCATGACGGATATCTCTACCTCCGTGGGAAAGCAAGAATGGTACATGCTTCCAAATACCACCATGGGTATTCGCTTTACTTGGCGCTCACTTGACCAGTATTCTCCCCGGTACAATCCAGCCCAAACTGTAGATGTGAGCGGAAATATCGTACCAGACCCCAAGGCAATCGGTTTTCCTAACGGAAATGAATGGGAATTGAGGACTTACATCCATATCCATATCGGGAGATAATGATGACTAACAGTTTGAACAGAATGGACATGAAAAATAAATTTATATTCCTTTTTAGTGCCCTATTGATTTTTGGTACAATAGGATGTGTAAGAGAAGAATTTGAAGATCTTCCACTAGCGAGATATAGCAGAACTGCGGATATTTTCACGGATAATTTTGTGGGCCTGGGTACTGATTTCTATTTCCCCTACCAAGGCGCCAAGCCAGATGTATTTTCGGTAGATGAAAATGAACGGTTTAAAGGTACCTCTTCTATAAGAATCGATGTGCCAGATGCTGATGATCCAGGAGGGAATTTTGCCGGCGCCATCTTCCGAATCGATGGAGCGGGAAGAGATTTGCAAGATTACAATGCTTTGACCTTTTATGCCAGATCCAGTCAGGCCGCTACTATTTCTGAGATTGGATTTGGGCAGAATTTTGAAGGGGACACCTATCGGGCGTTCCGAACCAACGTAAAATTCACAACCAACTGGCAGAAGTTCATTATTCCGATTCCTGATCCTTCCAAGCTTTTGGAGGAAAGAGGAGTGTTTCAGTTTGCTGCAGGAGGAATCGGCCCTGAAGGTGAGGAAGTTGGATTTTCTTTTTGGATAGACGAACTGAGATTTGAAAATCTACCTACTCTTGCCCAACCCTTGCCAAGAATCCTAAATGGGGAAAATCAGTCTGTCAATTCCTTTAATGGAGTGACGATCCCGGTGACTGGTACAAGTGTAGTAATGAATGCTGACGGGACGGATATTTCTGTAGTAGCTGCTCCTTCTTATTTCAATTTTAGGTCTTCCAATCCCGCCGTGGCTTCAGTCAATGAATTTGGGGAGGTATCAGTTTTGGCTACAGGTACCAGCACCATAACAGCTTCTCTAGGAGGCACGTCCAGTTCGATCAATGCAACGGGGGCATTAACGGTTATTTCAGAAGGACCATTCATCGGAGCCCCTACTCCACCTGCCAGAAATTCCGGTAATGTGGTATCTATTTTCAGCGATGCCTACACGAATGTCCAGGTGGATAATTACAACGGTTTCTTCCAGTTTGCGACTACTCAGGGAGGACTTACTTCTATTGCAGGAGAGAATATTCTCAGCTACACCAATCTCAATTTTGTGAGTGTCAATATGTTCAATTCTCCGGATGTGGACGCATCGGCGATGACCCATATTCATTTGGATATCAATGTGAGAGAAAATGTAGATCCGGGAGATTTTATCCGACTCCAAATTATCAATAACAACGGTCCGGGCGAGACCTCAGGAGCAGTTAATCTAGGTAACTACAAGCCCCTAATATCTGAGGAGTGGGTTAGTTATGATATTCCTTTGAGAGATTTTACAGGTTTGGGAACACCCAATGATGTGGATTTGATCTTCTTCGTATCAGACGGGACCATTTCCGACATTTTTGTTGACAATATTTATTTCTATAGATGATCAGTCTATGCCTAAAGTAAAACAAGAAAGATCATGAGTAAGACATATAAAACATTAGGTACAATCCTTTTCTTTTCCTTGGGCTTTGTTGGGCTGAGTGCCTGCACTGACAGCAACGAGCTTCCGGACAGGGGCTACACCTTGGTTTGGGCAGATGAATTTGATGGGACTACAGGAGATCCACCAAACCCTGAATTTTGGACCTATGACATAGGTACTGGAACTGACGGATGGGGAAACAATGAACTTCAGTATTACACCGATAGAACTGAAAATATTCATATAGACGGAAAAGGCAACTTGGTCATCAAAGCGATCAACGAACCGTTTGCGGGTAGAAATTATACTTCGGCCCGGATAACGACTAAAGGCCTTAAGGAATTTCGGTTTGGAAGAATTGAAGCGCGAATCAAGACACCATTCGGTCAGGGACTGTGGCCGGCTTTCTGGATGCTGGGATCAAATATTGATGGCGTCGGGTGGCCTCAAACAGGCGAGATTGATATCATGGAGCTCAGAGGACAGCAACCCAGTACAGTTTTGGGTTCCGTTCATGGTCCGGGTTATTCGGCAGGAAATGCAATTACCACAGCCTTCCAGCTCTTTGATGGAAGATTTGACACTGAATTTCATGTCTTTGCGATCGAATGGGGTTCTGATTTCATCGACTTCTTTGTAGATGATCGACTTTATAAACGATTGACTCCGGCAGATATTCCTGCTGGTTCAGAATGGGTTTTTGATAGACATTTTTTCCTTCTATTGAATGTGGCAGTAGGCGGAAATTTTGTGGGTTCTCCTTCTCCAAATACTCGTTTTCCACAAACCATGCTCATCGACTATGTCCGAGTATATCAATAATTTATCACATTAATCCTATATGAAAATGACTAGGAAATTTAGACTCGATCTTTTACTAAGCTTTTTGGTAGTCGGATCATTGCTGTTCACTTTAGGTTGTACGGAAGATGAATTAGTCATCCCTCCTCCCACCGCAGGTTTTACCTATTCCATTGATTCAGAAACCGGTGGTATAGTTACTTTCAACAATACTTCTGACGATGCAGAAACCTTTCAATGGGATTTTGGTGACGGTACATTTTCTACATTAAGTAATCCCCGAAAAATGTATATGGAGAGCGGAACCTACGATGTAAGTCTGGTCGCTACCAATGCGGGAGGTTCTGATGAAGACAAACAGACCATAACCATTGATCTAAAAGTTATCATTATTGATGAGGATCCTCCGGTGATTACTCTCTTGGGGGATTCCTCCATCGAACTTGAAATCGGGGATGAATTTACCGATCCCGGAGCCACTGCTAATGATGAGGTGGACGGAGACGTATCGGCAAATATTGTTGTGACTGGTGAGGTCAATCCTTTACAGCCGGGAGAATATGTCCTAGCTTACAATGTGACTGATGCTGCAGGAAATGTCGCCGAAGAAGTCACCCGTACCGTAAAGGTCAATTATGACCAAGGTGTACTGGTCAATGGTGACTTTGAGGACGGTACATCGGGATGGATAGGAAATGGTCTTGAAGTCAGAGAGGAAGGAGGCAATTCATTCACCTTTACTAACGTGACAACTGCAGGAAATCCTTTTGATGTCAATATCAGTCAGGTATTACCTATCCGAGCCGGAAGTAAATACAGGCTTTCTTTCAATGCGGTCACAGACCAAGCAGATGGTAGAACCATGCTGGCAGGAATTGGCTTGAATGAAGATCCCTGGACCAATGTGACTCAGGAATTTGAGCTTACGAATGAGGTTCAGCGATTCAGTGCTGAGTTTACCGCGAATTTTGACAGTGACAATAGCCGGGTGATTTTTGATATGGGTGCCGATGTGGGTGTCGTCGTTTTGGACAACGTCTCCCTTGAGCTTCTCTCTCAGAGTATCACCGCTCTCCCACTCGACTTTGAGAATGTGGAGTTGCAAACTACCGTATTTAATGGTGCCGCCTTCTCAGTGGTCACTGACCCTAGCAACTCAGGAAATAGTGTTGGAAAAATAACCAACTCTGGGGCAGCATTTGAGGGCATGTTCTTCACGCTCTCTACCCCTGTTAATTTTAATCAGGGAAAAATAATCACCATGCGATTCAATACCCCAACTGCTGGTGTGCCTGTATTGATGAAGTTTGAGAGTGGCTCAGCCGATCCTGTGGAAGTGGTCGCAGAAGCTGCTGCCTCTGGCTGGCAAGAGCTTACTTTTGATTTTGGTGATGCATCAGGTATATATTCTCAGCTGACACTTTTCGTGGATGGTCCTGGGACTACGGCAGGTGATTTCTACATCGATGATATTGCTCAGTCCGATGGTGGTGGTTCTGGTGGTGGATCCGGATGTGAAGGTCCTGCAGTGGCAGCAGTTGACTTCCCGGTCACTTTCGAATCCTGCGAATCCTTTATCAGCACCTTCTTTGGGGAAGGAAGCTTGACGACAGAACTGGCCCCTAACCCATCCAAAACTGGAATAAATACTTCTGAAAATTCACTCAAAGTGGTGAAATCAGCAGGAACTAATCGATGGGCTGGCTTCCAGAATGCTTTTGCTGAAAACTTCAATACCAATCAGACGCTCAAGCTTAAAGTTTACTCTTCCAAAGCAGATGTCGTGATGAGATTTGAACTGAACAGCGAACCTCAGGCGCCAGGTTCTGGCAATCCTCCGCCTCAGTTCCGAACTGTCGCTCAAGCCAATACTTGGGTGGAACTTGAAGTGGTCTTCACAGACATTCCAGGCTCAAATACCGGTTTGAATCAATTGGTTATCAAGCCGGATAATCCGGATGGCACGGACGGAACGCTCACCAGTTCTACCGAAACCTACTACTTTGATGATATCCGTTGGGAAGGTAGTGATGGTCCAGGCGGTACCGGAGAGGCGTTTTTCATCGATGAGTTTAATTCTGAAAATGCAGTCGAAAAATGGGCTCGACTGGCAAATGCTGAAAACAACCCCAATGCTACTTTAGCATACAGTGCAGACGGTGGTGTCGGAGGTTCTGGGGCCATTCTCCTTACCTTGAATGACCCGGCTGGTGGGGCTTACATTTTTAGATACACCAATGCGACGGTTGATTATGAAGGCAATGCCAATATCCGAGTGAGTTACGATGCTAAAGTGGTTACTCCTGTGACTGGTTCTGCTTTGCATATGCAAACTCAGGTGCCAAATCCAGGAGGAGGAGTGATTACCACCAATACCTTTGATACCCAGAATGCTATCAATAACACCACCTTCACAACTATCACCCAGGACATTGATGCAATCGATCCTGCAGGCACTTTATTTATCCTTGATTTCAATTTCGCCACTGGCGGAGGCGGCGCAGGTGCAGTTTTGATCGATAATGTGCGGATAGAAAAAAGATAAAAAAGAAAACTTAAGCAATTTCACTGGCGAACCGGATTGAAAAGTCCGGTTCGCTTCTCATAAAATTCAATTCACGCCCAAATTATGCAACAAGGCAAAAGTATGCAGGATCCTAACCAACAGGATTTACTTGAGTCAGTCACCATCGGTTCCGAGCAATTTCTCAAAATCTCTAATTGTGATCGGATTCCTCCCTTTTTCATGAGTATCATCAGCCCGTCCAACCATTGGCTTTTTATCGGAAGCAATGGAGGAATCAGTGCTGGAAGAAAAGATCCTGAAAATGCCCTTTTTCCTTACTACACAGACGACAAAATCATTGAGTCGTCTGAAATAACAGGTTCTAAAACAATCATAAGATTAGAGAAAGAAGGAAAAGTTCATGTTTGGGAGCCTTTTTCCATTCATTTTGCCAATCAGTACCGATTGAAGAGAAACCTGTTCAAGAACATTTATGGAAACAAGATCCTATTCGAAGAAGAGAATCTTGATCTCCAACTCTGTTTTCAATATCAGTGGTCCAGCAGTGAGCAATTTGGGTTTGTAAAGACCAGTCGCTTAATCAATACCTCAGGACAATCCCTCCGGCTTTCTTTATTGGACGGGATACAAAACATCATGCCGTATGGTGTGGGTAGTGCTCTGCAAAATATGCGAAGCAACTTGGTGGATGCCTACAAGAGAAACGAGCTGGATGCCGAAAGCGGGATTGGGATATTTGCTTTGAGTGCGATAATCGTAGACAAAGCCGAGCCCAGTGAAGCCCTAAAAGCCAGCATTGCTTGGTCTTTGGGACTGGAAAAAGCGACCCGACTCCTCTCCTCTTCCCAGTTGGATGGATTCAGAAAAGGGGGAAGTCTTCAGGAGGAAACAGACGTCAAAGCCAAAAAGGGAGCCTATTTTGTGTCGGCGGACTTGGAGCTGAAGGCTGGAGAAAGCAAGGACTGGATGATTGTAGCTGACATCAATCAGAATGTCTCCCAAATCCGAGCCTTGGCGCAAGCCATAAAAAATGACTCCGATTTGATTTCAAAAGTCAAAAACGATGTGGAGTTAGGCACCAAGGAATTGATTAAGCTGAATGGTGCAGCGGATGCATTTCAGCTTACAGCCGATTCACTTAAGGACACACGCCACTTTGCCAACTCCATGTTTAACATCATGCGGGGTGGAATTTTTGACAACAATTACCTGATTGAAAAAGCAGATCTCAAAGGCAATATCCTAAATGCCAACAAGGAGGTATTTTCCCGTCATCAAAGCAGTTTGGAGGCATTGCCAGAGCAGTTTTCAGTGACTGCCTTGAAGAATCTTGCTGAAGAATCCAATGACTTGGACTTTAAGCGTCTTTGCTTGGAGTATTTACCCTTGAAATTCAGCCGCAGACACGGAGATCCAAGTAGACCTTGGAATCATTTTTCCATCAATACCAAAAATGAATCTGATGGCTCCAAAGTCTTGGACTATGCCGGAAACTGGAGAGATATTTTCCAGAACTGGGAGGCCTTAGCCCTCTCCTATCCTGAGTTCATTGAAGGCATGATCTTGAAGTTCTTAAATGCCTCTACCTTTGATGGTTATAATCCTTATCGCATCACCAAAAACGGGATAGATTGGGAACGAATCGAAGCCGATGATCCTTGGTCCTACATCGGATATTGGGGAGATCATCAGATCATCTATCTCTTGAAATTCCTTGAGTTTGCGGAGAATTATTCCCCAGGAAGCTTGGCTACTTATTTCGGAGAGGACCTCTTTGTCTACGCCAATGTTCCTTACAAAATCAAACCTTATGAGGACATTCTGAAAAACCCCAAGGACACCATTGATTTCGATCATCATCTGGATCAGCAGATCCAAAAGCGATGGTCAAGCTTGGGTGCAGATGCAGCTTTGATCCAAAATCAAAAAGGAGCAATACATCAGGTGAACTTTTTGGAGAAAATCATGGCCTCTGTGCTGGCTAAGCTATCCAATTTCATCCCTGAAGGGGGTATCTGGATGAATACCCAAAGACCGGAGTGGAACGATGCAAACAATGCACTGGTCGGAAATGGAGTTTCCATGGTGACCTTGTACTATTTGAGACGATTTTTGAGCTTTTTCGCAGAAATACTTCCAAATAGCCCCAGCAAAGAGGTTCAGATTTCAGCCGAACTCTTGGAGTTTTTCCACGAAACCGCCCAAGCACTCCAATCTCACAGCACATTGCTTTCTGGTCAGTTTACTGACAAGGACAGAAAAACAGTGCTAGATGAGTTGGGAATGGCTGCCAGTCGATACCGGACTAAAATCTATCAGAACTCATTCAGCAGTGAGAAAAAGAAGCTTGTCATTCAGGAATTGATTGATTTTTCAGCTTTGGCCAATAGCTATTTGGAGCATACCATCGTGGCAAACAAGCGGGAAGATCAACTCTATCATGCATACAACCTGATGACGATAGAAAATGAGGAGGAAGTTTCCATTTCCTATCTTCCTGAAATGCTTGAGGGACAGGTGGCGGCCTTGAGTTCAGGCTTTTTGAGCTCAGAACAGGTGCTTCAGACTTTGGATGCCCTAAGAGCTAGTAAACTTTACCGAGAAGATCAGAACAGCTATCTCCTGTATCCCAATAAAGAATTACCGGGATTTTTGGAGAAAAACAACATTCCAAAAGCTGAGGTCAACCAATCTTCACTTTTGTCCAAGCTGATTGAAAAAGGCGACAAAAGCATAGTGGAGATGGATGTGGACGGGCAATATCACTTCAATGGAGCCTTCAAAAATGCTTCAGACTTGGCTAAAGCCATGGAAAGCTTGGATTCCAAAACCTATCCAGTTACAGCACAAACCAAGAAAGAAGCCCTTCAGATTTTTGAAAAAGTGTTCAATCACAAAGCCTTTACCGGACGCTCGGGTACTTTCTACGGCTATGAGGGACTGGGGTCAATTTATTGGCACATGGTCTCCAAACTTCAGTTGGCTGTATGGGAATGTTGTGAAAAAGCCTATGCCGAAAACGCTTCCCAAGAGATTCTAAACGGACTCATTAACCACTATTATGAAATCAATGAAGGCATCGGAGTGCACAAATCGCCAAGCGTTTATGGTGCTTTCTCTACAGACCCCTATTCGCACACCCCGGCTGGAAAAGGTGCTCAGCAGCCTGGAATGACAGGACAGGTCAAGGAAGATATCATTTCCAGATTTGGGGAACTGGGCGTACATATCCAAGATGGAAAGCTTGTATTTCAACCCTTTATGCTCAAGAGATCTGAGTTTTTAACCGAGAGTCAAGTTTTCAAATACGTGGATGTACATGGGCAAATGGCTGAATTTCCGGTCTCAGAAAATTCTCTTTGCTTCACCTTCTGCCAAGTTCCGGTAGTCTATGAATTAGCCGGGAAAAATGGAATCGAAGTCATTTCTGTGAACGGAGTAAAAACCGCATTTGAAAACACACTGACCCTGGATAAGGAGACGAGTGGGAAAATTTTTACCCGCACCGGAGAGATTCAAAGAGTGAATGTTTTCCTCAATCAGGACTCAATCAAGTAACCGACTCATAAAAATCGGATTATGGCAAAGAAATTCAATCTGGATCCTGAAGTAGAGGAAAAAATCGAGAAGCTGATTTCCCAGATGACTCTGGAAGAAAAAATCGGTCAGATGTCCCAGGTCCGGCATTTTGACGATATCACTCCTGATAACATCAAAGGAAAATTTATCGGCTCGGTAATTCATACGCAAGGTCCCGTGCCCGGAAAAACAGCTGAAGAATGGCAGGCCAAGTTTACTGAATTGCAAAAGCAGGCACTTTCCACCCGGTTGGGAATTCCGCTCATCTTCGGAGTGGATGCTGTGCATGGACAGAATACCTTTGAGGGTGCGACCATCTTCCCACACAATATCGGTTTGGGAGCTGCAGGGAGTACTGATTTGGTCACAAAAGCCGCTGCAATCACAGCTATTGAATCCAAGGCCACGGGTTTCAATTGGGTTTTTTCACCCTGTGTTGCTATTCCAATGAATGAAAAATGGGGTCGGGTTTACGAGGCTTTTTCCGAAAGCACCGAACTCACCGCCGAACTGACTCAGGCTTCGGTAATAGGCCATCAGGAGAAAATCGGAAATATGGGTGTAATGGCTACTGCCAAGCACTTTATCGGCGATGGAGCTACTGATTTTGGAGTTGAAGGTGGAAATACTTCCTTGAGTCGGGAAGAAGTGTTGGAGCGTCTACTCCCACCCTATCAAGCTGCCGTGGATGCCGGAGTTGCTTCGATTATGGCCTCCTTCAATACCCTAGATGGGCTTCCCATGCATGCCCACAAGGCTATGATTACTGATTTACTCAAAGTTCAGTTGGGGTTTGAAGGCATAGTCGTTTCGGACTGGAAGGCCTATTCCCGCTTTGGTCAAAATGACATCATCAATGCCGGTATCGACATGGTGATGGCGGTAGATGGAGACTTGGACGGTTTTCAAGAAGGGGTTAAAAATGGTGTTTTGGATGGAAGCATTGCCGAAGAGCGAATCAATGATGCTGTCAGAAGGATTTTGAAGCAAAAATTCCGCTTTGGTCTTTTCGAAAATCCTTACCCTGACAAAAGCCTAATCAATGTAATTGGGATTTCTGAACATCGGTCAGTTGCTCGGCAGGCAGTACGGGAATCTTTGGTTCTTTTGAAAAATGAAAATCAGGCACTACCACTCAAACGAACCTCCAAGATAGTCGTGGTGGGCAAGTTTGCCGATAATTCTGGCCTTCAATCCGGTGGCTGGACAGTCAACTGGCAAGGGACTACTGAAAATTATCAGGGAGCAACCACCATTTTGCAGGGCATCAAAAAGTTTGCGCTCAACGATGTGAAATATGATCCCGATGGAACCGCAGAGATAGAAGGTGTGGACACGGCGGTCATCGTGGTGGGAGAAAATCCATACGCAGAGTTTTTTGGAGATATCGGAGGAGAAATGAATCTATTTCAACTCACACTCACCGAAGAGCATCAGCAATTGATCCAAACCTATTCTCAAAAAGGAATCAAAACTGTGGTGGTTCTTATTTCCGGAAGGCCTTTGGTAGTAACTCCACAAATCGAGCAGAGCGACGCCTTTGTAGCGGCTTGGTTGCCTGGTTCGGAAGGAGATGGAATAGCCGAAGTGCTATTTGGATTCTTTGATTTCAAAGGAAAATTGCCTCATTCCTGGCCAAAATCAACGGAAGATTACCAAGGAAAATTTGGTCCGAATCATTGGGATAATTCAATAGAATGGCTCTACCCTATCGGATTTGGATTGACTTATAAACCAGAAAATCAAAACCAATAGTCAATCTTTCTAGACTATACTTGCCATGAAAAAATCCTATTTCCAATTACTAAGCATAGGAATAGCCGCTTGGGCAGCTTTTTCCTGCAACGAAAAATCAACAGAAGAACAATCAACTAATACTAAAGAAGTGACAGCAAAAGAAATTTTAGGAAATCCCGAATACCAAGCCATATCCTATGAAGGCTATCGTGCCAAATCCAGAGAAATCCAACCTAGCATTGCCCAGCTCAAAGAGGATTTGAAAATTCTTTCTGCCATGAATATCAAGGTTCTCCGAACCTACAATGTCCAATTTGCTCATGCCTCTAATCTTCTAAAGGCCATCAGTGAGTTGAAATCGGAAGATAAAAACTTCGAAATGTACGTGATGCTCGGGGCGTGGATTGACTGTAAGAATGCCTGGACGGATTTAGAGCCCGACCATGAGGTAGAAAGCGAGCAAAATGCCGGAGAAATAGACCGTGCAGTGGCTTTGGCCAATCAGTATCCGGACATTGTAAAAGTCCTTGCAGTAGGAAATGAAGCCATGGTCAAGTGGGCTACAAGCTATTTTGTCCAGCCTGCTGTAATTCTCAAGTGGGTAAACCACCTTCAATCACTCAAGGAAGAAGGAAAACTTCCAAAAGATCTTTGGATTACCAGTTCGGATGATTTCGCCTCTTGGGGTGGCGGGGATCCTCTTTATCATACCGAAGACCTCGCTAAACTGGCGAAAGCAGTGGATTACATTTCAATGCATACCTATCCCTATCACAACACCCATTACAATCCAAATTTCTGGAGGGTACCGGTAGAGCAATCTAAATTATCGGAAATGGAAAAAGTCGACGCAGCGATGATTAGAGCGGTAGATTTTGCCAAAGCTCAGTACGATTCAGTGAGAAATTACATGAAAAGCATCGGGGTGAATAAACCGATCCATATTGGAGAAACCGGCTGGGCTTCTGTTTCGGATGGGCTATACGGACCGGAGGGCTCCCATGCGACCGATGAATACAAGCAGGCCCGATATTATCATTTGATGCGAGAATGGACCAATAAGGCCGGCATTTCCTGCTTTTATTTCGAAGGATTCAATGAACCTTGGAAAGACGCCAACAACCCTATTGGCTCAGAAAACCACTTTGGCCTCTTCACAGAGACAGGTCAAGCAAAATATGTCCTTTGGGATATGGTCGACCAAGGAATCTTCAAGGACCTGACCCGAGATGGAAATCCAATCACCAAAACCTTTGATGGGAACAAAGAAAGCGTGCTAAAAACTGTCTTGGCACCACCTGCAAATTATTAATCAACCCTATTTCAAACCAATTAACCACCAAAACCCAAAACTATGTCAACCAAGACCACTTCTGTGCCGATGGGGCAAAAGATAGCCTTCGGCGTGGGTATGTTAGCCAATCAAATGTTTCCCGCGTCCCTTGGAATTTTCATGGTGGTGCTCGTGCAGAATCTGGGCTTTCCCGGATGGATGTGGGGAATTGTGTACTTTCTCCCTCGTGTGCTTGATGCTGTCACCGACCCGATCATGGGCTTCATTTCTGATAACACCAAATCCGTCTGGGGAAGACGTAGACAATATGTTTTCCTTGGGGCAATAGTGATGGGTGTCACTTTCTCAGTGATGTGGCAGCTCTACGGGGAAAATAGCGTGAATTACAACTTCATCTATTTCCTTTTGGGCTCCTTCGCTTTCTACATCGGTCTGACCATATTTAGTGTTCCTTATGTGGCCATGGGGTATGAGATGAGTGAGGATTTCCATGAGCGAACTCAAATCATGGCTATCGCGCAGTGGATTGGGCAGTGGGCTTGGGTGATTGCGCCTTGGTTTTGGGTGATTATGTATGATCCGAGTTGGTTTCCTAACCCAGAATCTGCGACCCGGACATTAGCGATCTGGGTAGGAGTCATTTTTGCGATTTGTGCGATGGTGCCGGCTATTTTCATTAAAAGTAAATCTACTTTGAATGAAAACTTTTCCCCACTCACTTTCAATGCCATCGGAGATAGCCTTTCTCAAATTTTAAGAGGTTTCAAAGAGGCTTTTTCATCCACTCCGTTTAGAAAGCTTTGTATTTCTACCTTCTTCATCTTCAACGCATTTAATACAGTTGCTGGCTTTGTCTTTTTCATCGTCGTTTGGCACTTATTCAATGGAGATGCAGGAGCGGCGGGCTATTGGACTCCGATTTTCGGAAGTGTAGGTGCATTAGTGACCACATTCATTGTAATTCCGATTGTGGCCAGGATGTCCAGAAAGATCGGAAAGAAAAATGCCTTCATGGTATCCCAAGGAATCGCTTTAATTGGTTATGCCTCTCTTTGGTTCCTCTTTGTCCCAGGAAAGCCTTGGATGTTCATTTTTTCCCTTCCTTTCCATTCATTCGGAATTGGTAGTCTTTTCGTCCTGATGATGTCCATGACTGCAGATGTGATTGACTTGGATGAGCTGAATTATGGAGTACGTCGTGAAGGGGTTTTTGGGGCGATCTATTGGTATATGGTCAAGTTTGGATTTGCCATTGCCGGCGGTTTGAGCGGAGTTATCTTGACTGTTGTGGGCTTTGATGGAAATGCCGCTGTCCAACCCGAAGGTGCTGTGGATGGGCTTCGACTTTTCTTCTCAGGACTTCCAATGCTAGGAACCCTTGCTGCTATGTATCTCATGCATGATTACGATGTGGATGAGGCTAGAGCCAACGAAATCAGGGAAGAACTCAAAAGGAGAAAAGAAGCTAAAAAAGCACCTTCCACTCCTTACACCGATTATCAAACCGGAAAAATTATTACGCTTTCCGATGCTGATCAGCGATCAGTTGCTCAGTTGCAGACCCGGTTCCAAGGCAAGTCCAGTCTGGAATTGAAAGCAATGTTTTCACAAATGTTTGAGTCCGGATTCCATGGCTTGTGCTTTAGCCCCTATCTCGAAGGACAAAATATCGGAGATACTCTAACGGAGGAGCAGATTCGTCGAAGGATAGAAATAATCGCCCCACATACCCAATGGGTGCGCTCCTTCTCCTGTACCGACGGGAATGAGTTGATTCCAAAAATTGCCAGAGAAAAAGGCTTGAAAACGATGGTAGGCGCCTGGCTAGGAGTCGATAAAGCAAAAAATGAAGCGGAAATAGCACAATTGATTCGCCTTGCCAAAGAGGGCTTGGTTGACATAGCCGTTGTCGGAAATGAGGTTTTACTTCGAAATGAACTATCTGAAGAGGAAGTGCTGGGCTATTTGAATAGCGTAAAGCAGGCCATTCCCAATGTCTCAGTGAGCTATGTGGATACTTATTTCCAGCTTTCTCAGCGGCCAAAAGTCATAGAAAACTGCGATTTGGTTTTGGCCAACTGCTATCCATTCTGGGAGGGCTGCAGCATCGAGCAGGCTCCAATTTACTTGCAGAAAATGTATGAAATGGTCAAATCTGCGGCAGGAAACAAAGAAGTGATTATCACAGAAACGGGCTGGCCCGACTCCGGTGAGCCAATGAATGGGGCCGTTCCTTCCGAAGAAAATACCATGAAATACCTCATCGCATCAAACGAATGGGCAAAAAGAGAAAATATAGCTTTATTCACCTTCTCATCTTTTGATGAACCTTGGAAGGTACATCACGAAGGTGAAGTGGGTCAAAGCTGGGGAATTTGGGATAAAAACGAACACTTAAAATACTGATTACTATGTCATTTAATGCTGACAAAATTTTGGCACTTGCAGGGAAGAATCTGCAGGGTTTAAGCAAACAAGAACTAGCGGAATCATTCCGGGAAATCCTCGAAGAAGGAATGCATGGAATATGCATCAGTCCTTATGAAGAAGGACAAAAACCCGGTGACACGCTCACAGAGCAACAAATCCGGAGAAGATTGGAAATTCTCCGTCCCTATACTCAATGGATTCGCTCCTTCTCCTGTACGGAAGGAAATGAACTGATTCCTGTCATCGCCAAAGAAATGGGCATGAAGACCCTGGTCGGAGCTTGGTTGGGAAAAGATGACGAAATCAATCAGGCTGAGGTTGAAGGCCTGGTCAAATTGGCAAAAGAAGGCTATGTGGATATTGCCGCGGTTGGCAATGAAGTCATGTACCGTAAGGACCTGACTGAAGATCAACTGTTGGAATTCATCGAAAGAGTGAAAAAGGAAATCCCCAAGATTCCGGTGGGATACGTGGATGCTTATTATGAGTTTGAGCACCGTCCCAGAATCACCGAAGCTTGCGATGTAGTCCTTTCTAATTGCTATCCGTATTGGGAAGGTTGCGCTATGGAATATTCCCTGCTTTACATCAAGGACATGTACAATAGGGCAAAAAGAGCTGGAAATGGCAAACCAGTTATCATCACTGAAACGGGTTGGCCAAGCCAGGGGACTCCACTTTATGGGGCTGTTCCTTCCGATGAAAACTTCATGAAATACTTTATCAATATCCAGACTTGGTCAAAATTGGATGACATTCCGGTATTCTACTTCTCGTCTTTTGATGAGTCCTGGAAAGTTGGTGCTGAAGGAGATGTTGGAGCTTACTGGGGAATTTGGGATAAGGATGAAAAGTTGAAATATTGAGAGATTAATGAAAAAAGGGCCTTCAAGGCCCTTTTTATTTTTATCGCATTTTTTCCACCCCTACACAGTAATCTAGATCTACTTTTAAATCACTCTCATTTTTGACTTGAACCTGACTCCAGCTTGCTTTTGGCTGAATTCTGAGCTTCTCTCCTCCTAATTCTACATCCACAGGCATGGTAAAATTGGGCAGGCAGGAAATCCATCGATAGTTTAGGGTTTGATTTTCAGTGAAATAGTATTCCAAAATCGGAATTCGTGAATCTCTTAAATATTGGTCAAAAATTGGCTTAAGGTCCATACCAAAGGCCTGGGAAATATAGCTTTCCACTTGCTGTGTGGTGACCGTTTGGTGGTAAAATTCCTGATTTAAGCCTCGGAGAATCTGTCTCCATTTTTCATCGTCATTTAAGATTTCCCGAAGCATATTGAGGAGGTTTCCTCCTTTGTAATACATGTCTCCCGAACCACGCTGATTGACTCCATAGGTTCCAATAATTGGGCGATCGTTCAAAATATTCATCCGAGTACCTCTGACATATTCCTGACCGGCTTCTTTTCCATAGTGGTAATCCAAAAAGAGGCTTTCCGAATAGTTGGTAAAGCTCTCATGGATCCACATATCAGCCACGTCCTTGTAGGTTATGTTATTGGCAAACCATTCGTGCCCGGCTTCGTGGATGATGATAAAGTCAAACTTCAATCCCCAACCTGTTCCGCTCAAATCCCTTCCCCAATAGCCCATTTGGTAGCCATTGCCATAAGTGACGGAACTTTGATGCTCCATGCCCAAATAAGGCGCATCCACCAGTTTGAAGCCATCTTCATAAAACGGATACGGCCCAAACCAATGCTCAAAAGCTTCCATCATTCGTCGGGCATCTTTGAAATGGACTTTGGCTTTTTCCAGATTTTCCCGGAGAACAAAGTAATCCATGTCCAAAGTCCCTTTTTCACCCTCGAATTTTTCTCCGAAATGGACATAGTCACCGATATTGATATTTACCCCATAATCATTGATGGGATTGACTACAGACCAATGGTAGGTGTTTTTACCCTCACCTATTTCGATTTCCACCAATCGCCCATTGGACACGTCCATTAGTCCATCCGGAACCGTGACGCTGATCATCAGACTGTCTACCTCGTCAGCTGGATGGTCTTTGAGTGGCCACCAGATACTCGAACCGATTCCCTGGTTGGAGGAGGCGATAAATGGCTTTCCGTTGGAATCCTTTGTCCAGGTAATTCCCCCGTCCCAAGGAGGTCGAATCGCTTCTTTGGGTTGCCCTTCGTAAGAAACAATCAGCTCCTCAAAGTTTCCGGGAATCTGCTTTTTCTTCAAGGTCACAAAGTGAGCAGCACCTTCCCTTTTGAAATCCAGCTTCTCTTCTTCCTGAATTATAGAAGTGATTTTCAAAGGTTCCTGCAAATCCAGCTGTATAACCTGATTTTCAGACAAGACCTTGTATCGAATTGTATTTGAGCCTTTTATGGATTTGGTTTCAGGGAAAATCTCTACCGCTAAATGGTAATGATTCAAATCCCACCAAGCCCGTTCAGGAGTGATACTGCCCCGGAGTGTATCCGCTCGGGTGAAGGATTTTTGAGCAAAGGCATGACCTATGGATAGAAATGAAAATAGAACTATTAGAAACCTAAAGCGAATCATAAATGGGTTTTTAAACTGTCTTTAAAATTATAATAAACCTAATACCAAGATTAAACCCAATTTGACTGAATCAAACTCCTCATTGGATAGCTCACCGATTTTCCGGATAAACCGTTCCTCTGAAATGGACTTTATTTGAAAGCAGTCGGCCATACTTTCTTTGATCAATCCATTGGTTTCTGAAGGGGAAATTCCTACCAACCATTGTTTTGGGCTTTTTAAGGCATCAGTGATTGGAACAACCACTTTCAATTTTAGGCTTCCAACAGAATCATGATTAACTACCACTGCTGGGCGGACTTTGTTGATTTCTTGGCCAATTTGTGGTGCAAAGTCGACTAACCAAACCTCTTTGGAGCGAATCATTTGATATCAGGGTCGGTGTCTGAGAAATTAGTGTCGGGATTTGAATAATATTCCTTGACCTCAGGATCATTTACTTCAAGCTCCATTTGACTGTAAATCTCATTTTTATACCTCTTCAAGCGGTCTAGGTTTTTCTGAAAACCACTATCCTTTGACGCAGACTTGATCAATAGCCCCTCAGCAGTTTCTTCAATTATCACAGTCTCTAAACTGTATTTCTTGATCAAATCCGCAGGAATTATCAAAGCTTTGCTGTTTCCGACTGTCGTTAGGGTCTTTTCCATAAATCAGAAATTTATTGTAATAACTAAGTTATAACAAAATAAGTGCTTTATCAGCATCAAATTTCAAATCTCCAATTCCAAATCGGAATCCTACCTTCCCCCCGGAGGACAATACCTTTTCAAAAAGTCGGTGTACAACTTTCTCAAATGGGCAGTGGTGCCCTCTCCTTCGTTGATTCCATGCGAACGATTTGGGTAAGGCATAAACTGGAAAAGTTTGCCGTGTTTGATCAGCTCATTGATCAGCATCTCGGCATTGTCATAGTGGACATTGTCATCGCCTGTGCCATGGATGTAAAGCAAATTGCCTTGAAGATTCTTGGCATGAGTCATCGGAGAACCAATGACAAAATCCTCCAGATTTTCCTGAGGAAGACCCATGTATCTTTCCTGATAAATATTATCATAAGTCAGCTGATTAGCCACTGCTGCCAAAGAAATACCGGTTTTGTAAATTTCTGGGTATTGGAACATTAGGTTCAAAGTAGCTGAACCTCCCCCACTATGTCCCCAAACAGCAACCCGCTCAGGATCCACAAAATCCCATTTGACAATCTGTGCTGCTGCTTCTGCCTGATCTGAGATATTCAGACGGCCGATTTTTCGGTAAATGCTCTTTCTCCAAGCACGCCCTTTTGGTGCTGGAGTACCTCGGTTGTCAACGGAAATATAGATATAGCCATCCTCAGCCATATCGCCGTCATAATTTCGGTTTCTGGCCACGCCGTAGCCATCCTTTACAGTGGCACCCCAAGGTTCGGTATAGACATAAAAGACCACCGGATACTTTTTGGATGGGTCAAAATTGGTTGGCTTGACCATCAATCCGTCCATTTCGGTACCGTCAGCGGTATTGATTTTGAAGAACTCCACGGTTTTGGGTCCCTGATTTTGAGCCAAATTGGCTTCAATGCTCTTATCTGCATCCAAAGGCGCATGCTTAGCTAAACTGATCCATTCTGAAGATGGCCGTGTGAAGGAATTGCTAAACTGATGCAAAGCAAACTGGCCAGAAGGGGATATGGTGTAAGTGTTAGTTCCTTCAAAAAGAGCTGGAGTGACTCGTTCAGCCTTGCTTTTTCCATCCAATTTGATACGATACAAATACTTTTGGGTAGCATTTTCAGGAGAAGCATGGAAGTAAGCCATTTTAGCCTTTTCATCTAGATGCAGCAAATTGATCACATCGTAATCGCCCGGAGTCAAGAGGGTTTCTTTGCCATCCAGACCGATGGAATACACATGTCTCCAGCCGTCTTTTTCGCTAAACCAAAGAAAGGATTTCTTATCATTTAGCCACTTAAGTTCATGTCTGTAGGTCAATCCATAGACATTTTCCCAGTTAGAAAGGACATCTATCCAAGTTTCTTCTTTTTCCTCAGAGATCACTTTGGCCTCGTTAGCAGAAACATTCACAGCATAGATTTTGCTGTGGTTTTGCTTTCTGTTGAGCTGTTGAACCAGGATTAAATCTGGATTATTCCATTCCATTCTTGGCAAATAATGCTGTTGAGGATCACCGGGAATATTCAGCCAAGTCGTCTTTTGCGAAGCCAAATCAATCACTCCAATTCTGGCTGGAGAAGGCGATTCCCCTACCTTGGGATATTCCACCGGAATCACCTGAGAATAGACCGAATCGGTAAAATTCATCATGTAATAATCCCGAATCTGATTGGCATCGATCTGCCAAAAGGAAATCTTTTGGCTATCCGGACTCCATTGAAATCCGTCACGACAGGCAAATTCTTCCTCATAAGCCCAATCGAAAGTTCCGTTGATCAGTTTTCGGTTTCCGTCTTTTGTCAATTGGGTGATTATACCGGAAGCCAAATCCTCAACATAAAGATTGAATTCACTGACATAAGCGATTTTGGTTGCATCAGGAGAAAGTTTGGCAAAACGCTGGGAAGATGCCGGAAGGCCTTTTCCGGTCTTTTTTAGACTTTTGGACTGTAAATCCATTACCCAGTATTCCCCTTGGGTATCCAATCTCCACACCCGCTTGGTATTGGTGTAGATGAGTAGTTTTTGATTGTCTTGAGAAAAGGAAAAATCTCTGACTCGAAGGGCACTTTCACCCGGAGGAGTCAAATCAGCCTCAGAAAGTATGACTTGTTTTTCTAAGGAAGGCAGAACATATTTTACCAGCTGGTTTTGTTCCAACTGAAAATAGGAATTGCCATCTGGACCCCATTGGAAGTTTTGGGCTGATAGTGGGCATGAAATAAGAATTAGACTGAAAAACAGCCAACTGAGGAGGATTTTTCGAAGTGGATTCATAAGCGGAAAATAAAAGGAAATTCTAAGTCTGCCCAACAAACTTTGTGGAGTGGAGATAGGAATGGACGAGGACCCACTAGGTCTTTATTGGAATTTACTCCAATTCTCCAAGACGATATTCAAAGTCGCTTTGCAAATCCTCATGAAGGGTTGAAATCAGTTTTACAGCTTTACCAATTTGAACTCGATAAAGATTATCAATAACAGGATGGTGATGTTTGAGATACTCGGATTTCTTCATTTGCTCACAGAAATAAAGGATCAATTCAGCCTGATCAGCTTTGTTTTTACTCAGCTTCAATGCTTTATTCAATTTCCTGCGAATAGCTTGTGCTGACTTTTTCGCCAGAAAGTAGTTCTTGGTGTTTGCCGTTTGAAAAGCTTCCTCCAATTCCTCTTTCACCTCATTGACGAAGAGCTGAGGCATGTCTCGCTCATTGAGTTTGAAGTACAAATAGGCCTTATTGTCTCTTGAAAACTTGGCCAATTCGGTAATTAAGTCGACCAATTCTTTCTCCGAGAGATAACTGAGCTCTTTCTTGAGTTGAGCCAGACTGGGGATTTCCATCACAGGTTTCTTTTTCTTTCAAACAAATAATAATCCATGCTGAACTTTCCTGACCCGATCAATCCTAAAGCCAGGAAACAGGTAGCCAACATAAACGGCAATTGCCCATCTTCTAGAATTCTACCTCCATGAGCAAAGACCACAGCAACAAATAAGGTAAATGCCATGGAAAAGGCTCCCAACCGAATTCCGGCTAAAACAAGGATGGCCGAAATGAATTCCACTCCTTGAGAAAGTGGGGCCAAAATATCGGGAATTGGCCAGTTTAGACTTTCCAAAAAACCAATCAACTCCCCCATTTTTCCTTCGAAAAGGTAACTTCCACTGGCTTTCAACATGTAAATACCCAAACCAATGCGGAGAATTAAGGTTCCGAAATCAGGAAATTCGCGCTGATACAGTTTTCCAATCCTTGTCATAAAATCCAGTTGGAAAACAAGTAAATGGTCAACATCCCCCAGGCTGTGCCGGTCACCATACTCAGGATGGCCAGGAGCACTGCATGCGGCATAAGGTCTTTCCGATAGGCAGCCGTAACCGCCGGAGCGGTAGAAATTCCTCCCAAATTGGCCATGGATGCTATTGGAACCCAAATCAGATTTAATCTCAAAACTCTGGAAACAAGGATCATCCCCAGAAAATGTAGAATCAGCCAAACTAAAACCAAACCGACAAAGGAGAAAGGTAAAGTCAGATTGCTGAAGTCCAGCCTCAACCCAAGAATGGCCATTACCAAAACGATGCAGACACCGCCTAATTTCAAAGAAAAGCCCGTATTCCAATTAGGCACCAGATTACCGAGCATCATTCCCAAAATGGATAAACTAATGACCAGATTTAAGAATGAAATTTCTAGCCAAAAAGTGATTCCTGCCAAACTGACAAATACCAAAAAAATAGCCCAAGGATAGATTTTCTTCCCTGTGGTTTGGTCTGCGGAAGCAAGATTTGCAGGCAAAGGGTCCTTTATGCCCATCCATTGGCTGATCATTTCCCCTTTTTTGATAAACTGAAACATCAAAATCGTCCAGATATTGACTAGAATATTGTCCAAAACCAACACAGACAGAAAGATATTCTCAGGGGTTTGGGCCAATTCTTTCAAGATCAATTGAGAAGTACTGCCTCCGATCCACCCACCTACGATCGGAACCAAACCTTTCCAGTAATCCTGATCAATAAATATTGCCTGATTGTCCGGAGAAAAGAGGGTAAAGGCACTAACCAAGATTACCGGAAGTGTGGCGATAAAAAGACTCCCCGCAAAGAACAAGATCAAAGGCCTCGCCCCCACAATCGCCAACTGCCGCAATGGAAGTGCAGACATCACTGCCAAAAGGGTGATCGGGATAATCCAGTTTCGACTCCAAGAGTGCAAAACCACCCCCGAAAGGTCCCAGCCAAAAGCATGAGTAAACCCTGCCGGGATGACATAGGCAAAAAGAATGGCTGGAAACCAGTTCAGAATTCCTTGAATGACACGATTGTTTATTTGATTGATTTTCAATACAAAAACAACCGTAATAATAACTATAAGTGATGCTAAAATATCCGGGTTAAGCTCCATCAGAAGTCTTGGGTTAAGAGTCCAAGGCAAGTCTGAATGCCTTCCAGATAATTCCCGATTCGGATATTTTCATTGGGTCCGTGGATGTTATTGTCAGGATTGGGAATTCGAACGGAAACGGCTGGAGCTCCCAAAATATTGATAAAAGGAGCCATGGGCTGAGAGCCTCCGGTCTGTCGGGTCTTGATAAACTGATCTCCAAACACCTGTCTCATTCCCTGGTCCAGCCAATTTGCAAAGTCGGTATCCATCTCCGCACGAAAAGGCTGAGAACCATTGCGGGTTTTGAAAGAAGCGATTTTGGGATATTTTTTACGCTCTTCTTCCGTAGGCTCCTCTCCCTCTATCAGGTAAAATCCTTGATCCAAAATGAACTTTTGAAGCAGTGCCAATTGCCGTTCATTGGGAGTTTCTTTGACTGTTCGAATGTCTATTTCTACTACTGCTTCAGATGGAATCAGTGTCCGAACCTCAGATCCTGTCCATCCGGATTTTAATCCCCGAATATTCAGTGAAGGGAATTGAAGTGCTTCCTGATAGTTTCTTCCTACTTTTTCCGCTTCCGCGAAACCCATTTCATGAGCCATTTCTATATTGTCTTCAGGGATTTCGCTCATGGCCCGAAAATCTTCCTCAGAAATATTTACCCCCTCGTAGAATCCCGGAATCAAGACTTTTCCTTTTTCATCTTTCATCGCTGCCAAAAGTCTGGAAAGCTGGAAAGCAGGATTAGGAGCAAAATTTCCATACTGTCCGCTGTGCAAGTCATTGGATGCCCCAAAAACTTTGATAGTAGCGGTGACTATGCCCCGGGCACCAAAAGCCAAATTGGGAAGATTGGAAAAGTGTCGGGTGCCATCCATGATCAAAATCCCATCTGCTTGGAATAGATCCTTATTGGCAGCTACTATCGGTGCCAATTCTGGAGAACTGATTTCTTCCTGATAGTCCAGGATGAATTTCAGATTAACCGATGGTTCTAAATTTCTTTCTCTCAGAATATCCAAAGCTGAAAGAAAAGTCATGGTAGGTCCCTTAGAATCCGATGCTGATCGGGCAAAAATTTTCCATTCTGGATTGATTTTCCCATCCAAAAAGTTCCAGTTAATCGGTTCCCATTTCCCGCCTATTTCCTCCATCAGCTCAGGGATATAGGGGCTTTCCTGATTCCAGGCAGAGGAATCTACAGGTTGGCCGTCAACTTGCATATAAACCAAAATGGTTTTCTTCTCAGGATCCATTTTTCCTTGTGCGAAAAGATGGGGAACTCCATTTCCGGTTAAAATTTGCGTCTGAAAGCCTCTTTTCTCCAAAGCTGTTTGGGTCCATTCAAGATTTAGGAGAATGTCCTCCGGCACTTTTCCATTGTTGGGTAAGGTGAGGTATTCCCTAAACTCTATTAAAGAGGTCCTTAACTGGGCTTCAGAAGATTGAATGATTTCCTGTTTCGAAAGTTGAGCTTGGGCAGTTCCTGCAATAAATAAAGAAAGGAACAAAAACGATTTTCGCATATCGGGTGTTTTGGAAAAGGAATTTAGGAATCTTTGGGTAAATCATAAGTTTTGACAGAAATCAAAATCTCCCAAAGCTCAAGTCCCGGTCTTGAATGAAAGTCTTGTATTGACTAAGTTTAGCAGCAGAATAATAAACTCAAATGGAAACCTACGGAAAGATCTTGTTGATAGCGATGCCGGCATTTTTTGTGTTGGTCTTGTTTGAAAAGTTTTGGGGGATTTGGAAGCATAAAGACACCGTACCGCTTACGGATATGATTTCCAGCCTGAGTTCAGGCATGACCAATGTGACCAAGGATGTATTGGGATTGAGTGTGGTGGTGATTTCCTATGACTGGCTTTACAGCAAATTCGGATTTTTCCAGATTGAAGCCACTTGGATTGTGTATGTGATCGCCTTTTTTGCCCTGGACTTTGCAGGGTATTGGACCCACCGGATCGCACATGAGTACAATATTTTCTGGAACAACCACATCATCCATCACAGCTCAGAGGAGTTTAATTTGGCTTGCGCCTTAAGGCAAAGTATCTCTTCGATTGTCAAGATTTTTGCTGTTTTCCTGATTCCTGCGGCCATTTTGGGAGTTCCGCCTGAGGTAATTGCCATTGTAGCTCCTTTGCATTTGTTTGCCCAGTTTTGGTATCATACCCAGCACATCGGAAGGATGGGCTTATTGGAAAAAATCATCGTCACTCCCTCCCACCACCGGGTTCATCATGCCATCAACCCAGAATATTTGGATAAGAATTATGGGCAAATCTTCATCTTTTGGGACAAGTGGTTTGGAACCTATCAGGAGGAAAAAGAGGAAATCCCAGCAGTCTATGGAGTCACTCGTCCCGTCCAGACTTGGAACCCGATCAAGATCAATTTCATGCACCTTTGGCTTTTGATCAAAGATGCTTGGAGAACCAAAAACTGGTCTGATAAGCTGAAAATCTGGTTTATGCCTCTAGGCTGGAGACCTGCCGACGTAGCCGAAAAGTATCCTGTCAATAAAATCAAGGATGTCTACCATTTTGAAAAATACAATCCTCAACTGACCAAAGGAATGCTCGTTTGGAGCTTTACGCAATTGATTGTGATGCTGTTACTCTTGAGCTATTTATTTGGAAATCTTGCTGCCATTGGTTCTCCGGGTATCTTTTACTACGGTGGATTTGTTTTCTTGACAGTCTTTGCCTACACGGAGCTCATGGACAGGAATCCAAACGCTTGGGCATGGGAGCTTCTTAAAGTAGCTTACGCCATGTATTTTGTGGTTACCACCGGGGATTGGTTTGAATTGAATAAGTTTTTGCCTGGTTCTCTTTATATTTTTGTTGGGTATTTGGCGCTTTCTGCGGCTTTTTCGATCTGGTTTTCATTCAGAAAAGAAAAAATGCAATTGGCCAGCTGAGCTAGAGATTCATGAAAGAACTCAAACAAATCATTCAGGCCTACGAAGCTTGTAAAGCCGAAAATCAAGCTATGGCCTTAGCTACTGTAGTTAAGGTGGATGGCTCGGCGTACAGAAGACCCGGGGCACGCATGCTGGTGACTCAAGACGGTACCCTAACCGGAGCGATTAGCGGCGGATGTCTAGAAGGAGATGCGCTTCGCAAAGCCCAAACGGTGATTTTTCAAGGGAAATCCATGCTGGTCACCTACGATACCACCGATGAAGATGATCAAAAGTTTGGAGTAGGTTTAGGTTGCAATGGCATCATCCATGTACTGATTGAACCGATTGATCTCAATGATCCCAAAAATCCAATAGAGCTGATAAAGGAGGCGCTTTCTGATCGTCAAATCAGCTTGCTGTTAACTGTATTTTCTATTCCAAGGTCAAAATCTGAGCAGATTGGGACCGTTTTTCTGAAAAAAGGAAATCACGAATACGGTTCTGCAGAAAAGCTTCCACCCCAACTTTGGCTTAGGCTAAAACATGAAATCCAAAGTTTCGAAGGAGGCCAAAGTCAAATTCAGACTTTCGAGGACTTGGAGGGGATTTCAGTTTTTTTTGAACTTATAAAGCCTGCCACCCGGGTTCTTTTATTTGGAGCGGGGAATGATACGATTCCAGTTGCCAAGTTTGCAGAGTTGTTAGGCTTTGAGTTGATTCTTATTGATGGCCGAAAAAATTTGGCTACCCAATCACGTTTCCCTCAAGCCAAGCAGATTATCCAAGGTCCAGCCGAAGAGGTAATTGACCGAATCGAAACTGATTTGAATACGGTTGCTCTTCTTATGACCCATAATTTCGAATACGAGGTAGTGGTTTTGGAGAAGTTGTTGACTTGTATGATTCCTTACATCGGGATCTTGGGTCCAAAAAGAAAAACCGAAAAGCTGGTCCAAAGACTCAATTCAAAAGGAGTTGAAGTATCCATGGAAAACATCTATGCGCCTATCGGATTGGAAATCGGGGCAGAGACTTCGGAAGAAATAGCATTGTCCATTTTTGCAGAAATCAAGGCAGTCCTAAATCAAAAGCAGCCTATTTTTCTTCGAGACAAAGAAGGTCCTATCCACGAAAAAGGAGTATGAAAACGGCTGTTATCCTTTTGGCAGCAGGTTCTTCTTCCCGTTTAGGAAGGCCCAAGCAATTGGTTGATTTTCAAGGGAAAAAATTAATCCAAAAAGCAATCGAAGAAGCCCGAAAAAGTAAAGCGGAAAGCATGGTTGTGGTTTTGGGTTGGAATCCAGAATTGATCAAAACCGGCTTTGATGCTGATCAAATTCCCTTTGTAGTCAATCCGAAATGGGAGGAAGGAATGGCTTCGAGTATGCAAGCCGGGCTTCGTTTTTTGATGGAAAAAAAGCAGCCCGAGCAGGTGATTTTGATGTTGGTGGATCAGCCCTTTGTGGATTGTAATCTTTTGGATCGTTTGATCGAGGAAAAGGCTAAATCCGGGAAAGGAATTGTGGCATATTCTTACTCAGGAACCTTGGGTGTCCCTGCAATTTTTGACCAAACTTATTTCGAAGAGATGCTTAGCTTTAAAGGTTCTGAAGGGGCCAAAAAAGTGATTTTGAAAAATTCCTTGGATGTTTGTCCAATAGATTTTCCTCTAGGGGCTGTGGATTTGGATACGGAAGAGGATTTGTACAGATTGAAAGATTGGAAGATTTGAAGATTGAAAAATTACTACTCTATGTCTTTAAAGAAATCATCCAAATCCAAGCTAAACCCTTCAATCACCGTTGAGTCGACTATATCCCCTGAAGTGAGTAACCGGGAAGGAACGTATTTTCCATCTATTAGAGTGTAGATCATCAGATTTTGGCTTTCAGGATTGACAATCCAATACTCTCTGACTCCATACGATTCATACAGCTCAAATTTATTTTTGAGTTCCATCTTGTTGTTTCCGGGTGACAGAATCTCCACAATCAGGTCCGGAGCACCAATACATCCGCGATCATCCAGCTTTTCAGGATCGCATATCACACAGATATCCGGTTGTACCACACTTCTGATTTTCCGGTCTTCTACAGGTCCATCAGTAAATCGAACGTCAAAAGGACCAGAATAAACCTGACATTTTTGTCCTTTTAGAAAAGTACCAAGCCTTAGGAAAAGCTCCCCTGAAACTTTCTGATGTATTCGTTTGGGTGCTGCTGCCGCTTTTTTAAAACGGATTCCCTTGATCAATTCAACTACTTCGTCAAAATTCCAAGTCAAATAATCTGCATACGAATACAAACCGAATTCGGCATCAGGTTCTTTTACAGTATCTGGCTTATTGGTTTCCATAACCTAAATATACTTATCCTAAACTATTTAAGTTCAGATTGACAATACTTGAATTCTAGATTTTTAATGCCGCCTTATCTCAAAAACAACCTTTCTCACCCAATCTATGGTCAAATCAATCTCCGATTCGGAAGTATTTTTCCCCAAGGAAAAGCGAATAGAAGCTCTTCCTAAATCCGAACTCAATCCCATCGCTGCCAATACATGACTGGGTTTGGGTGAAATGGAAGTACAGGCCGAACCGGAACTTACTGCCACCTTTTGATTCACCCGTTTTAGGAGTTCCTCTCCTTCTACTCCACCAAAGGCAATATTGCTCACATGAGGCAATCTATTCTCTCGACTTCCGTTCAAAAAAGTATCTGAAATCGTCAAAAGTCCCTTTTCAAGCTGATCTCTCAACTCTCCCAAGCGAATTGCCTCAGTTCTCATTTCCTGCATCCTTAACTCTGCAGCTTTTCCAAAACCGACAATTCCGGGGACATTGAGCGTACCACTTCTAATGCCTTTTTCGTGTCCTCCGCCATGGATTTGGGCCAATGGCTTAGGTAAATCATGGTTGTGCCGAACAAAAAGTGCCCCCACTCCTTTTGGTCCATACAGCTTGTGGGCGGAGAGAGCCATCAAGTGGATGCCTTGGGTGAAAACCGGGATTTTTCCTGCTGCCTGCACTGCATCCGTGAAAAAGATGATATTTCTGGATTCAGCCAATTTAGCTATCTCTTTTACGGGATGAATGACTCCTGTTTCGTTATTGGCCCACATGAGGCAGATCATTTTGGTATGAGGCAAAATAGGATCTTGGAGCTCTTCGAGTCTGATTTCCCCTTTGGTATTGACCTTTAAATAGGTGACTTCTGCTCCTCTCCTTTCGATTTCTTCAAATGTGTCCAACACCGCTTTATGCTCTGTGGCGAAGGTGATGTAGTGTTGCTTTTCCCCAAAATAGGCTTCAAAAGTTCCTTTGATTCCTAAATTGATAGCTTCCGTGGCCCCCGAGGTAAAAATGATTTCTTTGGGTCGAGCCCCAATCAAATTCGCAACCTGTTCCCTTGCGGTTTCCACGGCATTTTCAGCCAACCAACCATAAGGATGGCTCTTGCTTGCGGCATTTCCATAGTGCGTTCCAAAATAAGGCATCATGGCTTCAATCACCTCTGGGGCGCAGGGCGTAGTCGCATTGTAGTCCAAATAAATGGGGTAATTCATGGTCTCAAATTGCTCATTTTTTCTCTCCTACCCCAAACTCTTCCATGAGTTGCAGGCCGTAATTTCGAATGGTATCGATAATGGGAATAGCAGTTAGGCCGAGCTCTGTAATAGAATATTCCACTTTTGGGGGCACTACTGGATATACCTTTCGGGTGATAAAGCCTTCCTCTTCCAATTCTCTCAATTGGCTGGTGAGCATCTTGTGCGTGATATGGGGAATGTCTTTTTTGAGTTCTCCATAGCGCATGACCCGATCTTTTAATCTCCACAAAATGGGCATTTTCCAAGTTCCTCCTATCCGGTCCATGGCAAACTCCACCGGGTTGTAATACAGTTTTCTGTTAAATAAGAAATCAGGCATAGCTTCTCAATTTTCCATTTCTTTCCAAAAAGTGCAGATCTACATCTTTGGTAAGTATATAGCCAAAGATAGTATTCATTTCAAAATTTGATCCAACAAAAAATACGACAATCATGAATCAAATTTTAGAAAGGAACAGCTATGTGCATTTTCACGGCGCGCCATCCAAAGGGAAAATCCTCATGGTCGCAAGTTCTCCATCGATATCCAAGCAGACCGGCTGGCCAATCGGTTTTTGGATTGCAGAGTTGACCCACCCGCTCCGCGTTTTTCAGGAAGCAGGATATGAAGTGGAATTGGTATCTACGGACGGTGGAAAGCTTGAAATGGATGCCTATTCCAATCCCAATGATCCAAGCGGCTACTCGGCACATGATGTGATATCTTTGGGCTACCTGCAAAAGCCTGAATTTCTGGCCATGTTGGAAAATACCAAACAATTGACCGAGGTCAATCCAAGGGACTATGCGGCGATTTTCCTCGTGGGAGGTCAAGGCCCGATGTACACCTTCAGAGGTAATCAAGACTTGGAAAGGCTTTTTACCGCCTTTTATGAATCAGGAAAACCCAGCGCCGCGGTCTGTCATTCAACTACCCTTCTTCTAGAAGCCAAAAAATCCAATGGTGAACTTCTGGTGTCCGGAAAAACCTGGACTGGTTTTGCTGATGCGGAAGAGGAATTTGCAAATCAGGCTGTGGGTATGAAGATTCAACCCTATCGAATCGAAGAAGAGGCTCGAAAACTCTCCGGAACTACGTTCAAAGTGGCCGCCCCATTTTCCTCTTATGCCATTCAAGACGGGAATTTGATCACAGGTCAACAGCAAAATTCCGGTGCAGCAGCGGCTGAAATGGTGGTTGAGGCATTGAATAAGTAAATAACTGAGTCGTGAGAAAATGGAGTAAGAAAGGGTTTATGAAGGCTTTTGAAATAGGAGGCCTTGCCTTTTTCTTGCTCCACATTTTCTCTTTTCCGCTACAAGCTCAATTAAATGAAAGTGACACAGCAAAATTCCAGTTTCGCGCTGGACTTTCGGGAGCCCTGCAACAGGGAAATGTAGAGCTATTGGTCCTCCGAGGAAGATTAGAAATTGTGTCAAATTCCCAAAAGTCGCTGGTTTTTAAATCCCAAAACAACAGTCTTTATCAGGAATTCAGCGGCTTTAGGGCAGACAACGATATCAATAGCCGGAATTACCTGTATTGGAAACCCTTCAAGAAATTCTATCCTTTTTCCATGATTTACCTTCAAACCAACTTCCGAAGAGAGGTCGCTTTCAGAGGATTTGGGGGGCTTGGATACACTTGGCAAGTGGTACAAAAAGCAAAAACCAACCTTAAGCTTTCAGCAAGCCTGGTCTATGAGTCCACACGATTTCGCAATGATCAATTTAATGAATCGTCCTACAACGGGGACAATCAAATTTCCCTAGCACGAGCGACTTTATACCTCTACGCTTGGCACAGACTGGCTGATTCCAAGCTCAGGTTTTTTTACAGCGGTTATTGGCAGCCCGGACTGGAAAATATACCCAACAACAGATTCCAGTTAGATGTGGGAATGAATATCCCGCTTTGGAAAGGCTTAAATGCCATGATACAATACAGTTTTAGCCATGAACAGGTAGTCACCTCGTCTGTACTGCCGGATGACAGGATTTTGACTTTTGGTCTCAGCTATCAACTCACAAAATGATTTTACCCTCATGATTCTTAAAAGAAACTTTAATCCTCTCAAGGTAATCCATTATGTCAAATCAGAGCTTTTAATTTCAACCGCTGCCTCCGTTGGAATTTGGTGGCTGTTTGAAAATGGAATCGCCCAATTTTCCTTACCCTTTTCCATCGCCGCCATTTTGGGTAGTGCTTTGGCTATATTCATCGCTTTTCGAAACAACAGTGCCTACGGAAGATGGTGGGAAGCCCGGAAAGTATGGGGAGGAATTGTGAATTCCAGTCGGGTCTTGGCACGATTGATTATCACCTTTACCGATAGTCATGCTCATCAAGCGAATTATGAAAAAGAGCGAAGTGAGTCTTTCAAAAAGCACCTTGTTTATTGCTGTATTGCCTGGGTTCATGCGTTGAGAATTCACCTTCGAAATCAGGAAACCTGGTCAGAACTCAAGCCTTTTCTCTCCCCGGAAGATTATTCCCAATTGGTTCTAAGTCAAAACAAACCCAATTTTCTCCAACTTTTAATCGGAAAGAAGATCTATCAAGCCATGGCAAATGGGACGTTGGGTGGCTTTGATTCCTTTCAGATGGAAGGCCAACTCTTGGCTTTGGCCAATTATCAAGGAAGCTGTGAGCGGATCAAAAACACTCCCCTGCTGCGTCAATACGATTTTTTTACCCGACTTTTTCTTTATGTATTTATCATTCTTCTGCCATTTGCATTGATCGGAGATTTCAGTCGGATGGAAATGGCCGGGTTGATGGTCCCCGTATCGATATTGATTTCCTTCGTCTTTTCTATTCAAGCCAAAGTGGGAGAAGTCAATGAGGATCCTTTTGAAAACCGGATAACTGACGTGCCCCTATCCTCTCTATGTAATTCAATCGAAATTGACCTTAAAGAAATGCTTGGAGAGGGAAATTTGCCGAAAAAGCTTAACCAAAAAGATGGATATTTATACTAAACCTTAGAAATGAAGCATATGAAAATAGCAATCATCGGAACCGGAAATGTGGGAGGCTCTTTAGCAAGCAAATGGGCAGTTGCAGGCCATATCATCCATCTTGGAGTGCAGGATTTATCCAGTTTCAAGGGAAAGGATTTACTGCAAAATCCAAAGACCTCGGTACACTTAGTCAAGGAAGCAGTAGCACTTTCGGAACTTATTCTTCTGGCTACCCCGGCCACAGCTGCGGTGGAAGTGGCAAAAAGCCTAGGAGATACCACTGGAAAAGTCATCATCGACTCGATGAATATCGTCATGGGCAGAGGTCCGGCAGGTTTCAAAACCACGGCTGAGGCTATCCTAGCCAACACCCAAACCCGGGATGTAGTCAAATGCTTCAATACAACTGGTTTCAACAATATGAAAAATCCAAGATATGGGGATATTGACTTGGATATGTTTGTAGCTGGCGATAGTGAAAAAGGTAAAGCTGCAGCCATTCAACTGGCCAAAGATGCTGGTTTTGGGGAGTGTTATTCGATAGGCGGGAACGACAAATTTGAGTTGATGGAGCAATTTGCTTGGTTTTGGATCAATTTGGCAATGGTACAAGGACAAGGAAGAGAAATTGGGTTCAAGTTGCTGAAGCGGTAAGTTTCTCCGACCTTGGTATTGAAGAAGCCGATTATCATGCAAGAAACATGGACTTTCAATTTTTCCAAATCCCAACAGAATGAGTCAGGATTGATTGATTTGCTGCAAACTCAGGAAAAAAAATTGGGAATCTTTCTGTCTTACTACTACAAAAAGGAAAGTGCAGTAGCTGAAAATGTCAGGCTAAAGGATAAACCTGAATTTGAATCAAAGCTGAAAGGGAATTTCACCCTGGAGTTTGAATTAGTGCATTTCAACGCCTGCTTGGCTATTCACGAGCAGCAAAAAGAGGAAATGATAATTTCCTTTGTTTTTGATCCAAGTCAGGAAAAACTGATCCTAACCGGTGCCTATTGGCCAAGCCGGGAGATGGATGAAATTTAAGGGATAGAAAGGAAAGCATTGCGTGTCCCGCTTTTTCAACACTTTGATTTTATTTGAATTTTTTCTTGCTGCTAGGGAAAATACCACCCATGAATGATTCTAAAAATAAAATTCTTTTTACTTTAAGTAGTGAAAAGATTTTCTTTCGATTCATTTGAATCACGTCAATAAACAGTAAGCCGAAAAATTGGAGACTTCTTTTATAAATTTTTTTAAAAGGTTCAAAGACCTCAAGATGGAGGATATTTTTGACCTCTATAAAATTTCTTCCTTTAAAAGTTACAAGTCCGGGGAAATGATCGCCAAGGAGGGCGATTATTTCGATTTTGCTTTGGGGATATTAAAAGGAGCTATTCGAACTTTTGTCCATCAAAGCAACGGGGAAGAACGCACAGTACGGATTGCGTTGGAAAAAGACGTTACTGCCTGCTCAAACTGCCTTTTGAAGGGTGAAAAATCTTTTGAATACCTAGAGGCTGTTGAAGATTGTTTGGTTATTCAGGTCAATACCAAGAAGCTGAAGGAGCTTTGCCAAAATAACATTCGCCTATTGAAGTTCTGGAATGATAACATCAGTGAGGCCTTTCATGAGGCGGTCCACAGAATAATGTTTTTTCAAGTTTTAACCCCTGAGGAGCGATATTTTACTTTGCTGGAAGAAAATCCAGAATTGATTTTGAGAATTCCTCAGAAGTATCTTGCCTCATATATCGGCGTAACTACAGTTTCACTTTCCCGAATCAGAAATAGAAAAGGTAGAAAAAGCATTAATTAACATATGTTATTTCGCCCTTTTTGGAAATGCCACATTTTTGGACAGTATTAATTCTTTTATCAAAAACCCTAAAACACTATGAGAACAGTTTCAAGAATGGTAAATGGCAATTATCCAAAATGGGTCACTAAAGTTTTATTTCCATGCAAGTGCATTGGCTTTATGGCTTTTTTTCCATCGATTTATTTTATAGGAAAGCTGTTGATTGAAGTATTTTGATTCGTGGAAAGTGTCATCATTGATGTAAGAACAAGAAAGGAGTTTTCTGAAATTTCAATTCCTGGAGCAATTAATCTTCCTTCTACTTCATTCAGGGTTGAGGATTTTGTCCCCTTTAAAGAAAAGCAAATTTGCCTCGTCTGTGAAAGTGGAAATCGGGCAAATGAGGTTTATCAAAAGCTTAAACTAAATGATTTTGAGTTTGTCAGCATTCTGGAAAAACAAATGGGAGTGCATAAGGAAAACTCAGACTATCAGCCATCCTGGAGCATTGATAGGCAGTTTCGATTAATCTTAGCCCTCTTTCTGACCCTTTTTCTATTAGGAGCTTATTTGGGATGGGTTTTCGTTTGGGCTATACCGGTGATTATTTGCTCGGGACTTGCTTTCTCTACTATTACTGATAATTGTTATCTAAAAATCCTGATTGCAAATTTCCCCTGGAATAGAAGACTTGAGTAGTACTCTAGGGGCAAAAGTATATTTATTAAGAATCTGAGGACTAGTTAAATCCAGTTCTATGATTTTTGAATTGTGGTTTTTTTGGATCTTTCAATTACACTTGAGGAGTGTCAGGAAGGTAAAATTCCTGATTTCTCATTTTATGGTCTTTTTTAAGTTTGTTGCTTTTCCTTCTAATTGAAGTATTTTTGGGCCTTTATGTCGATTATGAAAGAATCTAGCGAGTCCCTGAATTTTATAGAACATATCATCGAGGAAGATCTGGCAGCAGGTTTTTCCAAAGAAAATCTACGCTTTCGTTTTCCTCCTGAGCCCAACGGCTATCTACACATCGGTCACGCCGCATCTATTTGTTTGAATTTTGGATTGGGCGAAAAATACAATGCCCCTGTCAATCTGAGATTTGACGATACCAATCCTTCCAAAGAAGAGCAGGAATATGTGGATGCCATCAAGCGTGACATCGCTTGGTTGGGTTTTCGATGGGCTAATGAATGCTATGCCTCTGACTACTTCCAACAGCTCCATGACTGGGCTGTAGAACTGATCAAAAAAGACAAGGCTTATGTCGATCAGCAAACTTCAGAGCAGATCGCTTCGCAAAAAGGGACTCCTACCACTCCGGGAACAGACAGTCCTTACAGAAATCGGCCAATTGCCGAAAGCTTGGAGCTGTTCGAGCGAATGAAAAATGGAGAATTCCCAGCTGGTAGCTATGTGCTAAGAGCCAAAATCGATATGGCCTCTCCCAACATGCACATGCGTGATCCGATTTTGTACCGAATCATCAATGCCCACCACCACCGTACAGGAAATAAATGGTGTATTTATCCTATGTATGACTGGGCCCATGGAGAATCTGATTACATCGAGCAGGTGTCTCATTCCCTTTGTACTCTGGAGTTCAAAGCCCACCGGGAATTGTACGACTGGTATTTGGATCAAATCGTGGATCCAGCCAAGTTGAGACCAAAGCAGCGAGAATTCGCCAGAAGAAATCTCAGCTACACCGTCATGAGCAAGCGAAAGCTACTCGAACTGGTACAAAAGAAGGTGGTAGCAGGTTGGGATGATCCAAGAATGCCTACCATTTCTGGACTAAGAAGAAGAGGGTATACCCCTACTTCCATCCGTAAATTCAGTGATTTGGCAGGCATTGCCAAGCGGGATAATGTGACTGATGTTTCCTTGTTGGAATTCTGTATCCGAGAAGATTTGAACCAAACGGCCACTCGAGTGATGGGTGTTTTGAACCCGGTAAAGTTGGTTATTACCAATTATCCGGAAGGAAAATCGGAGATTCTACATCTGGAAAACAATCCGGAGGAGGCCAATTCAGGAACCCATGAAGTGCCTTTCTCTAGAGAATTGTATATCGAGCGGGAAGACTTCAAAGAAGATGGAGGAAAGAATTTCTTCCGACTTTCTCTCGGGAATGAAGTTCGTCTGAAAAGTGCATACATCATCAAAGGGGAATCCGTGGTGAAAGATGCTTCTGGTGAAATCCAGGAAATCCATTGTACCTATGATCCTGAATCCAGATCAGGAAGCGGAACGGAAGCCAGTGAGCGAAAAGTGAAAGGAACCCTGCATTGGGTATCCATTGCTCATGCGATCAAGGCAGAAGTCCGGGAATACGATCGATTGTTCCTGGACGAGGCCCCTGATGCTCATGAAGAAAAAGGCTTCTTGGAATTTGTCAATCCTAATTCTTTGAATGTGATTCAAGAAGCTTATTTGGAGCCGTTTTTAGCAAAAGCAACTTTGGAAGACAAGTTTCAATTCCAGCGATTGGGCTATTTCGCCTTGGATCCCGATTCAAATGAAGGCAAGTTGATTTTCAATAAGACAGTGGGATTGAAAGATACCTGGGCAAAGCAAAATACCCAGGCACCAGCTCAAAATCAGCCAAAACCATCTGCTCAGCCGCAATCACAGCCTCAGAAAAAGGCAATCAACGAAATCCAGCAGGTTGGAAAGAAATTGACCAATCTTTCTGGAGACAAGCTGGAAACAGCCATGAATTCGATCCGAGAGTTTTCCGAAGAGGTAAGCTATGAAGAATTGGAGCCGCTATTTGGAACTGCGGTGAAGAAGACAGGAACCCGGATAGCAGTTGTTTTGGCTTTGGGAGTTTTACTGAAAAAAGGACAAGCCAAAAATCAGTCGATTGAGGAGTTTATTGCTTCCGCTAAAGCAGATGATAATGAGATTCTGAGAGCGGAAGCGGAGAAGTTGGATTGAAAGATTACAAGATTTGAAAATTGAAAAATTGATCAAAAGATCAATGCTTTAATCTTCAAAACAAAACATATTAATAATCAATGAGCCTCTAATTGAATTTTAGAGGCTCTTTTTTTTCCAGCTGGGAAGTGGGCTTTGCCACGAAGACATCAAGTTGGGAAGACATTTTTACTAGAAGTCAACCATTAAAAAATTTAAACCACATAGGCACAATAGAACACATAGAAGTATTGCTATACACCCCTTAAACTATGTGAATCTATGTGGCTATGTGGTGAAACTGCTTCAGTCCTTTTTTCACCTTAAGCAGGACTTACCTCAGACAAATGCTGCTTTTGGAAAAGCAGCATAACATCAAAACATAGAGATTCAAAAAATTCGCATCAAAATCTATGTGTCTCTATGTGCCTATGTGGTAAAAAATATACAGTTCTGAGTAATAGGACTTTCGAACCATATTTAGGCAAATGCTGCTTTCTTAAAATCTGCATAACATCAGGACATCTCATTAAAAGTTAACTTCTAATAATTTCAACCACATAGCCACAGTAGAAAACCTAGAGATTCAAAAAATTCGCATCAAAATCTATGTGCCTCTATGTGCCTATGTGGTAAAAAAATAAAGTTCTGAGTAATTGGACTTTGGAACCAAATTTAGGCAAATGCTGCTTTCGGAAAAGCAGCATAACATCAACTCTTCAATTTCTAAATGTTGAAAAAAAATGCTGCCTCCGAAAAAGCAGCATTTCAAACTTTTGTGCTGAGCGAAGTCGAAGTATCAAATCTCAGATTTTACGCTCTGCGGATTTCCAATTTGATATCCGAAAACTCTTTTTGCTCGATAAACGGCTGACTTCTGAGTCTTCTTCCTGTTGCTGAGAAAATCGCATTGGCTATCGCACCTCCAGTTGGGGGAAGTGCTGGTTCCCCTAGACCAGTCGGATTAAAGCCTGAATCCAAGAAGTGAGTTTCGATTTCCGGAACTTCCTTCATACGAATCAGCCTGTAAGAATCGAAGTTTTTCTGCTTTGGCAATCCATTTTCGAAGGTCAGGTTGGTGTACATCGCGTGGCCCATACCGTCCACGATTCCACCTCGTACCTGATGATTCGCACCGGTTGGATTTACGACCATTCCACAATCCGTGACTGCAGTGATCTTTTTCAAAACCGGAGTACCGCTTTGCATTTCGATATTGGCCACCTGAGCGACATAGGATCTGTGAGAGAAATACACGGAGAATCCCTGCTTCACATTAGGGTCTTTGCCCCAATTGGACTTCTCAGCTGCCATTTTCACCACTCCGATCATTCGGTCCACATCATAACCCAACTCTCCTACCGGATTAGACTTGGCTCTATTGAGTAATTCCAAACGGAATTCTACCGGATCTTTTCCAGCTTCCAAAGCAACTTCGTCTAAGAAACTTTGCTCTGCATAAGCCAAGAAATTGGTGATTGGAGCTCTCCAGGCATTGGTGGTGATGGAAGACTCGTAGTTGACACTTTCGATCAGTACGTTGTCCACCGCTCCGGATGGGAAATTGTTTTCTCGAGTTGTATTTCCGGCATTCATTCCTACTCCGCGAAGCTTGTAAGCGATCATTTCACCGGATTCATTTAAAGCCGCTTCAAATCTGTATCGAACAGCAGGTCTGTAAGCTCCACCGGTCAATTCATCTTCTCGATTCCAAGTGACTTTCACCGGGGCATCGATGGCTTTGGAAATATGAACTGCCTCTTCCACGTAGTCCGCTCTTAGCCTTCTACCGAATCCACCACCTAATCGGGTAATTTCAACGCTGATGTTTTCCGCAGGAATCCCCAAAATCTGAGCTGCAGATTGTCTGGCACGATCCGGAGTCTGGGTGGGACCAATCAGTTCGCATTTGTCTCCCTGCACATGAGCAAAGAAGTTTTCCGGTTCCATCGGAGAATGCGCCAAAAAAGGACACTGATATTCCGCTGAAACAACCTTGGCCGCGGTTTTGAAAGCCGCATCTACGTTTCCATCTTTTCGACGCACTTCTGATTTGCCAGAAGCCATCAAATCGGCAAAAATCCGATCGTGGTCAGCCGAACTCTCCACGGTGCCATCCGGCTCATATTCCACTTTCAACAACTTTTTGGCCTTCATCAATGGCCAGGTGGAATCTCCTACCACTGCCACGCTTGTTCCAAAAGTCACCACATCTGTAATTCCCGAAACCGCTCTAGCGGCAGCATCATCTACGGATTTGATCTTCATACCGAAAGGAGCCCGCTGAACCATAGCCTGCTTCATCCCCTCTCGATAGAAATCCAATCCGAAAAGTGGTTTGCCAGTATACATTTCCTTGGCATCCACGTTTTTCACCGGTGTGCCAATGATATTGAAGTCCTTTTTATCCTTCAGGATAACCTCCTCGGGTGCTGAGATATTGGCGGCTTCGGTGACAAATTCCCCAAAATGCCCGCTTTTCCCGGATCCTTTGTGGGAAATGATTCCTTTTTCAACCGTGATTTCTTCAGCAGGTACATTCCAGGTTTTTGCTGCTGCAGCTACCAAAACATACTTGGCTGTAGCACCGGCTTTGCGGAGTCTCTCCCAGCTGTGGGGCATAGCACCCGAACCTCCGGTAAGCTGTCGGTCATACTTTTCGGTGTCCAAATTGGCCTGAACGACACGAACTTTCTCCCAGTCGGCATCCAATTCCTCGGCAACCACCATTGGGAAGGATGTCTTGATATTTTGGCCCAGTTCGGGATTGGGAGAATAAATCACCACGTCACCTGTTGGGGAAATGGACAAATAGGCGTTGAAGGATTTGGCTTGAGCTAAAATCTCTTCGGTGCTCAGTACCTCAACTTTTGGTGAATCGCAACTAAACCAGTTGAATCCGATAAACAAACCACCTGCTGTGGTTCCTGCGATTTTGAGAAAATCTCTTCTGCTTGCTCTGCTTATGGTCTTCATGATTATTTGGATTTAGCGGCTAGGGCAACTGCTTCACGAATCTTGTGGTAAGTCCCGCAACGACAGATATTTCTGTTCATCGCATTGTCAATTTCCTCCATGGAGGGGCTTGGATTTTGTTCTAAAAATGCTGCCGCAGTCATGATCTGACCGGCTTGGCAATAGCCACATTGAGCCACATCTACCTCTTCCCAAGCTTTTTGAACCGGGTGGTCTCCTTTTTCGGAAAGACCTTCGATGGTAGTCACTTCAGAATTTCCGACACTGGAAATTGGCGTAACGCAGGAGAAAGTAGCTTTCCCGTCCAAATGCACGGTGCATGCTCCACATTGGGCAATGCCGCAAGAAAATTTAGTCCCGACCATGCCCAAGTGGTCCCGAAGTACCCAAAGAAGCGGGGTATCATCTTCGACATCCACATTATGGGATTTGCCGTTGATTTTTAAGTTATAGTTTGCCATGGGTGTTTATATGTTTGAAAGTAAATTAAAGAAAATCAGTCCTTTTTGAAAGTCGTTTTTTCACAATGAGCCCATTTCCACATGAATGGCTTAAATCATTTTTAGAGTGGTTGACTTTGGCCTTTTTTTGGAAAAGAAATTGGTAAAATTTCAATGAAAAGGATTGGTTTTAAAGCTCTTTACCATTCAATCTTTTTCCGATGAAAGGAAAATATCATCTCCTCATTTTTATTTTCCTATTGGTTCACATAAAGACCTTTTCTGATTTTTTTCCTTGATTTCCAAGACTTCCCGATTTTGAAAAGGGGAATTTGAGTGATTTAAGACCAAAATTTCTAACTTCAAATCCAATTCAAAATCTACTAAACCAAAATAAACCTATGTCCCAAACCATCAAAGCTGCCATAGTAGGCACCGGTTTTATCGGTCCGGCTCATTTGGAGGCCCTTCGAAGAATTCCCAATGTTGAAGTAGTTGCACTTGTGGAGGTCAATCAGGAATTGGCTGATGAAAAAGCAAAATTGCTAGGAATTCCCCGAGCTTATCTTTTTGACGAAATGCTCAAGCAGCCGGATATCGATGTGGTGCATATTTGTACTCCTAATTTTCTACATTATTCCCAGGCCAAGGCTGTATTGGAAGCTGAAAAGCATGTCATCTGCGAAAAGCCATTGGCAGTAAAAATCCATGAAGCTGAAGAATTGGTCAAAATAGCCTCTACCACAGGTATGGTAAATGCTGTTCACTTCAATCTTCGCTACTATCCTATGGTGCGCCAAATGAAGGTCATGCGGGAAAAAGGTGAACTTGGAGAGGTGTACAATATCATGGGGTCTTACTTGCAGGACTGGTTGTATCTGGCGACTGATTACAACTGGAGATTGGAACCGGACAAATCCGGGGATTCCAGAGCTATTGCGGACATCGGTTCCCACCTTTTGGACATTACTGAATACGTCACAGGTCTGAAAATCACCGAGGTCATGGCTGACTTCTCCACCGTTCACAAAACGCGATTGAAGCCATTGAAGGCTATTGAAACCTATTCTGGCAAAATGCTCACCATGGATGACTATGAGGAAGTTCCGATCAATACAGAAGACCATGCTACCGTAATGCTTCGCTTTGACAACGGTTCCAAAGGTTCAATCACCGTTTCTCAGGTGAACGCAGGAAGAAAAAATCGTCTGAACATCGAAATTGCCGGCTCTAAGTCCAATTTTGAATTCAATTCAGAGCGTCCAAATGAGCTGTGGATTGGCAAAAGAGAAACGGCCAATCAGCACTTGATGAAAGATCCTTCCTTATTCCATCAAGAAGCATCTTCGCTGATTAGCTTCCCGGGAGGACATAATGAAGGCTTCCCGGATACTTCCAAGCAGATGTTCAAAGAGGTGTATGCGGCAGTAGCTGAAGGCAAACAACCTGCCTCTCCTACTTTCCCGACTTTCGCAGATGGTCTGAGAGAATTGATCATCGGAGAAAGGATCGTAGAAAGCAACAAAAAACAAGCTTGGGTAAAAATTTAACTCAAACGAATAAGCCTTTTTCCAATTTTTGAAAAAGGCTTTTTCTTTAAATAATTACTGCATCAACTATTCGTTAATATTTTCCTAAAACAATTACCTAAATCAACAATCCTATGAATATCAAAAAATCAGTATTCACCCTTTTCCTTTTCGCATTAGCGATCACCTTTACCTTTGCACAAGAAAAAGCAAGTCCTGCAATGACCGCAGAAGGTACTGCCGGTGGCGCAAAAATCACGATCAACTACTCCTCTCCTGCCGTAAAAGGCCGGACGATTTGGGGAGATTTGGTTCCACTTGGTCAAGTATGGAGAGCAGGTGCCAACGAAGCGACTACTTTCACTACTGACAAGGACATTTTGGTAGAAGGTCAAAAATTGCCAGCAGGAACCTACAGTTTCTTCATCATTCCCAATGAAGGATCATCTACTTTAATTTTCAACAAAGTAGCCAAGCAATGGGGAGCTTTCAACTACGATTCCAAGGAAGATCAGCTTCGAGTAAATGTACCTTCTCAGCAGACTTCTACAATGGAAGAAAGGTTGGTTTACAGAGTAAATTCTGGAGGTTTTGAAGTGGCTTGGGAGTATGGAAAAGCTGCTGCAAAAATTGCTTCTGCGAATTAATCAGAAAATAAGCTTATAAAAGCAGCCATCCGATTAATTCCGGATGGCTTTTTTATTTTTGTGGTCCATGTCCAAATTCAATCCTTTTTCATTTGACCTCCCTGTTGCGGAAATTATTCCTCAGGTCCAATCCCACCTAGATCAAAATAACTCTTTAATCATCCAAGCCCCTCCGGGTGCAGGTAAAAGTACACTGTTGCCTTTGGCACTTTTGGATGAACCTTGGCTGGAAGGAAAAAAAATCATCATGTTGGAACCAAGACGCTTGGCCACCAAATCCATTGCGACAAGGATGGCCGATATGCTTGGGGAAAAAGTAGGCGAAACAATAGGATATCGCATCCGATTCGAATCAGCAATCTCTCAGAAAACGCGCTTGGAGGTAATCACTGAAGGTATTCTCACCCGAATGATGCATTCAGACAATGAACTTAAGGATGTGGGTTTGGTCATTTTTGATGAATTCCATGAGCGTAACCTTCATTCTGAAGTTGCATTAGCGCTATGCAGAGAAGTGCAACAGGTTCTGAGACCGGATTTGAGGATTTTGTTGATGTCCGCTACTATAGATGCAGATCAGTTGGGACAGCTTTTGGAATCACAGGTTATTCACAGCCTGGGAAGGCAATATCCTGTTGAAGTTAACTACTTGACAGAAGTGGATGAATATGCTATAGGAGAAGATACCGCGCGACAGATTCTGCCTTTGACTAGAAAGCATCAGGGAGATTTTTTGGTGTTTTTACCTGGTCAGGGAGAAATTAAAAAAGCAGAGTCAATTCTGAAAAGAGCCCTTCCGGAGGATGCAATTGTGCCGCTTTATGGCCAATTGAACCCTTCAGAACAGCAAAGGGCTATTTTACCTCATCCATCCGGTAAGCGAAAAATTGTGCTTTCCACGGATATTGCGGAGACTTCTCTCACCATAGAAGGTGTGAAAGTGGTAGTAGACTCCGGCTTTGCCAAATCCAATCGCTTTGACCCCAGATCGGGATTGTCGCGATTGGTTTTGCATAGAATCAGCAAGGATTCGGCTGATCAGCGATCCGGAAGAGCGGGCCGATTGACTTCGGGTCATTCTTATCGCTTATGGTCAAAGGCTACTCAGGCACAATTGTCGGAATATCGCACCCCTGAGCTTTTGGAGGCTGATTTGACTGGCTTGGTGCTGGATATGAAAGTTTGGGGAAAAGAGGACATTCGATCCATGGTGTGGTTGACTCCACCACCAGCGGGTACCTTGGTTTTGGCAGAAAAGACCCTCGAGTCCATAGATGCATTGGAAAATGGAAAAATCACTTCTCATGGAAAAGCAATCCATGGACTACCCTGTCATCCAAGAATTGCACACATGCTTCTTTTTGCGAAGCAGAATAATCAACTGGAGCTGGGTACGGATATCGCGGCGATTTTGGAAGAGAGAGATCCTTTACCTCCTGACTCAGGAGTGGACTTGAACCTAAGAATTGAGGCTTTGAGAAGATTTCGAAGTCGAGGAGCAAGTATCGCAAGGATTAAGAAAATTGAAAAAATTGCCGGGCAATACAGAAGAATGTTTGGGATAGAACCTAAAAATGACCCGGTAGATCCTTGGGCCACAGGACTTCTTTTGGCGTATGCCTATCCTGAGCGAATCGCGGCAGCAAGGCCCGGAAACAATGCTCAGTTCCAGCTTTCCAATGGAAAGATTGCCCAGATAGGCCATAAGGATGATCTGGCTTATGAATCATGGCTTGCCGTAGCTCATGTGGATGCAAGGGAAGACATGGGGAAAATATGGCTGGCAGCACCCCTCAATCCAAAAGACTTAGCTCCCATGCTTAAGACTAAGGAGGTATTGGAATGGGATAGAAAAAAAGGGGGATTGATCGCTCACTCAGAAATCCGAATCGGGGCCATCCTACTTGGCACTAGACCTTTGCAAAAATTCGATAAGTCTTTGGCTAAACAAGCCATTCTTGAAGCAATCCAAGAAGAAGGTCAATTTCTTCTGGATTGGAATGAGGATGTCATGCAGCTGATTTTTCGCGTGCAATCCTTGAATAAATGGAATCCAGATCAAAATTGGCCTGATTGGTCAGTCGAATCACTTTGTCAAACATCACCGGAATGGCTGGAACCATATTTGGAAAACATTTCCAAAAACGAGGATTTCAAAAAACTGAACTTAAGTCAGATCCTCCTTCATCACCTATCTTTTGAGCAGCAACAACTCTTGGAAACCCTTGCTCCGGCCAAAATCCATGTTCCTTCAGGCAGTCAGATCAAACTGGAATACAAAGAGGATGGAGCCACTCCTCTTCTTTCCGTTCGTTTGCAGGAATTATTTGGTCTCCTGGACACCCCAAAAGTCAATCAGGGAAATGTCCCTGTATTGATCGAAATGCTTTCTCCGGGATTCAAGCCAGTTCAGCTGACGCAGGACCTGAGAAGCTTTTGGACGAATGGATATTTTGAAGTCAAAAAGGAATTGAAAAGAAGATATCCCAAGCACGAATGGCCAGAAAACCCACTTACTGCAGAGGCAATCCGAGGAGTAAAAAAACGAACCTAATCAGCTTACAGATGATCCAAATAGTCTAAAAGCTGGAGAAAGGAAGCAATGGTAAAGGGAGTCATCTCCCGCTGATTGATTTCACTAAGATAAATTTCCCTCAGGATAGGGTAATCTTCGGGATTGTAAAGTCTAGCCAAAGTCACTCCTCTGAAGGCATAATACACGAAGTTTTGGGTGCGAAATTCATGCTGCTTTCTTTGGGCGAACTCCTTTTCCAGAAGCTCTGGCTTGATCATCTGATCCAGCCAGTGAAATCCATAGCTGACAAAGAACTTTTCAGCAGCCATTATGGCCTCAGCAAGCTGTGAATTGTTGGACAGAACAAATCGCTTGGGAATCTCTTTACCTATTTTATCCGGAGTCTGAATCAACGTGATGGACCTTTCCGCATAATCACTCAGAGTAGGCAAAAATTGATGGATAATCTCCTCAATCCGGTCAATGCGAGCACCAAGTTTATACTCCAGATAGGAAGCATCAGGATATTCTTGGTAGTGAATGAATATCACCTGCTTGCCTAATGAATTTCCTTTTTCAAAAATGAAGGAGGAAGGATGTAGGTCGTAGCCAAAATCCTCAAAAAAATTCTGTTGTAACGAAATAACTTCAAACCCATTCATACATGAGTTTAAACTTCCAAAAAAATCAAATGTTGTATTTCTTCAGTTAAATAATTCCCTCATTTCCTGAAGCATAGGCTCTACTTCCAATTTTTTGATGGCAAGACTACCTTCATCTTCAGGATTGTGCAAGTAGTGATTCCAGTGCTTTTCTGCTTTTCGGATAGTTCTCGGTGTGATGTCAAATTCCACACTGTCCAGTAGGTCCTTGGCTAAAGTGGATGCTTTGAAATTGCCGAAGAGATAAACTTTCAACAAGTCTACGAAGCGCTCGCTTAGGTCAAATTCTTCGAGGACCTGAACCAATTCTCCTTGAACGGATTTATTCTTTCGATCGAAAATGGCTTCAAATATCGCATCGAGTGATTCCTCGTTCCATTGGGTTTTGGCAAGAGAATGACCAGCCAAAAATGCGGTCTCCCAATGGTCGCCTTTTACCAAATCAATAAGCCGGTTCTTTACTTCTTCGTCTGCCATTTTTCCCAGTTTTTCTGCAAAATGATAGGCATCATTCTCCTTAGGGTCAGTCATTCGGGCAAATAGCTTTTCGATTTCCTCGCTCATGATTTCTTGGTTTATTTGCACAAAGATAGCCTTTCAAGCCATCCAGTATGATTAAAATTCCCGATTCTCAATTCATTGACTTAAAGAAATCCGAAGAGATCCTGGAGAGGGCTTCTCGGGATGGATTGGAAATCAGCTACTTGTCTGAAAAACATCAAGTTTTGATAGAAAAAGATCAGGGCTGGTTGGCAAAAATCTTCCTTTCTTGGGGTACGGCTTGGGATACCGAAAAAGGGATACTACCCAATGATGATGCCCATTTTGCTTTAGTTCTAATCAAATCAGGTCAGGCTGCTGTAGGGTATTTTCATCAGGGAAAAATGGAAGATCACAAAGTTTTCCGGGCTTACATGATTCGAAAGAAACAGGGAAAATCGCAGATCAAACACCTAAAGACCAAGGGAAAATCCAGAGCAGGTTCGAGAATCAGGCTGGAAGAAACCCTTAGATTTTTTGAAGAAATCAATGAAAGACTCACTTCGTATGAGCAGCAGTTTGCCTTGGATTTTTGGGGAATCAGTTGTTCCAAGACGCTTTGGCCACATCTTTTTTCATCGGCTACCCCACCTCCATTTGATTCAGATTCCAATCAATTGATTGAGTTGCCTTTTCATGTTTCTCAGGGATCTTTTGAAGAATTGCAGCAGGCAGGGAGACTTTTAGATGGCTTTCATCTTTTACTTTCCGAGGCAGGAGAAAGGTACTTCTCTGACCTTTTCCATTCCCAAGAAGAAAAGGAAGAGGACTGGTAAAGAAAAACCCCTGAAAACCAGAGGAATTCAGGGGCAAAGGAAGGGTTGGAATTAAATCTTAAACTTGGGAAGATCCTGTTCCGGGGAAATTATTGGTGATCATAGCCAAAGTCTCATGAGCCATTTTGATGTTGTATTCGTATGCCAGGCTCTTGTAATTGACCAAGTCCACGATGGTACCGATGAAACAAAGACCCACGGTCAGGATATAGAGAATCCCCAATCCTACTTGTCCGAGGATAAACCGATGAAGTCCGGCAAATCCAAAGAAACCGATCAAGGTCAGAATTAATATCATTTGGGAGTCCTTTCTTCTTGCCCGATAAACTTGCGCAAAAAGAGAAGCTTGATCTTCATCCATATTTTTCATCAATCCCTGGATGTAGCCCAGTTCCATTCCTTCCAGTTCAGGAAGGTGTCTCAATACATTAGCCATAATTGTGTGTTGTTTTTAGGTTTTTGATTAAAGTCCAAATTCTATGAAAGATCACCCCATAGGCCAGCATCGCAAGTGGATGCATAGACCAGGAAGCTTCAAATTCTCCTCTTGCAAGAAGGTTCATCGATCGTCCCAATCCACATCCCGGACACCAGCTAAACCCCAGATGATCCAAGGGGCAGAGTGTGAAATGCGCCTCTGCACCCGACTGAATCGTCAGGATGGCAAGCAAACTTCCGATCCAGAAAATCAATTCCAAGGGAATGCTTCTAAGCCTGGTGATGAATTCTTTCATGCTTGGGAATGTACGAAAAAGGTGCCAGCTGGCAAATCTGCCCCAAATTGCATTTCAAGGCCTAATCGTCAAAACAATTGTTAAAATAGTGGACAAGTAAGTGTCCGTTTATGTACGATTTAATACTGGAATTGAGATTTCTAGGACTCTGCCAAAGCGCTCTTTTTGCTGTTGTACGAGATTTCTCCGGATACTGGAATACCCTTTTTTTCCACCGTAATTTTTCCAGCCCAAAAAAGAAAACATCAATCCCAAAAGATCGCCTGAGTAAGTACCTGTCTTTTCCAAACCAAGAACATCAGCAGCCTCTTTACCCAAAAAGAAGCGGAGAATCCCCTGAACTTGAGTCTGAATGAGAGGTTCAGGGATGGCTTCTTCGTAAAATGAAATCAAAGATTGAATCAACTTTTGTCCGGCTGCGGAGGATTTAAGGTGACGCTTTCGGATGTGCCTGTCCAGTTCAAAGGCTTCCTTGGGAGTTTCCGGCCAAAATGTAACATCTATTCCCATCAGTTCCCCAACCCACTTCCAATAGCAAAGAACATCAGTCTGTTGCTTTTCTGAAGGGGTAAATCCCATTTTGGTTAGTCCTCTCAGGACAATAAAGCTAAAGGCCAAATTGGTCCCCAACATGTCTTCCTGATTGACCGGCTTACCATAGGATTCATCCCAATCTTTGGCATAGCTATGAATAAAAAACCGGCTAAAGGCGTGGATTAATCGAACTTTGGCGCAGGTGAGATAGGCTTCTTTGCTGGCAAAAAAAGCTCCCGGACTGAATAATTCCATTACAAACCAGCTTGTTTCACCCATTCTTTCTCCGATTTGGTCCACAATACGATTGGAGCGGACCAATACTTCTGCCCCATCTGCAAAGGCATAGCAGTACGGGAGAGAGTAAAAACCCAGCATGGCTAAATACAAATCCCCTTTTTCTTCGAAAAATGTCTGGGCCCCTTCCAGAACTTTCCTTTCTGCTTCTTGGGATTTATCCTGATAAAACTTGAAGAAGTCGGTTATTTCTTTCGAAAACTGTTCTGGCAAAACATCCGGAATGGTCTCCCAATCATTGATTATGGAGCTGAGAGATGGGTTTTGAATCAAAGAAAAAACCGCCCGATCAGCAAGCGGATCCTCTCTTTTCCTCAATTCATCGAAAAAAGAATCTGTATAAAGCTTTAATTTTTGCACATCATTCTAACCCTCATTTTGTAATTTGGTTGGCAAAAGTCAAGCCCTTCATGATTAAAAGTTTCCTGATTTCACTCCTTCTTTCTTTTTCAATTACCCAACTCCTTAAAGCCCAGACTGCTACTGATCTATGGATGCTGGATACAGAGGGGAAAGGAGAAAAATTGGAACTGGACTTTTCCACTGCAAAACCACTAACCAATCGGAATCTGTACGACAATCAGCCTTCATTTATCAATGATTCTGAGTTGGTCTTTTCCGCTGCTGATGATAAAGGAAACCACGACATCATTCTTTACAGTTTCCGAACGGGAAATTTCACCAACCTCACCCAAACGGCTGATCGCAGTGAATATTCCCCTGCCATCACAGATTGCAAGCAGTATATTTCAGCTGTGGTCGTAGAGCCGGATGGAACTCAGAGACTTTGGCTCTATCCTATCGTGGAAGAACCCGCAGAATTGCTCTACGATGATATCGCTCCTGTAGGATATTACGATTGGGTAGACAATAAAGGAGCTCTTTTCGTCTTGGGAAACCCCAACAAGCTAGTCTATGTAAAAGGCAAAGGAGATATTTTGGAAATAGACACTCAGGTAGGCAGATCCATAAAAAAGCGTCCTAAAACCTGGGAAATTACTTATATCAGCAACAAAGGATCCTCAGGAAATCAAGAATCAGATACAAAGCGGATTGTGGCTTTTGACTTGAAAAAGAACAAGACCATCTCTTATGGAAAGACGGTGGCTGGTTCACAGGATTTGATCTGGATGGATAAAAACCATTTGTTGATGGCAAGCGGAAATGAATTTTTCGTGAGAAATAAAAACAGTGAAAAATGGAAATCCTTGGGGAAAATATCCTCAGATTCCCACTCTACAATCACACGCTTGGCCTATAGTCCTGAGCTGAATAAGTTGATCTTTGTAATGAATCGAAATCAAACCCAATAAATCGATGCGAAAATACCCCCTACTAATCCTTAGCCTTTTTGCATTCTGTATTTCTTCTTTTGCCCAAATAGAAGACAAAAGAGGAATAGTGGTCAAAGGTGCCGAATTGGTCAAAGTCCAAGATGGCTTTTCCTTTACCGAAGGCCCTGCGATCAACAGGCAAGGTGATGTGTATTTCACTGACCAGCCCAATGACAAGATCTATATCTGGAATCCAAACAGCAATCAGATTTCCCTATTCAGGGAAGGTGCAGGCAGATCCAATGGCTTGTATTTCCAATTGGACGGGACATTGATCGCAGCGGCAGATCTGAATAATGAGCTTTGGGCAATCGACCCGAAAACAGGCAAGGAAACAGTTTTGGTCCCTTCATTTAGAGGGAAAAAGCTAAATGGACCCAACGACATTTGGGTAAGACCAAGCGGTGGATTGTTTTTTACTGATCCGCTTTACCCCAGACCCTATTGGGAAGGTATCCGAGGTAAAGAAATGGAGCAAGATGGGCAGCACGTATATTTTCTCTCTGCAGATCGCACGGAGCTTTTTCGGGTAGCTGAAGACCTAAAGCAGCCCAACGGAATCGTGGGAACACCCGATGGCAAACTGTTGTACGTGGCAGATATCGGAGATAAGAAAACCTGGAGATACGATATCAATGAAGACGGCTACCTGACCAATAAAACCCTCTTTTGTGAAATGGGCTCAGATGGAATAACCATTGATGACCGGGGAAATGTGTATTTGACAGGAAAGGGAGTGACTGTTTTCGATAAAAAGGGTGAGCAGATTGCTCATATTCCGGTGCCCGAAAACTGGACAGCTAATGTTTGTTTCGGAGCAACCGACAGAAAAACCCTTTTCATCACAGCTATGGGCTCTGTCTATACCCTAAAAATGAAAGCTCGGGGAGTTTGGTAAATAAAAAAGAAGGCCGAAGACCGAAGAAAGAAGTAAGCTTCTGTCTTCGGTCTTTTTGCTTTTACCAGCAATTCCCATCCACATCACAGCTTTCGCCATCCGAACCGGAAGCGATATCCAAGACAGGATTATTTTTTGCGAATTCGGTCCAGGCTTTTTCCAAAGTCTGATCAAAAACCTCATCAGGCTGAGCTCCTGAAATCCCAAACTTTCTATCCAAAACAAAGAAGGGTACTCCCCTAACTCCAATCAGTCTGGATTCATAAATATCCTGACTTACAGCATCTTCATACTGATTAGAATTAAGTAAAGCTTTAATTTTTTCCTTATCAAGTCCGACCTCTTTTCCCAATTCCAAAAGGGTCTCAAAATCATCGACATTTCTCCCTTCAGAAAAATAGGCTTTTAGCAAGCGCTCTTTCATGGCATCTTGCTTTCCGGATTCTTTTGCCAAGTGAATCAGGCGATGGGCATTTTTGGTATTGGCAACCACCGCTCGGTCAAAATCGAAAGTCAATCCTTCATTTTGCGCCATGGAAGCCACATTGGAGGATATTTCCCGGGTTTGTTCGAGCGTCCAACCCTTGGACTGTGCCAAGTGTTCTACTGTACTTATGTTTGGATTGGTTTGCAAATCTGGATTGAGCTGGAAGCTTTTCCATTCGATTTCCACATGCGATGCAAAGGGAAATTTTTTAAGAGCCTTTTCCATTTTTCTCTTTCCGATATAGCAAAAAGGACAAACTACATCCGACCAAATTTCGATTTTCATAGGAATTTTGATTTACTTATAGAGCAAATCAGATTTCAGCCCAAAGAGTTCAAGCCTGCCTGTGAAAACCAAAGAATGTCCTTCCTGTGCCATGGAAGTCGATGCAAAAGCAAAAGTTTGCCCTATCTGCCAATTTGAATTCCCCAAACGCGCCCCGTGGATTACCTGGATGGCTTTGTTTCTGGTGATTATCTGGCTTCTCTCTTATATCCTTTAACCTCCCGGTAACTATGAACAAAAGATCCTTTCTCAAATATTTAGCGGCATTAGGTCTGGGAAGTCCTTTACTTTCCGGAAAAGCAGAAGCTTTCACTTGGAATAATCTGGATTGGAACTCGGAGGATATTTGGGCGCAAATTCGAGCCGGATACAAATTGAAGCCCGATTACATCAATCTAGAGAACGGGTACTATTGTTTTTTGCCCGAGGAAATCCTTGAAAAGTACCTTAAGCATGTTCGGGAGGTGAATTACCAAGGGTCCTACTACATGCGAACTGTAAAGATGGAAGACAAAGCCAAATCCGCTGCCAAGGTGGCTGAATTGGTCGGTGCTGATCCTGAGGAAGTGGTTTTGACTCGAAATACCACAGAGTCTTTGGACTTGATTATCCAGGGTTTTCCATGGAAAGCTGGAGATGAAGCCATCTATTCCAATCAGGATTATGGCAGTATGCAGACCATGTTTGAACTGACTTCCAAGCGTCAAGGAATCAAAACCGTACGAATTGATATTCCTCTTCATCCGGAAAGCGATGAGGAGATTGTGGAAGTCTATCGGAAGGCCATTACCCCTCGTACCAGACTGATGATAGTTCCTCATATCGTCAATATTACAGGGCATATTTTACCGGTAAGGAAGATCGCAGATATGGCTCATTCCTATGGAGTGGAAGTGATGCTAGATGGCGCCCATGCCGTGGGTCATTTTACTTTTGATATGCACGAGTTGGATTGCGATTACTACGGGTCCAGTTTGCACAAATGGCTAAGCGTGCCTCTGGGCTGCGGAATGCTCTATGTCAAAAAGGAAAAAATCGGCAAACTGGAGCCGATGATCGCCCCTTTCAATTTAGAACTGAAAACTTTGGAATACCTGAACAATACCGGCACGCACCCGGCAGCAACAGATTTGGCTGTTTTGGATGCGGTGGATTTTCAGGAAAAAATCGGTTCCAAAAGGAAAGAGGACCGGCTGAGATTTATCCAGCGGTATTGGTCTGATCAAGTGAGAGATGTCCCGGGTATCCAAGTAAATACCCCTATCGATCCTGTGCGTTCCTGTGCCATTGCTAATGTAGGAATCGAAAAAATAAGCCCTGCTGAGATGGCAAAGACCCTGATGGACAAATATCAGATTTTTACAGTAGCAATCGATGGTGCTGGAGTTCGTGGCTGCAGGATTTCACCTAATATCTATACCTCAACTGAGGAATTGGATCGGTTTGTAGAGGCATTGAAAGAGATGGCTTCTTAAAAAGTTTCATGGAGAATATCTTCTCTTTGAAAGGATGAATTGAATTTGGAAGCATTCCTAGTTATTAAAAATAGTACCCTCCGATTTTGATGATTAATCAAATCGGCTTTTTTGATTTGTACCAATCATTTAACTCATTGATACAGAACAATTAACTTTGAAGGGAATATTTTTTGGTATTTTTCTTGCAATTAAATCATCAATACACAACATTTGCACCCTCTTAAGCATGATTGACACCAAATCCATAGCGGCCCAGTTTGCAATCGAAAGTTCTTCTTTCGAGGCCGGTATGACTATGCTTAATTTTTCTCCTCTTTCTAGGTCCAGGCAGACTTTTAGGGTGTAACCCTGCACTATAGTTTGTTTTCCTACGCGGAAAACGCATTTCGACCCTTTTAATTCCAGTCCTTACTTAACCTACTTAACCTGCGCTCTACCAAGAGACAGAATTAATTCATTCATGTCCATGGAAGATATCTCTTTCAAAATTGTAGTTGCTGATCCTTCGCACAAGGTTTATTCCACTCAGATCACTGATGAAATGGAAAACTCTGCTAAAGCCAGAGGAACAGGGATTGCCAAGCGTACTCCCGCCTATGTGGAAACCAAAATGGACGAAGGTAAAGCGGTAATCGCCTTGACTTCAGATGGCATTTGGGCTGGATTCTGCTATATCGAAGCTTGGGGTCACGGAAAGTATGTGGCCAATTCCGGCTTGATTGTAGCGCCTCAATTCCGTAAATATGGTCTTGCTCGCAAAATCAAACAGGAGATATTCAAGCTTAGCCGCAAAAAGTATCCCGATTCAAAAATCTTTGGATTGACTACCGGCGCAGCAGTGATGAAGATCAACTCTGAGTTGGGTTATATTCCTGTCTCCTACTCTGATCTCACCGATGATCAAGAATTTTGGAAAGGCTGCCAAAGCTGCGTTAACTATGAGATCTTGATGGCAAAGAACAAGCAGAACTGTCTCTGTACTGCCATGCTTTACGACCCAAATGCCAAGAAAAATCATACAGAAGAATTGGCGCTACGGGAAAATTTCAAAAAAGAAATCAAACTCTTTGACCGTTGGGTTAGGCTCAAAAAGTTTATCATGCTTAGATTGAACAAGTCTAAAGACAACGTAAAAAGTATATTCCTTTAATCATTTCATCCCGTGATGGGACAAACCTACCAAACTCCATGAAAAAAGTCGTTTTAGCTTACAGCGGAGGTCTTGATACCACCTTCTGTGCCATACATTTGACCAAAGATTTGGGCTACGAAGTACACGCAGCCATTGTTAATACAGGAGGGTTTTCTTCTGAAGAATTGAAAACCATCGAAGAAAGGGCCAAAACGCTGGGAGTTGCCTCCTTCACTATTCTGGATGTAGTGGATACTTATTATCAGTCCGTGATCAAATATTTAGTCTTTGGAAACGTGCTGAAAAACGCTACCTATCCCCTATCTGTATCCGCTGAGCGAATCGTTCAGGCAAAATCCTTGGCTGAATACGCCAAATCCATCGGTGCAAGAGCTGTTGCACATGGTTCAACCGGGGCTGGAAATGATCAGGTGAGATTTGATATGATCTTCCAAACCATCGTGCCAGATATTGAGATCATCACTCCTATCCGTGATTTGAAACTTTCCAGACAGGAAGAAATTGAGTACCTGAAAAAGCATGGAGTTTCGATGAATTTTGAAAAAGCCGCCTATTCCATCAACAAAGGGATATGGGGAACCTCCGTCGGCGGAAAAGAAACTTTGACTTCCTCAGAATATCTTCCCGAGGAGGCTTGGCCTACTCAAGTAACTGAGCATGAGCCCAAAGAAATCAACTTGACCTTTGTTCAAGGTGAATTAAAAGGTGTCAATGGAGTAACTTATGACAATCCTGTGGACGCTATTTTGAAAGTGCAAGAATTGGCCGCTCCGTATGGAATCGGCCGTGATATTCACGTCGGCGATACTATTATCGGCATCAAAGGCCGGGTTGGTTTCGAAGCCGCCGCTCCGATTATCATTATTAAAGCACATCAACTGCTTGAAAAGCACACTTTGACCAAATGGCAGATGTTCTGGAAAAATCAGCAGGCTGAATTCTATGGAAATCACCTTCATGAAGGACATTACCTAGATCCGGTCATGAGAAATCTGGAAGCTTTCCTTGCAAGTACTCAGGAGTTTGTATCGGGTGATGTTCGTGTATTGCTACAGCCTTATCGATTTACATTATTGGGAATTACGTCTAAGCACGATCTGATGTCTTCCAAGTTTGGAAGCTATGGTGAAATGAACAAAGGCTATACAGGAGAAGACGTGAAAGGATTTACCCGAATTTTGGGTAATCAAACTGCCATCTTCCACAAAGTCAATAGCGATGACTAAAATTAAAACAGCCGTCATCGGCGCAGCAGGATACACTGGAGGCGAGCTTCTTCGACTTTTGGTTCATCATCCGGCAGTGGAACTGGTTTGTGTTCACTCCAATAGTCAAAAAGGGAAAAAGGTAATCGAAATGCATCCTGATTTGATCGGAGATTGTGATTTAGTTTTTACTGACGAAGTTCCAACGGAGGTTGATGCCGTTTTTTTGGGCTTACCTCATGGAGAGACCAAGGGCTTTTTGGAAGCTCACTCTTTCTCTCCTGAGACAGTCATTATTGATCTTTCTACAGATTTCAGAGACGAGTCCAACGGATTTGTATACGGCCTTCCGGAAGTCAATTCAGAAAAAATCAAAACCGCCAAGCGCATTGCCAATCCGGGCTGCTTTGCTACTGGAATCCAATTGGCCTTGGCGCCTGCTATAGCCAAAGGCTGGATAAAAGATCAAGTCCATATCAGTGGAATTACAGGTTCGACCGGTGCTGGTAAAAAACTGGCAGAAACCTCCCACTTCAGCTATCGAACAGGGAATATGTCGGTGTACAAGCTTTTTACCCATCAGCACCTGAAAGAGATCAAGCAGACATTCAGGCAACTGAATTCTGACTTCGGGTCAGAGTTGCTCTTTGTCCCCTACCGAGGAAATTTCTCCCGAGGCATCTGGGTGACGGCTTATTTCTCTTTCGAAGGAAGTGAAGAAGAGGCAATAAAAACCTATCAGGAGTTCTATAAGGATGCAGCTTTTACCTTTGTATCTACCCAAGACATCGACCTCAAGCAAGCCGTCAATACGAACAAGTGCATTCTCTTTGTCCAAAAAGAAGCAGGGCAATTGGTCATTTATTCAGCCATTGACAACCTGCTGAAAGGCGCTTCTGGACAAGCAGTTCAGAACTTCAATCTGGCCTTTGGACTGGAGGAGAAAATGGGACTGAATTTGAAGTCAATCGCATTTTAATTTCGGATATAGGATATAGGATGTCGGATTTTCCGAAATCCGAAATCGCAAATCCGAAATAATAAAAATCGTAAATCGTAATTCCACATGAATCTTTTCGACGTATACCCCCTCATCTCCGTCACCATTGACCGAGCAGAAGGTTGCCGACTTTGGGACGATCAGGGGCAAGAATATTTAGACCTTTACGGGGGTCACGCGGTGATTTCCATAGGGCACACCCACCCTCACTATGTCAAGCGAATCAAAGATCAGCTGGACAAAATCGCTTTTTACTCCAACTCGGTGGAAATTCCTATCCAAAAGGAATTTGCACAAAAGCTCGGACATCTTTCCTGCCTCCATGACTATCAGCTCTTCTTGGTCAATTCCGGAGCTGAAGCCAATGAAAACGCCATCAAAATGGCCTCCTTTGTCACCGGAAAATCCGGTTTCGTGGCATTCTCTGGAGCTTTTCATGGAAGGACATCCGGAGCAGTAGCCCTCACTGACAATCCCAAAATCATAGCTCCAGCCAATGCCAGAGAGGATTTTCACATTTTGCCTTGGGGAGATTTGGATGCCTTGGAAAAAGCCTTGAAAACAGGAACCATCGCAGGAGTGATTATCGAAGGAATTCAGGGAGTTGGGGGAATACAGGTTCCCGAACCCGATTTTCTGAAAGGTATTGCTTCCTTGGCCAAATCCTACAATGCCAAATTGATTTTGGATGAGGTTCAATCAGGCTACAGTCGGACTGGACGCTTTTTTGCCCATCAGTGGGTGGATGGATTGATGCCTGACTTCATTACCATGGCCAAAGGAATGGGAAATGGTTTTCCAATCGGTGGCCTTTTGATCTCACCTGAATTCAAAGCAAGTTATGGACTGCTTGGGACTACATTCGGTGGAAATCATTTGGCCTGTGCAGCTGGATTGGCAGTATTGGAGGTTTTGGAGCAGGAAAATCTGCAAGCCAAAGCTTTGGAATTGGGAGATCGCCTGATGAAGGAGTTGAAAAAAATCCCTCAAGTCAAAGAGGTCCGGGGAAAAGGGCTAATGATCGGGATCGATCTGGATCGAGATGCAGGACCCATCCGGACAGAATTGGTGAAAAAACACCGAATATTTACCGGTTCTGCAGCAGGAAAGCAGACGATTCGCCTTCTTCCTCCTTTGTCTGTAGAATGGAATCAATTAAATTCGTTTTTAACCGCATTGAAAGAAGTGCTTAACGCATAATCCAAAGAGGATTATTTACCCCAACTTCATGAAGTATTTTACCCAATTTGAATCCAGAGAGTTAGGTCAGGAATTAATCGATTTGGCTCTTCTTTATAAAAATCAACCCCGACTTGACCAGGCTAAAGGGCAAGGCAAAAGGGTCGGTTGTATTTTCCTTAATCCTTCCCTCCGAACCCGTGTTTCTACCCAGATTGCGGCCCAAAACTTAGGGATGGAGGCCATTGTGCTCAATATGGATAAGGAAGGATGGGCTTTGGAGATGAAGGAAGGAGCCATTATGAACAAAGGTACTGTTGAGCATATCAAAGATGCCGCAGGTGTCTTGGGCTCCTATTTCGATATTTTGGCTATCCGTGCATTCCCTTCCCTTTCCAACCGGGAAGAAGACATCAATGACTTTGTCTTTGGGCAGTTTGTCAAATATAGCGGGATTCCTGTGGTCAGCTTGGAATCGGCGATACGTCACCCTTTGCAGAGCTTGGCTGACCAGATTACCATTCAGGAGTTTTCCAAAGGAAAAAAGAAGCCCAAAGTCGTTTTGACCTGGGCTCCGCATATCAAGGCCATTCCTCATGCCGTCGCAAACAGTTTTGCAGAATGGACCTTGGGAATGGGACATGACCTGACTATTACTCATCCTGAAGGTTATGAATTAGATGAGCGCTTCACTGCAGGTGCATCTATTGAATACAATCAGGAAAAGGCCTTGAAGGATGCCGATTTTGTCTATGTGAAAAACTGGTCGGCGTTCAATGACTACGGAAAAATACTTTCCACAGACTCTTCCTGGATGCTGACCGAAAAGCATTTGAAATCCTCTCCTGAAGCCAAAGTCATGCATTGCCTGCCAGTACGAAGAAATCTGGAATTGTCCGATGAAATGCTGGATGGCAATCGGTCTTTGGTTCAGAAGCAAGCAGAAAACAGAATCTATGCTGCCCAGGCAGTTTTGAGTAAAATCCTGGGCTAATCCTCTTTTTCAACTCTCAAACCTATGAAGATATCAATCATCAAAATCGGAGGAAATGTCATCGACTTCCCGGACAAACTGGAGGAGTTTTTGGCCTTGTTTTCCAAATTTCCCGGGCATAAAATCCTGGTCCATGGAGGTGGAGTATTAGCCTCCCGGTTTGGTGAGAGCCTCGGTGTAATGCCCGAAATGGTGGACGGAAGGAGAATCACCGACAAGGACACACTCGACATCGTCACCATGGTCTATGCCGGATTGATCAATAAGAATATGGTGGCCAAACTTCAGGCCCTGAATGTAAATGCGATTGGCCTCACCGGAGCAGATGGCAATCTGATCCAATCGGTGAAACGTCCGGTGAAAAACATCGATTATGGCTTTGTAGGCGATATTGAAAAGGTAAACACCTCATTTTTGAATACCTTATTTGAAGGAGGGCTTCATCCTGTGATTTGTGCAATTACGCATGATAAATCCGGTCAGCTGCTCAATACCAATGCAGATTCTATTGCTTCTGCCCTTGCGACCTCTCTTGCCAAGGAACATCATGTCAATCTCTATTTTTGCTTCAACAAGAGCGGAGTTTTGGTAGATGAGAAAAACGAGAATTCCATCATTCCGCTGATCAATGAGGAGATTTACACTGAGCTGCGCAAAGAAAATGTGATTCACTCAGGCATGATTCCCAAGCTGGACAATGCCTTTGAAGCTTTGAGAAAAGGGGTCCATCACGTCTGGATAGGAAAGGCTGAAAATCTGCTATTGGCAGCCAAAGGGAAGCTTTCCGGGACCATTATCGAACGCCACCGCTACGACTTGTACTGATGGAGGATTTGGATATTGCCTTTGAAAAGGCCCAAGAGCTGCTCAAAAGCCTGATTTCTACTCCTTCCTTTTCCAAAGAAGAAGATAAAACAGCGAATCTTATCCAAGCATTTCTTCTGGATCAAGAAATCACTCCTTTTCGATCCGGTAACAATGTTTGGGCCTTTGCCAAGCCTTTCCAAGAAGAACTTCCTACAGTCTGGCTCAATTCCCATCACGATACAGTGAAGCCCAATCAAGGCTATACTCGCGATCCTTTTTCACCGATGGAAGAAAGCGGAAAACTATTCGGTTTGGGCTCAAATGATGCAGGAGGGGCTTTGGTGTGTTTGATAGCGGCCTTTCTTTATTTTTCCAAAAAAGAACTCCCCTTCAATTTGCTGCTCATTGCATCAGCAGAGGAAGAGATTTCCGGGAAAAATGGCATCGAATCCCTGATTTCCTCTTTGCCTGCTGCTGAATTGGCCATTGTCGGCGAACCCACCCAAATGCGTCTTGCAGTCGCAGAGAAGGGCCTTTTGGTCATTGATGCAAAAATTCACGGAAAAGCGGGACATGCCGCCCGCGAAGAAGGAATCAATGCGATATATCTGGCAATGGAAGACTTGGAGGAAATCCGAAACTTCCAATTCACCAAAACCTCTCCTTTTCTCGGCCGAACCAAGGTGAGCTGTACCGTCATCAAAGCCGGTCAGCAGCATAATGTGGTCCCTGACCTTTGCGAGTATGTGCTCGATGTAAGAGTAACGGATGCCTACACTCTGGAAGAGGCTTTGGAAGAACTGCAGGAAATATTGAAAGCTGATCTGATTCCTCGGTCCTTACGGCTACAATCTTCACATCTGCCGAAAAATCACCCCATGTATCGGGTGGCAGATGCTTTGGAGTTGGAGACTTTTGGTAGCCCTACCTTATCTGATCAAGCTCTTATCCCATATCCTTCTGTAAAAATCGGCCCCGGAGACTCCGCCCGATCCCATACAGCGGATGAATTTATCCATTTGGACGAGCTAAAAGCTGGAATCTCCGGATACATTTCCCTTATCGATCATTATGCGAAGCTTCGCAAAAGCAAAAACATAACCCCATGAAAATCTGGCAAAAAGATACCGATAGCAAAAAAGAAGTCGAGCAGTTTACTATTGGTAGAGATCCTGAGTTTGACCTCGTTTTAGCTCCCTTTGATGTATTGGGATCTATGGCCCATGCTCATATGCTGGCAAAGATTGGTCTGATCTCGGAAGATGAAAACCACATCCTTCAAAAAGGACTCAAAGAGATCTATGAGGAGATTCAATCCGGGAAATTTACCATCGCTGAGGGAGTTGAGGATGTTCATTCTCAAGTGGAATTTTTACTTACTGAGCGCTATGGTGAAGTAGGGAAAAAACTGCATAGCGGACGAAGCCGAAACGATCAGGTTTTGGTGGATTTGAAACTTTTCTATCGGGCTGCCATCGAGGAATTGGTAGAGGAAACCCAACAACTTTTCCAACTGCTGATTCAGCTTGCAGAAAAGCACAAATCGGACTTGATGCCGGGCTATACGCATACTCAGCTGGCAATGCCTTCCTCTTTTGGACTTTGGTTTGGGTCTTTTGCTGAAGGTCTGGCTGAGGACATGGCTCTTCTCAGAACTGCGTTTGAACTCAGCAATAAAAACCCCCTAGGTTCTGCTGCAGGATATGGTTCAAGCTTTCCTCTAGACCGAAAAATGACCACAGAACTTCTTGGCTTTGCAGATTTGCATTACAATGTGATCAACGCGCAGAACTCAAGAGGAAAAACAGAACGTACCCTGTCCTTTGCTTTGGCTGGACTTGCTGCCACCCTAAATCGACTGGCTACCGATGTCTGTCTCTTCATGAATCAGCATTTCGGTTTTATCTCTTTTCCTGACGAACTCACTACAGGGAGCAGCATCATGCCCCACAAGAAAAATCCGGATGTATTTGAGCTTATCCGTGCCAAAACCAATCAAATTCAGGGGATTCCAGTGAAGGTAAGTTTCCTTTTGACCAATATGAGCACAGGATATCACAGAGATTTGCAGTTGCTAAAGGAGGAGATTTTCCCTGGGATAGCTTCTTTAAGAGACTGTCTGAAAATGACTGTGTTTATGCTTGAATCCATTCAAATAAAGCAGAACATTCTCCAAGATCGGTTTTTCAAACACTTGTTTTCGGTAGAAGTCGTCAATGATTTGGTACTTCAGGGAGTACCCTTTCGGGATGCCTACAAGAAAGTAGGCTTGGCTATCGAAGCCGATGACTTTAATCCTGATCAAAGTCAAATCAACCATACCCACGAGGGAAGTATTGGAAACTTGTGTTTGGAGGAAATCCGGGGTCAAATGAAGAATCAAGTGAAATCTTTTGACTTTGAAAAAATCAAAAAAAGCTTGGATAGACTCATCAAAAAATAGGTCTGGACGAGGAAGGCTTGCTTTCAATTAATAAGAAATATTTATTTTTATCATGTCTTATATTTATAAAAAATTAAAAAAGCAGCTATTTCCTCTTATATGACCTCTATTTTTAGGACCAATTTAAAAAGTGATCTAAAAGCCAGTTTAGTAGTCTTTTTAGTGGCATTGCCGCTTTGTTTGGGAATAGCCATAGCCAGTGGTGCCCCCTCTATTTCAGGACTGATTGCCGGAATTATCGGAGGAATAGTAGTTGGGGCAATTTCGGGTTCTGGGGTAAGTGTAAGTGGTCCTGCAGCAGGGCTTACCGTAATCGTTTTGGATTCCATAGCCACTTTGGGTACTTTTGAACTCTTCCTTGCGGCTGTAGTCGTCGCTGGGCTGATACAGATTTTGTTGGGAGTGTTTCGGGCTGGTGTTCTGGGCTATTTTTTCCCGCATTCAGTTATCAAAGGAATGCTAACTGCTATCGGTCTAATTTTGATATTAAAGCAGATTCCTCATGCTTTGGGCTATGACAAGGATACGATGGGAGATGAAGCTTTTCTTCAGGCCGATCAGCACAATACAATCACTGAGATTGGTTATGCTATTCAATACCACAGCCCCGGAGCCATTCCTATTGTTTTGATTGCTCTATTCATTTTGATTTTGTTTGAAAACCCCAAAATCAAAAATCACCGATACTTTGGAATTATTCCTGGCGCCCTTTGGGCAGTGATAATTGGGCTGTTTATCAATGAAACCTATGGAATTTGGAAGCCGGATTGGAAGCTGGATGGCGAGCATTTGGTAAATATTCCGCAGGTAAGCTCTATAGGTGAGTTATCAAGCTTGCTTACTTTTCCGGATTTCGGACTTTTCATGAGGGCGGAATTTTGGATTGTTGCCGTTACCATTGCTGTGGTGGGAAGTATTGAGACTTTACTGAGCATTGATGCTGCGGACAAAATGGATCCTCAGAAGCGAATCACCCCTACCAATAGGGAATTGATCGCACAAGGCGTGGGTAATTCCCTTTCGGGCTTTATCGGAGGCCTTCCGATCACTGCTGTCATTGTGAGGAGCTCAGCCAATATCACCTCTGGAGCGAGGACAAAGCTCTCCGCAATTCTTCACGGCTTTCTTCTTTTGATTTTGGTGTTATCAATTCCCGGAATTTTGAATAAAATCCCGCTAAGCTGCTTGGCTGCCGTGCTATTTGTAGTTGGATACAAGTTGGCTAAGCCCTCAATTTTCGTAGAAGTTTATGAAAAAGGCTGGAATCAGTTTATTCCTTTCATGGTAACGGTTTTGGCTATTCTATTTACCGATTTGTTGGTTGGAATTGGTATTGGGATGGTATTTGGACTTTTTTTCGTGGTAAAGACCAACTTTCAAAGAGCCATCACTATCACCGAACACAACGGCAATTATCTGCTCAAACTTCAAAAGGACGTTTCTTTTCTCAACAAGCCTTTTCTCCTAAAAAAACTAGCAGAAATACCCGAAGGAGGAAAAGTCATCCTGAATGCGCATAAGGCTCAATTTATTGACAATGACATCAAGGAAGTGCTGGATGATTTTATTCAATCCTGTCCTTCCAAAAACATAGAAATTACCATCGAGGGCTATCACTATCATCTTTCCAAATCCCTATGAATCCTTACGAAAAACTTCTTCTTCAAAACAAAGCTTGGTCTGAAGAGAAAATCCAAACAGACAAAGATTTTTTCAAGCGTCTTGCCAATCAGCAAAAACCAAAATTCTTATGGATAGGGTGTTCTGATAGTCGAGTTCCTGCAAATGAGATCACGGGTACTGATCCCGGTGAAGTATTTGTCCATAGGAATATCGCCAATATGGTCGTCCATACTGACTTAAACCTCCTGTCTGTGCTCCAGTATGCAGTGGAAGTCCTAAAGGTGGAGCACGTGATCATTTGCGGGCACTATGGGTGTGGTGGTGTTGAGGCCGCTATTTCCCATCATTCTTATGGATTGATCAATAAGTGGTTGAGAAATATCAAAGAAGTTTACAAGCTTTATCAGGAAGAAATAGAGGCTATTTCTGATCACAAAGCACAAGTCAACCGATTGGTCGAACTGAATGTCATTGAGCAGTGTCAGGATCTGATCAAGACCTCTATAATTCAAAAAGCTTGGAAGGAGAGAAAGGCACCCCATGTGTATGGATGGGCTTATGGTTTGGAAGATGGAAAAGTGAAAGAATTGGTCAAAATCACCCCAGATTTGGAAAATGTACATCCGATCTTCCGCTATTCGGATGACCAATTGAATACGATTTTGTGATTTTTCGTTGATTTAGAGATTAATTTTTGGGATTGTCAAAAAGCCCAGCTTAATTTGTTGCATCCTTTCACTTTTTGTGCGGGGATTTATAAAGAAGAGGCGAGAGACAGGCTCTACGACCCTCTGGCAACCTTCCAAAGTGGAAAGGTGCCCATTCCTGCCGGAGAAGAGGGTCTTCTTCGGAACTATAAATTCCTTGCGGCATGAACAAATACTCCTCCCTCTATTACTTTCGGCTAAGCAGCTTTTCCTTTTTGGAAAGATCCGAATCCCTTTTGGCTTTGCCTTCAGTTCCAATTGGCTTTGGTGTTAATTCATCTGCCAATTCTTTTCCTTGTCTTTTAACCCTTTAATCCTATAAACCATGTCTAGTAACTATCGATTTGAAACCCTTCAGCTTCATGCTGGACAAGCACCTGACCCGACTACCAATTCACGGGCAGTTCCCATCTACCAGACCACTTCGTATACCTTCAACAGTGCGGAACATGGAGCCAACCTCTTTGGCCTAAAGGAATTCGGAAATATTTACACCCGAATCATGAATCCCACTACGGATGTCTTTGAAAAAAGAATCGCAGCCTTGGAAGGCGGTGTGGCTGCTGTCGCTACAAGTTCTGGTCAGGCAGCTCAGTTTTTGGCTTTGAACAATATCCTTCAAGCCGGAGAAAACTTCGTCTCCACCTCTTTTCTTTATGGAGGCACATACAACCAATTCAAAGTCGCCTTTAAGCGAATCGGTATAGAAGCCAGATTTGCCAAAGGTGATTCTCCGGAAGCTTTTGAAAAACTGATCGACGCAAAGACTAAAGCCATCTATCTTGAAACCATAGGAAATCCGGAATTCAACATACCTGATTTTGAAGCTATCGCTGCCCTGGCGAAAAAACATGACATCCCACTGATTGTAGACAATACGTTTGGTGCTGGAGGGTATTTATTCCGACCTATCGAGCATGGAGCGAATATCGTGACCTCGTCTGCTACCAAGTGGATCGGAGGACATGGTACTTCTATCGGCGGAATTATCGTCGATGCCGGCAATTTCAATTGGGGAAATGGAAAGTTCCCTCAATTTTCTGAGCCGTCCGAAGGCTATCATGGCTTGAATTTTTGGGAGGTTTTTGGAGAAAACAATCCATTAGGCCTTCCCAATATTGCTTTTGCTATCCGAGCTCGGGTGGAAGGCTTAAGGGATTTTGGACCAGCCATCAGTCCATTCAATTCCTTCATGCTGCTTCAAGGTATAGAAACTTTGTCTTTACGTGTACAAAGAACCGTGGAGAATGCTTTGGCCATTGCTTCCTGGCTGGAATCTCATCCCCAGGTTTCCAAAGTAAATTACCCCGGACTCCCCTCCTCGCCTTACCACACTTTAGCCAAAAAATATCTTAAAAATGGGTTTGGAGGAGTTTTGAGTTTTGAATTAAAAGGAGACAAGGAGTCCACCTCTTCTTTTATCAATAATCTGGAGCTTATCTCCCACTTGGCCAATGTAGGTGACGCCAAAACACTGATCATCCAGCCTTCAGCCACCACCCATCAGCAGCTTAGCGATGAAGAGCAAATAGCTGCCGGTGTGACGCCTACTTTGCTGAGACTCTCCTTGGGCATTGAGCATATTGAGGATATCAAAGCTGACCTTCAGCAGGCTTTTGACAAATTATAATTAAATATTTCGATGGATCTCCTCCTTACTTCTGAGGATTTGACAATGATTGATTACACCTTCCACAGCGATGAGCCTCTTGTCCTCGAATCCGGACAAGTTATTAGATCATTTGATTTAGCTTATACCACTTATGGCAAACTCAATGAGAATAAATCCAATGTAGTATGGGTTGTCCATGCTTTGACAGGCAACTCTCATGCTGCCGAATGGTGGGAAGGGCTCATCGGAGAGGGCAAATTCTTTGATCCCTCTTCGCATTTTATCATCTGTGTCAATCTTCTTGGAAGTAATTACGGATCCACCAATCCGCTAAGTACAAATCTTGAAACGGGAAATGCCTATTACTACGATTTTCCCCAAGTGACTCCTAGAGACCTAGCTGCCAGTTTGGAAAGGCTGAGAAAGTACCTTCAGTTTGACAAAATCCACACCTTGATCGGAGGCTCACTCGGTGGTCAGGTAGCCCTTGAGTGGGCAGTGGCTTTAGGTGAAAAGCTGGAAAATGTGGTGATTCTAGCTTCCACTGCCAAAACCAGCCCATGGGTGATTGGTTTCAATGAGGCTCAAAGAATGGCCATTGAATCTGATCCCACATGGGGATCTTTGATACCCGAGGCTGGCAAAAAAGGACTTGAGGCAGCTAGGGCAATTGCCATGTTGAGTTACAGGCATCCGGATGATTTGAAGAAAAAACAAACGGATGCTGAGGAAAAATTGAATGGTTTTCGAGCGGCTTCCTATCTCCGGTACCAAGGTCAAAAGTTAGCCAATCGGTTTAATGCCCTCTCCTATTGGATTTTAACCAAGGCGATGGACAGTCAGGATTTGGGAAGAGGTCGAGGAGGTGTCGAGGCAGCACTGCAAAGTATAAAAGCAAGGGTATTGGCCGTTGGGGTCAATACCGACTTGCTTTTTTTACCTGAAGAATCTCAGTTTATTGCTCAAAAATCTCAGAGAGGCCAGTATCAAGAAATCAACTCCACTGCGGGGCATGACGCTTTCTTGATTGAATTTGGGCAATTGAGTGAGATTTTGGCTTCATTTTATAAGCAATCGGAGAAGGCCTGATTTTATTCGGCCTTACTCCACTCCACGGTTCTTCCGATGAAAGAAAAGCCCATGTAACCTTTGACTTCCAGAAGCCCTTTGTTGGTTAATTTCAATTCACAGGAATAGGTATTTCCTGATTTGGGGTCATAGATTTTTCCGTTTTTCCAGGCTCCTCCAGAATATTTCAATCCCTCCAAAATGGTCATTCCAAGGATAGGTCGGCTCTGAAGTTTGCTGTCGGAATTATTGGAATCCACCACAGGCTTTCCATCTCGGATGGGTTCCCTTAGCCAAATAATCTTTCCAAAATAGGCATCTCCCTTTTTTTCAATCTGTACTTTTGCATCCTTTTCGGTATTGTACCAGACTCCCAAAATGGCATTTTCTGTTTGGCCGAGAGCATTTCCAACAAGGAAAACAAAGAGTACCAAAAACAAAGAAGTGAATTGTCGCATTTTCATATTCTTTAAGATTTCATATCGAATAATACGGATACCTTTGGAATTGTTATGATGAAAACGGAAAAAATAACTAACACTTCTGGATTTCAGACCATTCAATTTTTAAAAACCGAGTTGCAATTGCTTAAAGAGAAGGCAATTTGGATAAATGACCATCGTGCAATTTTGATTGCCGATTTGCATTTTGGAAAAGCTGCACACTTTCGAAAGTCAGGAATCCCTATTCCCGAACCTATCCATTTCACCGATTTGGAAGTGATCGAATCGCTCATCCAAAAGTGGAATCCCACCGATCTCTTTTTCTTGGGGGATCTGTTTCACAGTGACTGGAATGGTCAGTGGGAAGTATTGATGCAGTTTATGGTAAATTTTCCAAGGGTTCAATTTCATCTAGTCAAAGGCAATCATGATGTGCTTCCCCTAGCCTTCTATTCCAATACGCCTCTTCAGGTTCATCAAGAGACCTTTAAACTTGGAAATTTGATTTTATCTCATGAACCAATGAGTAAGGTGGAAAAAGAAGGGGTAAATATTTGCGGACATATCCATCCGGGTATTTTGCTTCGGGGAAAAGCACGGCAGCATGTGCGGATACCCTGCTTCCACTTTGATGGTAAAACGCTGATAATGCCTGCTTTCGGCAATTTTACCGGTCTGGCACTGGTCAAACCTGAACTTGGACATGCAGTATGGGGTGTAGTTCAGGAAAAAGTAATCCCTATCCTTTCTGGCACAGCGATTGGTTAAATCCCATCGGCTTTTCTATTTTTGACCTGAATTATCCGCAATGACCTCACCAAGCAAACAAAAAAAGACTTTAGGCTACTTCAAGTTTGGAAGTGTACTTTTCAGCACCACACTTTCCCTTTTCATCGTCGGTCTCTTTGGCGTCATTTTGATTCAGGCCAGGACCCTAAGCCGATTGATCAGAGAAAATATCGAGGTGCAGGTTTTTTTGGACAAAAATCTTTCCTCCGAAGAATTGGGACAGATTCGCTCTGACATTTCAGGGAGGCCTTTTGTCCTGGTCAAAGAAGACTCGCTGAGCATGAAGTTTATCTCCGATGAGGAAGCTGCTGAGATTTTTATCGAAAGTACAGGAGAAGATTTTACCAAATTTCTGGAAGACAACCCTCTCAGAGACAGCTATGTAATCGGGATAGCTGAGGAGTTTCAGACATCCGAACAGCTGGAGGTGATTGCCAAGGAATTGGAAAGCATTCCCGGCGTATTTGAAGTGTCTTACATGACGGATTTGGTCGATTACATTAACAAAAACCTGATCAAAGTGAGTATTGTCATGTCGGCATTTATCGCGATTTTGATAATCACCGTTGCTATGTTGATTAATAATACCATCCGCTTGGCTTTGTTTTCTCAAAGATTCCTCATTCGCTCCATGCAATTGGTTGGGGCCACAAGGGGTTTTATCAGAAAGCCCTTTTTGATACGCGCTTGGGTGTTTGGGATGCTTGCAGGCGCTGTTTCTTCGGGAATTCTATTTGCTTTGATCTCCTACGCCAAATCCAATATCGAAGGCTTTGCCCTTCTCCAAAATGAATACCTGCTCTTTTTGCTTTTTGGGGCATTGATTATCATTGGAGGGATTTTATCCCTTTTCAGCACGCTGCGTGCAGTAAATAAATACTTAAACATGTCCTTGGACGAACTCTACTGATCCTTATGAATAACCAACCGTTTCCTTTCGAAAAGAAAAATTATCGGCTAATGCTAATTGGGTTGGCATTGATCGTTTTAGGTTTTGTCATTATCGGTATGGACTCCGAACCCCACGGTAATGGGTTTTTGGGCTTGACTTTAGGGCCTATCGTTACCTTGGCTGGATTCATTTTTGAGTTTTATGCCATTTTTGCCAAGTCGGAGAAAAACTGAGTTCCTCTCCTTTCCTTTGGGAATCCAATTTCAATTTCATGCAACAAGAAGCCTACGGCGAAGTATTTCTCATCAATAAACCTCTGGAGTGGACTTCTTTTGACGTTGTCAAAAAACTCCGAAATGCCCTCCGAATCAAGAAAGTCGGACATGCAGGCACGCTTGACCCTCTTGCCACCGGACTGTTGATTGTCTGCGCGGGAAAAATGACCAAGCAGATCGAAACGTTTATGGGGCAGGAAAAGGAATACACAGGCACCTTTGTCCTGGGGGCCACTACTGAGTCTTTTGATCTGGAGAAGCCTGTTATTTCTGTAGCTGATCCAAGTCATCTTACTTTGGCTCAAGTAGAGGAGGCTGTTTCCAAGCTGACAGGTGATATTTTTCAGGTACCTCCCATGCATTCGGCCATTAAGGTGGATGGAAAGAGGGTCTATGAATCTGCCCGTGCCGGAAAAGAAGTGAAAATGGAAGCCCGTCCTGTTCAGGTGCGTGAATTTGAAATCACCAGATTTGAAGGCAATGAAGTTGATTTTAGAATTTCCTGTTCCAAAGGTACCTACATCCGAAGCCTGGCTAGGGATTTGGGGGAATTGTTAGGGGTTGGTGCCTATCTTAAAGCTCTCTGTAGAACGAGAATTGGCGAATTCAGACTGGAAGAGGCCAAAGACATCATGACTTGGGTAGAAGAAGTAAAAAACCGCTCCCATGAAAATATATGAAGGCTTAGACGAGTTTCAGGCTGTACCCAATGCGGTGGTCACTTCGGGTACGTTTGACGGTGTGCACCTGGGACACCAAAAGATCCTGACACGAATCCGGGAGATAGCCAGGGGTCTTCAGGGAGAGACAGTCTTGATCACCTTTTGGCCACACCCTAGATTGGTTCTTTATCCCAAAGAGCATAACCTTAGGCTGCTCACTACTTTTGAGGAAAAGGCTTCTCTTTTGAGGAAATTTGGAATTGACCACTTGATTACCATACCATTTACGAAAGAATTTTCCCGGCTAAGCTCAGAGGAGTTTATCCGAAAGGTCTTGGTCGATAAAATAGAGACAAAAAAACTGGTAATCGGTTACGATCACCGATTTGGGAAAAACCGGGAAGGAAGCTTCGAATATTTACAAAATCACAGTACTGAGTTCGGGTTTGAATTGGAGGAAATTTCCCGTCAGGATGTCGACGAAATCGGCGTATCCAGTACCAAAATCCGCCGTGCATTGGAAACCGGCGATGTCAAAACCGCCAACAGTTATTTAGGCAGACCGTACGAAATAAACGGAATCGTGGTCAAAGGCCAGCAAATAGGTCGATCCATCGGTTTTCCTACTGCCAATATTCATGTGCCCAACGATTACAAACTTATCCCCTGCGACGGCGTTTATGCAGTGGAAGCTTTGGTTGATGGAGGTCTTTTCAAAGCCATGCTCAATATCGGCAATCGCCCGACTGTGGATGGATCAAAAAAGACCGTAGAAGCTCACCTTTTCGATTACCAAGGCGATCTTTACAATCGACAGATCACCATTTTCTTTCAGGAGTTTTTGAGAGAAGAAAAGAAGTTTGACAGCTTGGAAGATTTGAAAAAGCAACTGCTGGAAGATCAAAGGCAGGCTAAACTTGTACTATAAACCCAAATAAACATGATCAACAAAACCGTTAAAGACGCTCGGGAGGCTGTGGCCGACATTCCGAGCCATGCCTTCTTGATGATGGGAGGGTTTGGATTGAGCGGTATCCCCGAAAACTGCATTGCTGCATTGCTGGAAAGAGACATCAAGGACTTGACCATTGTGTCCAACAATGCGGGAGTGGATGATTTTGGAATCGGACTTTTGCTCAAAAAGCGAATGGTCAAAAAGATGATTTCCAGCTATGTGGGAGAAAATGCTGAGTTTGAGCGACAACTTCTCAGTGGAGAACTTGAAGTAGAACTGATTCCTCAAGGCACCTTGGCAGAAAGAGTGAGAGCCGGAGGAGCCGGAATTCCCGCATTTTTCACGCCTGCAGGTGTGGGTACCGAAGTAGCAGAAGGAAAAGAAATCCGGGAATTTGATGGAAAGCTTTATTTGATGGAGAAATGGCTAAAAGCTGATTTCTCTATTGTAAAAGCTTGGAAGGGCGATACTGCCGGCAACTTGATTTTCAAAGGAACGGCAAGAAACTTCAATCCTATGATGGCAGCAGCTGGTAAGATCACCATCGCTGAAGTGGAAGAATTGGTTCCTGCTGGAGAATTGGACCCAAATCAGATTCATACACCGGGGATCTACGTGCAGCGTATTTTCCAGGGAAAAGATTACGAAAAACGAATCGAGCAAAGGACCGTCTCCAAAAAATGACCTATTGTCATTTTAAATGATCCCAAAGCTTTTATCCAACTTCTAATCCAAACCCAAATGCTAACTAAAGAACAAATAGCCCAGAGAATAGCCAAAGAGGTGAAAAATGGGCAATATATAAATCTAGGAATCGGTATTCCCACCTTGGTAGCCAATTATATCCCTTCTGATCTGGACGTAGTGCTTCAGTCAGAAAATGGACTTTTGGGAATTGGCCCCTTCCCTACTGAAGATCAAATCGATCCCGACTTGATTAATGCCGGCAAGCAGACCGTGACTATGCTGCCGGGTTCCTCCTTGTTCAATTCTTCAGAATCTTTCGCCATGATTAGAGGTGGTCATGTGCATTTGACCATTCTGGGAGCCATGGAAGTCTCAGAAAATGGAGATATCGCCAATTGGAAAATCCCCGGAAAAATGGTCAAAGGCATGGGTGGTGCCATGGATTTGGTTGCCTCTGCTGAAAATATCATTGTAGCCATGCAGCATTGTTCCAAAGACGGTAAGTCAAAACTCCTGAAGGAATGCAGCCTTCCCATTACAGGAATCCGCTGTGTAAAGAAAATTGTTTCTGACTTGGCAGTTTTGGAAATAGATCCCGATGGAGGATTTATTTTACTTGAAAGAGCGCCTGGCGTTTCTGTTGAGGAAATCCAAGAAAAAACTGAAGGAAAATTAATCATCAAAGGAGAGATTCCAGAAATGTCGTTCAATTAAAGCTAGAGTTGAACTGTCAGAAATCATTTCCTGTTGCACATCAAAATTCGAAACATGAAAAACTCAGAGATCAAGTTCCAGGTACAGCTGGACGAGAATAATCTACCTAAGAATATCCTTTGGGATGCTTCCGATAAGGAGGCCGATGGTTTGGAATCCACAAAAAGCATTAGTCTCAATGTTTGGGATAGTTTAAATCATTCTACCCTTCGGATTGACCTATGGACAGAGGAAATGTCGGTGGCAGAGATGAAAAGGTTTTACATTGATATCATGGGTGGTATGGCCCAAACCATACTTAACAGTACTGGTGACGAATACATGTCAGAAGAGATCAAAGACCTCTGTGACCGAATGGTCAAACATGTAAATGAAGAAAATCGAAAGAACTCCTAAAGAAAAAGTCCGGATAGTCCGGACTTTTTTGATTTTTACCGAATAATATTTTTCCTGCCTTCTTTTACGGATTTTCAATAAAAAACCAACCCAAATAATAATACTTTAATAATGAATTCTAAATTTTTAGAAAAAGTCAAAAAAAGACTCAGTTTCCATCACCCAAATGAAATTGCCAATTTCTAAATAGTTAAATTTTTTTCTGCAGTTTCATTGAATTATGGGTTTTTAACATAAATTTCGCCCAAATGGAGTTACAATCCATAAGTGCAACATCACCAAAAATAACCTCACAAAAAACGCCTATGAGAAGTTTTACCCAAAAGTTCTGGGCTTCAGTGTTTTCCCTTTTCCTCTTAGTTTCCTTGGGAAGTTGGGATGCCAAAGCTCAAACAACCATCTCCGGTACGGTAACCGATGCGGATACCAAGGAGACCCTAGTCGGTGTCAACATTGTGGTCAAAGGCAAAGTAATCGGAACGATTACCGACCTTTCCGGCAAGTTTACCCTCAATGTAAATCAAGAGCCGCCGTTTACTTTAATCTTTTCCATGGTGGGATATAATTCCCAAGAGGTAGAGATTACAGGAGGTATTTCCAATCTGTCCATTCAGCTTGCTGAATCCTCGATCATGGGGCAGGAAGTCGTGATTTCTGCATCCCGTGTGGAAGAAAGCATTATGAAATCTCCCGTTTCTGTGGAAAAAATGGACATCATTGCTATTCGAGAGGTGCCTCAGGCCAGCTTCTATGATGCCTTGAATAACCTGAAAGGAGTGGAAATGAGTACTCAGTCCCTCACCTTTAAGTCATTCAACACCCGAGGCTTTAACTCAAACGGTAACGTTCGAACTGTACAGATGATCGACGGTATGGACAACCAAGCTCCAGGCTTGAACTTTTCCGTAGGTAACATCGTAGGGATTTCCGAATTGGATTTGGAAAGTGTCGAATTGATTCCAGGTGCAGCTTCTGCCCTTTATGGCCCTAACGCTATCAACGGTATCCTGTTGATGAACTCCAAGAACCCTTTCCAGTATCAGGGATTGTCTGCAAACGTAAGAACAGGCTTCATGAATGAAGACAGCAGAACACAGCCAGGAACTGGTTTCTATGATTTCAGTGCGAGATATGCTAAAGCAATTTCTGATAAAGTAGCATTTAAAGTAAATGTCAGCTATTTGGCTGCAGATGACTGGCAGGCAAACGACTTCAGAGATCAGTCTTTGTTGAATGGTTCCAGCATCGAATCCGGTACTCGTCTGAATAACCCAGGATATAACGGAGTCAATATTTATGGTGACGAAACCAACGTCAGTATGACCTCCGTGGCCAATCAAATGGTGGCTGCAGGTGTTCTTCCTCAGGCAGCGCTTGGTTTGATTCCAAATACTTTCGTGTCAAGAACAGGCTATAGAGAAAGTGATTTGGCCGATTACAACACCAAATCTCTTAAGTTAAACGCAGCTTTACACTGGAGATTAAATGACCGGGTAGAAGCTATCCTCCAAGGAAATTACGGCTTTGGTACTACTGTTTACACCGGTGCCGATCGTTATTCTATCGCCAACTTCAACCTAGGCCAATACAAAGCTGAATTGAGAGGTGCTAACTGGTTCCTCAGAGCCTACACCACTCAAGAGCGATCTGGTGATGCCTTCGCAGTAGGTATTGCAGCCCAAGGAATCAATGAAGAGTGGAAGCAAAGCACGCAGTGGTTCCCTGAGTATGTGGGAGCTTTTGTTCAGGCCAAACTTCAAGGTGCAGATGATGCTACCGCCCATGGAGCAGCAAGAGGTTTTGCTGACCAAGGTAGATTTATGCCAGGTACACCTGAATTTGAAGCTGCAAAACAAAGAGTAATTTCAAGACCTATCCCGGGTAATGCACAAGGTGTAGGAGCTCAGTTTGTCGACAAGACCAACCTTTATCACTTCGAAGGTTCTTATACATTTACCGGAATCAAGTTTGCAGAATTCGTGGCAGGTGCTAACTACAGAATTTATTCCTTGAACTCCGAGAAGACCCTTTTTGCAACAGATGAAAATGGGGAGGAATTTTCCATCAATGAATACGGTGGATACCTTCAGGGTTCCAAGCTCCTTTTCAATGATAAGTTTAAGCTGACCGCTTCTGTTCGTTACGATAAGAACGAAAACTTCCAAGGACAGTGGTCTCCAAGAGTTTCCGGTGTTTATTCTGTAGGAAATCACAACTTCAGAGCTTCTTACCAAACCGGTTTCCGTATCCCGACTACTCAGGATCAGTACATCGATTTGCTGACTCCTCAGGCCAGATTGATCGGTGGTCTTCCACTCTTCAGAGACCGATACAACTTCAACACTAACCCGGTTTACAGCTTAGCAACTGTACAGCAGTTCGGAGCTGGAGTACAAGCTGACATTCAGCCAAACTCTCCAGTTTATCAGCAAAGTATTCAGCAATCTACACAGCTAGCTATTCAGCAGGCAACTCAAATTGTTACTGAGCAAGTTCAGCAAGGTTTAATTCCACCTGATCAAGCACCAGCTGCAATTGCAGCCCTCGTTCCACAACTCGTTCCACAGATTGCAGCGCAGGTTGTACCTTTCAATGCATCACAAGCCAATCTGGGAAGCTTAACTCCTTTTGAACTTACTGAGTTCAAGCCTGAGCGAGTGAAGTCTTTTGAGGTCGGCTACAAAGGTCTATTCTCAAATAAACTATTGGTTGATACTTATGCTTACTTCAACCGATTTGAAAACTTCATCGGTGGTCAGGTTTTGGTACAGGATGGAGATCCAAATACCGGAAATCTTGGCCCTAATCCAATCACCGGTTTGAACCTGATCGGTGTTGGTCCAGGCGGTAGATCCATCTACTCTATCCCTGTCAACAGAACTGAAATTATTCAGTCTTGGGGATGGGCTTTAGGCTTGGATTACAAGCTTCCAAAGAATTACTCCATCGGAGGTAACGTATCCTACAATACACTATCTAATCTTGATGAATTGGCTGAAACTGGATTCCAGCCATCCTTCAATACTCCTGAGTATCGATATGTAATCAACTTTGCCAACCGCGAAGTAGTGGATAACGTAGGTTTCTCCCTCTCCTATCGTTGGCAGGGTGAATTCGTATGGCAGTCTTCTTTCGTAGGACCTGCAGTATCTTCTCAGCAATTGTCAGTGATGCCTGCCTTTGGTACTTTCGATGCACAGGTAAGCTACAAGATGAAGAGCATCAAGTCTATCCTGAAACTGGGCGGAACCAACCTATTCAGCAATGGATATCGTCAGGCTTGGGGTAACCCAACCGTAGGCAGCATGTTCTACGTGAGCTTGACCTTCGACGAGTTCTTGAATTAAAAATCTAACAACCACCAATCAACCAAGCCATCCCGTGAATTCGGGGTGGCTTTTTTGTTTCCCCTATCTAAATCAATTGCTCAGTTTTGGGTCCTTGTTTATTGAGATAAAACCATTGGACCCTATTCTGAATATTGGAAAGGGAAAGAAGTCTATTCAGATATAAATCAGAAGCTTTTGAAGTCCTTCAGATGGGCAGGAAGTACCTAAGTTCAAATTGTCGGATAGCCCTACTTTAAAAAATCATCGTCCTGATATCCCCCTAGAAATATGGAGCATTTTTGATAGTTATTCTTTGAAATGAATAGGGTGATTGTAAAGTATTTACCCATTTTTTCACCAAAAATTCCTCCTATATGGTATAAAAGAAAAGGCTTACCCGGATCCCGGATAAGCCTTTCATTAGAATTTGAAAAGATTAATGCACCTCTCCCATCATTTTTCTGAGAATTGGCTTGAGTAAGAAAAGAACCAAGGCAGAGCCAATAACAGTGTACACAATCATCATAAACTGGTCAGGCATTGCCGCAAGACCTTCCTCAGAGCCCCCACTTGCTTCTCCTGCGATCAATCCTGCAATCAGGTTTCCTAAGGCAACAGAAAGGAACCAAATCCCCATCATCTGTCCACCATAGCTCTTTGGTGCCAATTTGGTCACCAAAGATAAGCCCACAGGGGAAAGACTAAGTTCGCCAAACGTATGCAGGAGATAAGTGATGATCAACCAACTTGGAGCGGCCAAATCTCCTGAAGCAGCAATCTTGGTAGCGAAATACATTACGAAGAATCCCAAGCCTAGTAAGAGCAAGCCAAAGGTGAATTTCAAAGGGGAGCTGGGCTCCAGGTTCATTCTACCCAACCATACCCATAGCGCTGCAAAGAAAGGTGCAAAAATGATAATGAAAAGGGAATTGATGGATTGGAAATACCCGGTAGGAATATCCCATCCCAAAACGGTACGATCTGTAAAGCGCTCTGCAAATAAGTTCAGCGTAGATCCTGCCTGCTCAAATCCTGACCAGAACATGGCAGAAAACAAAAACAGGATAGCAATCACACCTACCTTGTTTCTATCCCCTTTGGAAAGCCCTCCAAAGGCAATAACATAACCTAAATACCCAAAGGCAACCAAGGCAATTACCGTCCCAGAAGCACCTGCAATCGCCGATGCATTGATCGGTATAATTCCAGTAAACAACACTCCAATAAATAAGGTAAGCACAATGCCTATCACTTTGGTAAGGGACTTGAGTTTGTTTCTATCCTGAATTTCTTTTGGACTTTCTGCAATCGGTGCTTCTCCATACCCCTCCAAAGCCTTCCCTGTCAGTTTGTACTGAATCAATCCGAATACCATACCCAAGCCCGCAAGACCAAATCCAAGATGCATATCGTACTCCGCTACTGTACTACAAGCTAAAGGAGCAATAAACCCTCCGATATTTATCCCCATATAAAAAATGGAAAAGCCAGCGTCCCTTTTCGAACTTCCGGTAGGATAAAGCTGCCCAACAATCGAGCTGATGTTTGGCTTCAAAAGCCCTGTTCCTAAAACAATCAAGATCAACCCTAAAAAGAAAGAATTGGTATCCAGAGCAGAAAGGCTTTCTTTGGGTCCAGAGCTACCGTTGATCCAGTTTTCGATCCCAGGTAAAGCCATCATAAAATGCCCCAGAGCAATAATTATCCCGCCGTACCAAACACTTTTTTTCAATCCAAACAATCGGTCAGCCAACCAACCACCCGGAAGAGCCAAAAGATAGACTCCCATGGTATAAAGACCATATATAGCCCCTGCAGTCTTGTCATCAAAGCCTAAGCCTCCATCTACAATTGCTTTGGTCATAAAGAGGATAAGCAGGGCGCGCATCCCGTAGTAGCTGAAGCGTTCCCACATTTCTGTGAAAAACAAAGTCATCAAGCCCTTGGGATGTCCAAAAGCCGTCCCTCCGCTAAATTCAGTAATGGGTTTATTTTCCAATGTTTTTAGATTTTTAATGAAGTTGAATACACAATGATAAATGTTTTTGGGCTTTGTTACCAAAGAATGCCAGGCTCAAACTGCTTATTCTCCATATATGGCAAATACCAATTTTGAGGGTACCCAACAAGCAGTTTTACTTTGGGTCATTTAGGAGCGAATAAGCTATCTGTTTCATATTCAACTAATTTTATGATTTTCCAAGTTTCAACGTTGCTTCCATTCTGTCCATTTTAGAAATTTCTGAACAGAAAAAATTTTTTTTACCAAAACATGACCTATGTCATTTAAACCGCGATTTTTTCTTCGAAATCGATTGAACGCCGAAATTTCGCAGATTTTTTGCCTACCAATTAAAATTCATTACTTAATTTTGACCAGACAATTTTCAGTTTGTAAACCCAAAAATTTATGCAGGACAACGTTCTGGAACTTACCGCTTCCCCCATTTCCTTCCTTGATTTTTCCACTCAGGGAAAAGTGTATCACAATCTGACCCCTGCCGAATTGGTGGAGCAGGCACTAGCAAGAAAGGAAGGTTATATAACTTCCACAGGAGCATTTATGGCAGATACCGGAAAGTTTACCGGTAGATCTCCCAAAGATCGCTATGTGGTCAAGGATGAGCTCACCGAGGATTCAGTTTGGTGGGGAGACATCAACATTCCCGTTTCTCAGGAGACCTTTGATCATTTGCTTCAGAAAATGCTAGTGTTTTTGGAGAAGAAGGATCTTTTTGTGCGTGATGCTTTTGCAGGTGCGGATCCTGAGCATCGGCTAAATCTGAGAGTGATCAATACCTGGGCTTGGCACAATCTCTTTTGCTCTAATATGTTCCTGCGACCATCTCAGGAAGAATTGGAAAATTTTGAGCATGATTTTACCATTATTTGTGCGCCGGGATTTGAAGCCGATCCTGCCACGGATGGAGTTCAAAATCCCAACTTCGCTATTCTGAATCTGAGCAAAAGGATGATTTTGATCGGAGGTACTGGCTATGCGGGTGAAATGAAAAAGGGCATTTTCTCTGTTCTGAACTTCTTGCTTCCCCATGAAAAAAACGTCCTTTCCATGCATTGCTCTGCCAATGTGGGTAAAGATGGAGATACAGCCGTTTTCTTTGGCCTTTCAGGAACAGGAAAAACCACACTTTCTGCAGATCCTAATCGCTCCCTAATCGGTGACGATGAGCATGGCTGGACAGAAAGCCAGATATTCAATTTTGAAGGAGGCTGTTATGCAAAAGTCATTGACCTGACTCGGGAAAAAGAACCTGAAATCTATGATGCCATAAAGTTTGGAGCGATTGTAGAAAATACGCGCTTCATTCCCGGTACGAGAAAGGTTGACTACACCAATAAGTCCGTCACAGAAAACACACGGACAGCCTACCCTATTCATCATATTGCCAATGCGGTAGTCCCTTCTGTTGCACCTATTCCCAAAAACATCTTTTTTCTCACGGCTGATGCCTTTGGCGTGATTCCTCCCATCTCAAAATTGAACAAGAGTCAGGCAATGTATCATTTCATTTCGGGCTATACTGCAAAAGTAGCCGGCACAGAAATGGGAGTAACAGAGCCCAAGCTTACATTCTCTGCCTGCTTTGGAGCTGCGTTCCTACCACTCCACCCTACTGCATATGCCAAACTATTTGGAGAAAAAATGGAAAAGCATGAAGTGAATGTTTGGCTGATCAATACCGGCTGGACAGGTGGTCCTTACGGAATCGGATCACGGATGAAATTGAGCTATACACGAGCCATGATTTCTGCTGCATTGGAGGGTAAATTGGATTTTGCTCCATTCCGAACAGATGAAAACTTTGGGTTCCAAGTTCCGGTAATTTGCCCCAATGCGCCTTCTGAAGTGCTCAATCCAAGGAATACCTGGAGCAATCCCGAAGATTATGACAAACAGGCCAAAGAATTGGCTCAGGCTTTCATCAAAAACTTTGATAAGTATAAGGACTTTGCAACGGAAGATATCCTTTCCGGTGCCCCAAGGGTCTGATTATAAAAGAGGAGTGCTTCGGTACTCCTTTTTTTGTTTTTGTGCTGAAATGTGAAATCAAAGATTATTTTTGTCAGCGATTCAAAAAAACGCCTGAAATATAAACCATAACCAATGAAAACAGCTGAAATTATTACCGAGAAAGGTACCATGAAGGTGGAGTTTTATGAAAAAGATGCTCCCAATACGGTCCAAAACTTTGTGGACCTAGCAAACAAAGGCTTCTATGATGGACTTACCTTTCACCGGGTAATTCCAAACTTTGTCATTCAGGGAGGTTGCCCAATAGGAAACGGTGCCGGAGGTCCAGGTTACAAAATCAAATGTGAATTGGATGGAGATAATCAGTACCATGACCGGGGAGTATTGTCCATGGCTCATGCAGGAAGAAATACCGGTGGATCCCAGTTTTTCATCTGCCATAGCAGAACCAACACAGCTCACTTGGATAGAAACCACACCTGCTTTGGAAAAGTGGTGGAAGGTCTGGAAGTCATCGACGCCATCAGGGCAGGCGATGTCATCGAAAAAATCGTGATTCACGAAGCGTAAATAAGAATCCCCTCAAACGAGGGGATTTTTTTTAGTCCATTTCTTCCAGAATACTCAATATTTCCCGGTGAATTTTAGGAGCTGTCTCAGGTCCCAAGGAATTGATTTCTCCATAAGGTCGATTTTTGTTCTCATAAGTAAAAGGAGGCTCAGCGTCCCACTGACTTTTAGGAACGATATACCCGATCATATCATTGGTCAATCCACCAAAAAACTTGAATTTCCCAGGAATCCGGGATTGAATCGCAGGTACTTCGATAGGCTGAACTCCAAAATCCCCACCCTCGGGTGATTCTACCCCTCCATGAAGAATTTCTGGATATAGCTCACCCGGAACATGCACAAAGCTCGCAGGACCTAGCGTCCAAGCAGAAACTTCGGATCGAATATGTTTCCACGAGGTAAAACCCCGCTCAAAAATTCCCAAAATAGCCGCTAAGTGAAACAGGGAATTATCCATTTTCAGATCAATAGTTTTGGCACGAATACTCAAAGGGGCAGTTTGGATTGTCTCCCACACTGAGTCTTGAAGGGTCTCTAAGGTGATTTTTGCCAAAGCCTTTCCTTGTGCTCTCATTTTTTCCGGGCTTTGTCGGAGAAAGGTCTCTCCGGAATACGGATCAACAACCTCCATCTCCGGATGGGTCGTCATCAGACCTCCCACTGCCCCGTTCAGAAAAATGGCCACTCCCCCTACTCCTTCCATCACAAGAGAATCTCCTACTTTAATACCTGACTCTACTCCATTTCGCCAAGGGTCAGGAAAATCAGAACTGAGTTGGATGTTTTCAGACCAAAGGGTCTCAGGATGATTTCCCCAATTCATGAGTGTGCCCAAGGTTGCTCCGGTTTCTGAATCCAGTACCTGCATCAATTTCAACGATGCATCAAATATGGCAGGTGGTCGTGTATCTCCCACGAGCGGCTTTAGCTTTTCGCTTTCCTCTGCAAATCGGACATAGGCAGGACGAACTGCGGAAGATGCCTCCGATACAGCATCTTTGATTCCTTCCAAAACCTGGTTCAAATAATCAGGATTTACGCCTCTAGTATAATCTGATGGACCCCATTGCCCGATAAGATCTGGAGAGGAGTGAACATGTGTACTGGCAATGAGCACATAGTCCAAGTCAGGATTACTTTCTAGGACCCGTTTGCGTGCTAAGATCACCTCATCATTGCCAAATCCGATCATATCGATAACACATAGGGCCATTTTGATTTCTCCTGCTTCCAGTACCATCGCTCTGGCCCAGAGAGGGTCCAGGATACCTTGTGCAGGTCTTGAATTATGAAAACCGGCCAACCAGATTGCATCAAACTGCCCATTGCCATTTGCATCTTCGAAGGTGTCCCCATCCTCAGGATTGTACCGGGAATCTCCATTGGCATCTGTCCAAGTCTCAAATTTCCGGGGTGTAATATCCACTTTGGCAAAACCGGCAAAAATTGGAGATTCAGGACTTTTCAAATGAAGGTCTAATGAATAATCGGGGAATCGGTCTTTGGTCTTGACATAAATCCAAACGACCGAAAACAGAAGCAGGATACCGATTAATACTGTGAAGATGAGGAATAGCTTTTTCATAGGAATGATGAAAAATAATCAGGCAGGAATCTAGTCAAAAGAAGGTAAAACTCAGGATTAGCCCAAGACTTTTCTCTAAAAGTAACGCAAGAGCCATCCAATCTTAAGGTCTTGGTGCTTAAGCAATAGTTCATTATGGAATGGTTATTGCCAAATCCCATACAATTGAATTTCTATGAACAAAAAGCTACTTCTTCTCCTCGTTTTTTTCCTTTCTTTTCAAAGCCTTTTTGCACAGCGATATGGAACTGCATTGGGATTGAGATTTGGAAATTCGGAAAGCTACAGGACGCTGGGACTTACTTTGCAGCAAAGAGTGGCTGATAGGCTGACGATCGAAAGTATCATTCAATCGGATTTCAACAGGAATACCCATTTTTCACTTTTAGCTCAAAAACATCGGCCAATTGTATCCAAGCGTTTCAATTATTACCTGGGTGGCGGCCTCGCTTATGGGATTGAAGAGAGTTTTGTAAAAAATCCAACCAACAGAGAAATCATTCATACCTACGGCAATTCTACCTTGGGAGTAGATTTGATTGCAGGTGTGGAACTGACCCTTGCTGGAGCGGTGATTTCGCTCGACTATAAGCCCAATCTTAACATCAGTGGGCGTCAGGAATTTTACAAAGGGCAAGTGGGAATCTCCGCAAGAACTGTCCTTGTGAAAAGTAAGGATCAAAAGAAGAAGCAAAGGCAACGACAAAGAGCCAGAAATAAATCAGAATCCAAGCCGTTTTCGGGACTATTTAATAGTAAAAACTAAGTGATTTAGGTATTTCCCTTGATCTTTTCCCAAAACACTTTTTCATGAACTTCTGAGTACTTGACCACACTTCTGTACCATTTTATACGGATATCCTCTTTCTCTCTTTCTGAAAGGAAAAAATCTGGGTGATTGAATTTTTCTGCTTTTTTGATCAAATCAAAAAGAAAAATGGAAGCGGAAACAGAGATATTAAAGCTATCCGTGAAGCCTAGCATAGGGATATGGACTAATTGGTCTGCCTCCTCTTTTACCTCCTGAGAAATCCCCTCATGCTCATTTCCAAAGACAAGAGCCAGCTTTTGATCAGGTTCTAAGTCATGGATGGAAATTGAGCCCTTGGCCGGTGTAGTCGCCACTATTCGATAGCCTTGACTGCGTAACTGCTTAAAACATGTTTTGACTGAGGAGCCCTCTTGCTCGAAGTATTTGTACAAATCGACCCATTGAGAGGCACCACGGGTAACGTAGGGATTGATTTTGTATTGGTTCGTTTTTTCTATTACATGGATATCCTGAACCCCAAAGCAGTCACAAGTCCGAAGCACGGCACTGGCATTGTGAGGCTTGAAAATATCCTCCAAAACCACGGTAATGAAGCGAGTCCGCTGGCTTAGGGCCTTCTCCATCACTTCCTTTTTATGCTCCGTGATGAATTGGCCCAGATAGTTTAGCAATTCCGCTTCCTTGTCTCCATGTGAATTGGATTGATTCATGGCCTACCTGTTCAGAAAAGCCCCAATTGCTCCTCGTCGTCTTTTTTCGGAGAAAGATCAATTGTACTGCCGATCTCCAGTTCATCATCAGCAGTCGACTCATCATCCCCTTTAGCTTGTTCTTTTTCCTCTTGAGAAATCTCAGATTCTATCAGCTGAAGGTCTTCCACAGGATAAGTGCTGAGCTTATTTCCAATCGCTTTCCAGCCTTTCACGTCGATAAGCATTTCCAGGTCAAACTCCTGATTCTCTGTTTCTTTACCTTTTTTGACTTTTACCTGTACTTGGGCTTGAGCATCTGTAGTTACCAGTCTCAAATGAGACTGCTTGTGATCTGTGATAAAGTTAAACCGCTTATTTACCGTAGTAGTCTCAATCAAGAATCGCTTGACAAAGAAATTCTTGGAGCCTCCGTCATAGTAAATAGCTGAGACGGTTTTCTTCGGATCAAACTTCTGGATCAATACCACATCGTTAGGCTCATATCGATTGGTCAGTTCAAAGCCGGTAAGCTCGTAGTCCCCATTTTTGTAAAAGACCAAAATCTTATCATCTCCAAGGAAATTCCCGATGAGCTTTCCTCTCTGATCGGTATTCAATCGACCTACTGACGGATCAAAATACACGTCCAATCCTCCTAAAGTGGATTTACCCTCCATCTTGAATTGGATCTTTCTTACGGGATATTTGGTAAGAATATTCCCTCCTGCTCCCCGACCTTTGATCTCAATCTCCGCAAAATCAAAGTCAAAAACCTTCACTCTGGCCTTTGCTCCCTGAGTCAAATAGACCGTCACCACCTCAGCTTCTCCGTTTGGATTGCCACTTAAGTAATACACTTTTGAGCCTTTGGTCCCTTTGGTAAGGTCGTATTCTTTGTCTCGGGTGACTCCGCCGACCTGGAATCGCTTGACCATGGTTCGGCCACTCGTTCCGTCCAGATAGATCAAATTGAAAGTCATCCGGTCATCATTTTTCCGGAAAACGCCTACATAAAGAATATCCTTGCCCATGAAAGTCTTCTCCTGAATCTTGGAGACGACCATTTTCCCATCCTTCCGAATGGCAATGATCTCATCCAAATCAGAGCAATCACAGACGAACTCATCCTTTTTCAGGCCAAAGCCCACAAAACCATCCGCACGGTTGACATACAGCTTGGCATTGTTAGCCGCTACTACAGCAGCCTGAATGGTATCAAAAGCCCTGATTTCAGTCTTTCGCTCACGTCCTTTGCCGTATTTAGCCAGTAGGTTTTGGTAGTAAGTGATGGCAAATTGAGTCAGATGCTTCAGGTTGTAATTGACTTCTTTCAATTCCTCCTGAAGTCGTTTCATCAATTCATCTGCCTTGAAGGCATCAAACTTGGAAATCCTCTTGATCTTGATCTCCGTGAGGCGAATCAGATCATCTTGGGTGATTTCTCTATAAAAGTCCGGCTTGTAAGGTTCCAATCCTTTATCAATCGCTTCCAAAACCGCATCCCAAGTCGTACATTCTTCAATGTCCCGATAGATTCTGTTTTCGATAAAAATCTTCTCCAGAGAAGAGAAAAGCAGTTTTTCCATCAACTCCCCTTTTCTGATCTCCAACTCCCTTCTAAGCAGCTCTTTGGTCTGCTTGGTGTTGTATTCGAGGATTTTATTGACAGAAAGGAAAACCGGCTTGTCCTCGATAATCACGCAGGCATTGGGAGAAATGGAAACCTCACAATCCGTGAATGCATATAGCGCATCAATCGTGACATCCGGCGAAACACCCGGTGCCAGCTGAATAAGCACTTCCACATCCTTGGCCGTGTTGTCGACCACTTTTTTGATTTTTATTTTGCCTTTATCATTGGCTTTGAGAATGGAATCAATCAGAGAATCCGTAGTGGTTCCATAAGGTATCTCTCTGATTACAAGAGTTTTGTTATCCTCCTCTTCAATTCTTGCTCGCACCTTGATTTTACCGCCTCGTAGCCCTTCCTGATAATCAGAAAAATCAGCCAATCCTCCGGTCATGAAGTCAGGAAGAATATTGGTAGGGTTTCCTTTGAGGATTTCGATGGATGCTTCGATCAGCTCACAGAAGTTGTGAGGGAGAATTTTAGTCGATAAACCCACAGCAATTCCTTCCACCCCTTGAGCCAGCAAAAGAGGAAATTTGACAGGTAGAGTGACCGGTTCCCTTTTTCTCCCGTCATAGGAAAGCTGCCATTCGGTAGTCTGTGGGTTGAATACCACTTCAAGAGCGAATTTGGATAAGCGTGCCTCGATGTATCGCGCTGCAGCAGCTCCATCACCGGTTCGGACATCACCCCAGTTTCCCTGCGTATCAATGAGCAGGTCTTTCTGACCCAAATTGACAATCGCATCACCAATGGAAGCATCTCCATGCGGATGGTATTGCATGGACTGTCCGATGATATTGGCGACCTTATTGAATCGTCCATCGTCCATTTCCTTCATCGAGTGAAGGATTCTTCTCTGAACAGGCTTCAATCCGTCTTCAATGGCAGGTACGGCCCGCTCCAGAATCACATAGGAAGCATAGTCCAAAAACCAGTCTTTGTACATGCCCGTTACCGGGACAGAATCGTGAAGGCTTTCGTCTCCTGAATTGATCTGATCTTCGTTTTCAGTCATTTCTTGATTTCAAATGATGGTGAAAAAGGAAATTTCCTCTTTTCTAAAATTGTCTCTAGTTAAAAGATGATGCAGGGTGATGATTACGCTGCTTCCTCATTTTCTGATTCGGCAGTTTCTTTAGGGTCCTCCAAGGCAAGGTCTTTCTCGATCTTCAGATTGTCGATGATAAAGTTTTGCCGGTCTGGAGTATTCTTTCCCATATAGAAACTCAACAAATCCGAGATTTTGGTATCCTTATTCAGAATGATCGGGTCCAAACGGATATCCTCTCCGATGAAATTGCCAAACTCCTCAGGAGAAATCTCTCCCAATCCTTTGAATCGGGTGATTTCCGGCTTGGAACCCAACTTGTGGATAGCTCTTTGCCTCTCCTCGTCGGTATAGCAATAAATGGTTTCCTTTTTGTTTCTGACCCGGAACAAAGGAGTATCCAAAATGAACAAGTGCCCATTTTTGACCAAATCGGGGAAAAACTGCAGAAAATAAGTCATGATGAGCAAGCGGATATGCATTCCATCCACGTCAGCATCCGTAGCAATCACAATCTTTCGATAGCGGAGATTTTCGATTCCATCTTCGATATTCAAAGCATGCTGAAGCAAGTTGAACTCCTCATTTTCATAGACCACTTTTTTGGTCATTCCGTAGCAGTTTAGAGGCTTGCCTCGGAGAGAAAAAACCGCCTGAGTCTGCACATCCCGGCTTTTGGTGATGGAACCTGATGCAGAATCCCCCTCAGTGATGAAGAGCATGGTCTTATTTTTCACTTCCTCATCCCCTTTTGGGTCGTCGTAATGTACCCGGCAATCTCTGAGCTTTTTGTTATGCAGGTTGGCCTTTTTTGCCCGCTCATTGGCCAGCTTCTTGATTCCTGAAATCTCCTTTCGCTCCCGCTCAGACTGAAGAATACGCTTAAGCAATGCATCCGCAGTTGCTGGATTTTTATGGAGATAATTGTCTAACTCGGTCTTGATGAAGTCATTGACAAAAGTCCGAAGCGTAGGTCCATCAGGTCCTACACTTTGAGAACCCAATTTGGTTTTGGTTTGGGATTCGAAGACAGGTTCCTGAACCCGAACAGCGATAGCGGCTACTACGGATTGGCGGATATCAGAGGCATCGTAGTCTTTTTTGTAAAATTCGCGTACAGTCTTCACAATGGCTTCTCGGAAAGCCGCCAAGTGAGTCCCTCCCTGCGTGGTATATTGTCCATTGACAAAGGAATAATATTCCTCTCCATAGCTCCCTGAGTGGGTAATTGCTACTTCGATGTCATTTCCTTTCAGATGAATGATTGGGTATCTGATACTTTCCTCATCGATTTTATTCGAAAGGAGATCGTAAAGTCCTTTGTCAGAAAAGTATTTCTTCCCGTTGTAATTGATGGTTAGGCCAGCATTCAGATAAGCGTAGTTCCAAATCTGATTTTCCAGATACTCGGGGATGAAATGGTAATTTTTGAAAATTGTAGCATCCGGAGTGAAAATCACCTTAGTTCCGTTTCGCTCGGAAGTCTTATCCACAGGGGCATCATTGGTCAAAATTCCTTTCTCAAACTCAGCCACCTTAGTTTCTCCATCTCGGTAAGCCTGCACTTTAAAGTAATCAGAAAGTGCATTGACGGCCTTGGTACCGACTCCATTTAGTCCCACAGACTTTTGGAAAGCACCGGAATCGTATTTTCCACCGGTATTGATTTTGGAGACACAGTCTATGACTTTTCCCAAGGGAATTCCCCGACCATAGTCACGTACTTCTACCCGATGTTCGGAGATTTTTACATCGATTGTCCGTCCATATCCCATCATGTGCTCATCGATGGAATTGTCCAGCACTTCCTTTACCAAGACGTAGATTCCGTCATCCTGAGCGCTACCGTCTCCAAGCTTTCCGATGTACATCCCGGGTCTGAGGCGGATATGCTCTCTCCAATCCAGGGATTTGATACTGTCTTCGGTATATTTTACAGTTTCTGCCATGTTCTTGCGTTATCCTTGCTGTACAGCTTTAAATTTTCCCACAAACAAAACAAATAAGCCAACTACCCAAACCAAAAGCAAAATTGGAATCAGGTAAAACCAAAAATTAAATAGACTTGCGGAAATTTCTTCCTGATTATTGATGGAATGGACGTAAAACACCGCCACTGCCAAGCTAATATTGATCAAGGCTCCAAAGGAATAAAACCAGGCCAGAAGATAATCTCTGTAGGGATCCCCTACAGGGAAAATGCGATGGAGTTTTTTATTGGCTTTGGTCTCCAAGGATTTGGGAAAGAAAACTGTCACCGCATTGAGCAGGACAAATGCCAGAACTGAGGCATAAAAGAAGTGGCTTTTTTCCCACGCTCGGTCAATCGTCCCGTTTTCATCTATACCCAATCCCACTTTTTCGGGCAGGGCCGAATAGAAATAAAGTAGGAAGAAAATGAAAATCAACACACTGACCATGTAAAAGGCCTTTCCGAATCTGTAATACATGAAATTGGGGAAATTGAACGTGCTAATATAACCCATTTGGGCAAACAGGAAGCTAAGAATTCGTGTTCTTAAGTTGTCAATTTCTGACAGAAAACCAGAATCAATTCTTAATTCCATGAAATTCAGGAAAGTATTTGAATCCGCTTAAACAAGCTAAAAATCCAGTTTTTGAAACAAAAGCCAAAAATACTCCGATCTTCGCAGCAAATATTTCAACCCATGAACAAAGTACTGATCCCTGCTCTATTTTTATTCCTGATATTCCTTCAATCCTGCAGTCCTGCGCTCGATGCCGGTGAGGTCAATCTGGATAATTGGAAAGCGGACCGATATGGCTGTAAGGGGCTCCGGATGCAGGATTTGGAAAAATTCCGTGCGATAAAAAATGAATTTCTAGGCGCAGATAATCAGTCCATCATCAAAACCTTTGGACGGCCTGACCGAGTAGAATTGGTGGACAAAAGCCAAAGTTTTTTCTTCTATTTTCTTGAACCAAGTGAAGCGTGTGAAGGGGTGGAAAAAGAAAAAGAACCCCTAAGAGTTCTTTTCCGAATGAATGCGATAAGTAAGGTTTCCGAGATTACTATTACAAACCTGAACCCATAAAGCAGAGAGCAGCGGCCCCTAAGGTGCCGGCGTTGTTTTCCAATGTGGCTTTTTTCAACTTCAGGTCTTTCACATAGTAGGGAGTTAGGTATTTTCTTGTGTTGTATTCAATAGTAGGCATCATAAATTCTAAACCAGCTGAAATTCCCCCTCCAAAGTACACATCAGTCACGTCCAAGATTCGGATAGTCGATACAATCGCCTCACTGATGATATCTGCCACTTCTTTGAATACCATCAAGGACACCTCATTTCCGGCTTTGGCTGTGTCGACCAAGAGATGGGTTCCTAGTTCTTTACCCACCAATTCTTTGGCTTTTTCAGGATAAGCAGAGATCAGGTTGTCCATGATTCTCAAAATTCCATTTCGGCCAATCAATGTTTCCAAACCGGCATTGCCTCGGGAAAGCATATGCCCCATTTCCATGGCATTACCTCTCGAGCCTTTAAATACCTGCCCTTCCAAAACCAAGGCACTACCAATACCAGTACCCATGGTGATAAAAAGAAAGTTTTCGGCTATATCGCCCTTTCCATAATAAAATTCCCCAATTGCAGCTGCGGCAGCATCGTTTTCCAGAAAAAACTCATGATTGGGATACTTTTTTTCTAGTCCTGCCTTCAGTTTAAAATTGTTCAAATCAGGAATAGCAGGGATTTCCAATGGGGTGCTTCTATCCTTGGAAATCATACCCGGAAGACCGATCCCCACTTTTTCTACCTGAGGATATTTCTGAAGGTATTTTTCCATCAAATCGATAAAGCATTTTCCAAATCCATCGGAATGATCTCTAAACGGACTTGTATCTTCTTTTTGAAAATCCAGCATGGTGCCTTCCCGATCTACTAAGCCGATCTTGAGATGGGTTCCTCCCACATCCACACCGAGAAAATGCTTTTCCTTATTATTCATAGTTATTCATAGGTTTGATTGTCAAAAAAGCAAAACTATTGGTTCACTTCCTATAATCTTTGCCGATCTCATAAAAAATTTTAAAAACTGCCGGACACACCAAAGTATTTCTAAGCGTCAAGTCCAAGATTCCCAACATGTTCTTTCTATCTGTGTGAGGATATTCCCTACAGGCTTTTGGCCGATCTTCATAGACCAAACACTTATTAGCTGCCCCTAGGAACGGGCAAGGTGCTGAATTGAGCACATAATCCCCCTCTTCATCCCTGTGGAGATAGGTTTCAATAAACTGACTGCTCTTCATCCGGAAGGTCTTCGCCAAGCGATCGATATCCGTCTGAATAAAAATGGGACTCGTCGTTTTACAGCAATTGGCACAATTCAAACAGTCAATTTCTTTGAATGTCTCCTCATGAAGCTGATGAAATCGCTCATCCAGATTTTTGCTTTTGGATTTGCGAAGCTTTTCCTTCAGCTTTTTATTGGAAGGAAATTCAGATTTTGACTCTTGGTTAAATTTTTTGAGATCGATCGGAGAATTCACAAGCGATTGATTTTCAAGTTTTTTTAAATATTCTTAAATTATAGGTATCCAAAATGACCTAGCCATGAAAATTCATCCATCCGAATTGTACTTCTATCACAGTTCACTTCAGCCTATCGACAAGCAAACCAAAGCTTATGCAAAATCCCTAAGCAAGTTTGTCAATGAAATCGACGTAATCAAAGAAAAACTGACTCCTACACAGTGGGATCAAATTCTCAACATGCTCAATCTTCGTCCAAAAGACTTACTCAATCGTGCTCATCCGGATTACCAAAACCATATCGCCGGAAAGGAATGGGATGAGGAAAGTTGGTTGAATATTCTAGTCCGGTTCCCTCATTTGATTAAGTCGCCGATCGCCATTTTCCGAAATCGGGCTATTCTGTGCAAGACTCCCACAGATATACTTAAGCTGGATTAATCATTGGCGAGGGCAATGCCATTATCCTGAATGGTAATTTCCCTTGCCTTATACAGTTGTCCTATACACTGTTTGAAATGCTTCTTACTCATTCCCAATACCCGCTTGATTTCCTCAGGGTCTGATTTGTCATGAAGTGGTAAAAAGCCTTTTTCATTTAATATCTGAAGGATTTTTTCCGCACCTTCTTCATATTTCTCTCTACCCGGAGGCAAAAGCTGTAAGTCAATTTTACCGTCGTCCCTGCGCTTCTTTACATAGAGCGTCCTTATTTCCCCTATTTCCAAAGGCTGAAAAACTTCATTGGCATAGATCAATCCCTCGTATCGATCCTCCAGCAAAACCTTATATCCCAAATCCGTTTTTTCGAAAATCAGTCCCTCGCATGCATTTCCCGGTTCATAATCTTTGGGTGCAGGATACATGAATTCTCGGTACTTACTCACACCAATCAGTCGGTTTGTTCTGTAGTCCACACAAACCCGAATAAGATATTTTTGACCGGCGGTCATGGGCTTTGCCATTTCCGAGTTGGGCACAAAAAGATCCTTCAGTAATCCCCAATCCATAAAAGCACCAAAAGAGGTCACCTCTTTGGCTTCTAAAACAGCAAACTCATCCAAAAGAACTTTTGGACGATCAGTGACAGCCACAGGACGATCCTCACTGTCCGTGTAAACAAATACCTCCTTTTCATCTCCCTCTTTCTCATCTCCATTCAGATAGCCTTGAGGCAAAAGCACCTCTCCCCCATCAGATAAAGCCAAATAGGCTCCAAAATCCGTAAAGCGATTAATGGGTAATGTGCTGATCAGTCCTAGTTCTTTCATAGTGCCAAAGGTAAAGATTAATCGCTTCAGGGATTTCAATTTCTGACAAACAAAGTCGGGAATAGCCCGGTTGAAATTGGAAAAAGCCGGGCTTAGACTTAGTTTTGGCTATCTGAAAAGTCCACTTTTGGACAGCATAAACCCAAATCATAACGTTTTTCTCTAGTAATCACTTCTTTATGAAAGCAATCTCAGTAATCGGATCAGGAACCATGGGCAACGGTATCGCCCATGTATTTGCGCAGCATGGCTATCAGGTAGCCTTGATTGACATCCAAGCCGCTCAATTGGAAAAAGCCATGGCTACCATTGCAAAAAATATGGACAGACAGGTGAGTAAAGGCAGTCTGACTGAAGAGCAAAAAAATGAGGCTATTTCCAGAATTACCACATTTACCGATTTACAAGAAGGGGTGAAAAATGCCGACTTGGTTGTGGAAGCTGCCACTGAAAATATGGCCCTCAAACTGGACATCTTCCGCAAATTGGATGATTTTGCCCCTAAATCAGCCATATTGGCCACCAATACTTCCTCCATCTCCATCACCAAAATCGGAGCGGTAACCCAAAGACCTGAACAGGTCATCGGTATGCACTTCATGAATCCAGTCCCAGTCATGAAGCTGGTTGAAGTCATCCGAGGCTACGCCACATTGGATGCCGTGACCGATACCATCATGGATCTTTCCAAAAAGCTGAGCAAAATTCCTGTAGAGGTAAATGATTATCCGGGATTTGTAGCCAATCGAATTTTGATGCCGATGATCAACGAGGCAATCTATTCCCTTTACGAAGGAGTGGCTGGTGTAGAAGAAATCGACACGGTCATGAAGCTGGGAATGGCTCATCCTATGGGTCCTTTGCAATTGGCGGATTTTATCGGATTAGACGTTTGTCTGTCTATTCTCCGTGTATTGCATGAGGGATTTGGCAATCCAAAATATGCCCCTTGTCCACTCCTCGTCAATATGGTCGAAGCTGGTTTCAAAGGAGCTAAAACAGGCGAAGGATTTTACCATTACACCCCGGGAAGTAAGGACTTGGTGGTTGCTTCCAGATTTTCCAAAAAATAATCTCACACGATTCACATGCATTTTGCAGTATCCGGAAATATCGGCAGTGGGAAGACCACGCTCACAGAAAAACTAGCCAAACACTATGGCTGGAAGGCAGAATTTGAGGCGGTTGACAACAATCCCTACCTGCCTGATTTCTATGAAGATATGAAGCGTTGGGCTTTTCATCTCCAGGTCTATTTCCTCAATTCCCGATACAACCAAATCCGGAAAATACAAGACAGTAATGACCACACTATCCAAGATCGAACGATCTATGAGGACGCCTATATTTTTGCGGCCAACTTATACAAAAGCAAACTGCTGACAGAGCGTGATTATTGGAACTATCGAAGTCTCTTTGATTCGATGATTTCTCACGTCAAGGCTCCCGATCTTCTGATTTACCTCAAGGCGGATATTCCCAAATTGGTGGGACAGATAGAAAAAAGAGGTCGGTCCTACGAGACAGCCATGCGGATAGACTACCTCAAAAATCTCAATCAGCACTACGAGGATTGGATTTCCAACTATAAGGAAGGCAAGTTGCTGATCATCGATGTCAATGATTTGGACTTTGTGGAGCGGCAGGAAGACTTTTCCTTTATCGTGGAAAAAATCGAACGGGAGATGTTTGGGCTATTTGCCTGATCTCAGGAAATTTTCCGCATCAACCATTGGAAGAGCATCGCACGTTGCTCTTCTTTTGGGTTGATGAGCAGCTGATCCAATCGCTTCAATGAGCCTCCGGTCATCAGGGTCTCGTAAGGACTGATTCTTATAAGCTTATACCCATGAATCCTCGTCTGAAGGTCAGCCTGTGCATCATTGTAAGCCAATAATTTCCATCCAGTAGCTCCTGATGCAGAAAAATCACCAATCTCCGAAGCTACACCGAAACAAGTCTTTGCAATCGGGGGGCCATCCCAGATTCTTTTTTGAAAACCGATTTTCTGAGCCTCTTTTTCATAGGTTCTGCACAATCGCTTATAGGCTTCGGCAAAAGAAAAACTCCATTCCGAATACATGTCCGAACGAAGGGTAATCAGTCGATACCTGTTGAAATGAATGTCCTCATCCCAGGTCAATAAATGCCGGCCGATTTTAAAGTCAAACTTGAGCTTTTCTAACAGAGGAAAAGAACCATTTCCTCCCAAATCCTCAAAAATCTCACTCAGCCAGCCTTTTCCTTTTTCATCCAAGTACTTCGGGTTGACTTCCAGTTCTGTCAAAAAATCATAATTAGCTCCACCTTCCTTCAGGATGAGGTCCAGCTGTCGGGTCATCAAGTGCTCCATGAATCAGGTATTTTCCCTGAGAATATCCCAGGTGTGGTCAGCCAAAAGCTTCACTTCTGCCACAAAATGTGCCCAGTCTTTTTTCCTACCCCACTCTTCCGGTGCGATCATGCTCATAAAGTCCGTTCCGTCTTCTTTTTGATACAGAAAATAGCGATGATTGATCAGGGGCTCAAAAGCGATGGAAGCTTGGTAGATTCGCTCCGATACTTCCACTCTGGATTGGATTTTTTTGGCCTGATCTGCCAATAGGCGCATCTGCTCATAGATTTGAGCCATTTGCATATCGGTCTGACTATGCATGGCAGCCACTGCCCGTCCGGTTATTTTTCCTTTATCCTCCGGTTTGATCAGTGCACTTCCAGAGTGGTGGGCATAAGGTAACGTACCCGGGTTTTCAGTGGTCTTTTCTTTCATCAGCTCCAGATCGAGCTTGGAAATGTCAATTTTTTTCCCGGTCATTTCTTTTCGGATTCTACTTCGGATGAGATTCTTTCTTTGAGGTTGCCTTTGGAGCCTGGGAAGGTAGTCCTTTTGGATATATCGTAACTTACATACAAGATGATCAGCATGAAGATTCCAAAGAGCACCAAAAAGAGTTTCTTATTTTTCTGCATGAGTCCAGTTTTTTGCAAAGGTAGGCAGGATGACTAAATCTGCTTATCAATTAATCCCTAACCTAGAAAGAAAGCTTTTAGAAAATTGTTTTTAAATTTATCGAAAACCTTACCAAACTCTTTTTTTCAACCCATCTACGATTTCGCCCCCTTATGTATCAATTGATCAGCGAACAGTCCATTTATCAGTATTTTGGAGATGATGATCCGGAGATGATCCGAGAAATGATTCAGATAATTCTAGATACTAACATCAAAGAGCTAAAGGAATTAGACACCTTTTATACCTCAGGTGATTTGGATACCGTCAAAAAAAGATGCCACAAAGCCAAACCCAGCATGAGCTATATAGGTGCTCTGAAAACCCGAAAAACCCTGGAACAAATCGAAGCTGAACTGGCAAATTCCAAAAAAATCAACGATTCACTTCAGGAGCAACTTATCATTATCGAATCAGAGCTCAGCTCATTCCTCAAGGGATTAAACTAATACCAACACCATTTATCATGCAGAAATCTTTCCTTCTGCCCGTACTTCTCTTCATCACCTTAGGAGTACAGGGTCAGTCCTTATTATCCGTTGATTACATTATGCGAGACCCCAAATGGATGGGGACTTTTCCTTCCTCTCCTAGTTGGAGTGAGGATGGCAAAACGATTTATTTTCAATACAATCTAGAAAATGATCCTGCTGACTCCTTGTACAAAATTGATCTCAGCAATCCAGGATCCCCGGTAAAAGTCTCTTTGAAAGAAAAAAGAAGCTTAGACAAAGGACTTGAAGCTTTCAATAAAGACAACACCCTACGCATTTACAGGGTAAAGAACCAGCTTTGGATCGAAGACCTGAAGAAAAAGAAGGAAAGCCTGCTGATGGAATGGCATGAAGCCTTTTCTTCAATTGGTTTTATGGCAGATGAGAACCTGATCTCATTCAATTCCTCGGGCAATATCTATCTATTGGATAGGACTACCAAAGCGATCAAAAAAACCACAAAAATCGTATCCGGCACTAAGCCCGCCAATAGTTCCTCATCCTCTAAAGAAGCAAGTTCATTTTTGGAATCCGAAAACCTTGCTTTGCTTCAGGTGGTAAGAAAAAGGAAAGAAGCTCAGGAAAAATCCAGAGCATATCGGGATGCTATTCGGGAAGTGGAAGATTCCTTTGCTTTTTACACCCAAGGAAAAAACCTCAGCAACCTCCAAATCAGCCCTGATGCAGCGTATGCCACCTTCTCGGTATTCACTCCAAGCAGCAATAAAAACACCAAAGTGCCGGATTATACCGCCGCATCAGGCTATACCGAGGATCTAAACGCGAGACCCAAAGTCGGGACCAAGCCCAGCAAAGTAGAAATCGGAATCTATGATCTGAAAAGAGACACGGTTTACTATGTGAGTACCTCCGATTTGCCGGGAATCAAGGACCTTCCAGACTATGTCAAAGATTATCCTGACAAAACTTGGGAAGAAAAAGAGCGGGAAGTAACGCTATCCGGCCCCTATTTCTCTCCTGATGGAAAAAGAGCCATCATTCAAGTCCGATCTTTTGACAACAAAGACAGATGGATTACTGAAGTGGATTTGACTACGGGCAAGCTAAAGACCCTAGATCGCCAACGCGACGAGGCTTGGGTAGCAGGCCCGGGAATCGGCTGGTCCTTTGGCGGTGGTACGTTAGGCTGGTTGCCGGATTCCAAACATATTTATTTCCAGTCTGAGGCCACTGGCTACTCTCATTTGTACCTTTTGGATGTCAGTACTGGGGAGAAAAAGGCGCTTACTTCGGGAAATTATGAGGTATTTGATCCATTCCTCTCCAAAGACAAAAAGCATTGGTATCTGACCACCTCAGAAGTTGATCCTGGGGAGCGTCATTTTTACAGGATGCCTGTGATGGGAGGACCAATGGAAAAGCTCACCAGCATGACCGGAGACAATCAGGCTTTACTTTCTCCTGACGAAAAGAAAATCGCAATCATTCACTCCTACAGCAATCAGCCGTCTGAGCTGTTTGTTCAAGAAAACAAAGCCGGAGCAACACCTCAAAAACTGACCTCAGGACAAAGCGAAGAGTTCAAAGCTTACCCTTGGAGAGACCCGCAAATTGTTCGGTTTGATGCTCAAGACGGGGCCAAAGTACCAGCTAGACTCTACCTTCCGGAGCCTTCCAAAAAGAATGGAGCCGCGGTCATCTTTGTTCATGGTGCAGGCTATCTGCAAAATGTTCACAAATGGTGGAGCAGTTATTTTCGGGAATACATGTTCCACAATTTATTGACCGACTTGGGCTATACAGTCTTGGACATCGATTACCGGGCTTCTGCCGGATATGGTAGAGATTGGAGAACGGGAATCTATCGGCACATGGGAGGAAAAGATCTCTCTGACCAAGTGGACGGGGCAAAATTCCTGGTTTCATCCCACGGAGTAGATGCTGACCGAATCGGAATTTATGGTGGTAGTTATGGTGGATTTATCACTTTGATGGCCCTATTCAACCATCCGGACGTTTTCAAATCCGGTGCTGCACTTCGCTCAGTTACGGATTGGGCTCATTACAATCACGGCTATACAGCCAATATTCTCAATACTCCCGAAGAAGATCCTATTGCTTATCGTCGATCTTCTCCCATTTACTTTGCAGAAGGGCTTCAGGGTAATCTCCTCATCGCTCACGGCATGCTCGATGTGAATGTCCATTACCAAGACGTAGTTCGGCTTGCCCAGCGACTCATCGAATTTGGAAAAGACAATTGGGAAATGGCCGTCTATCCTGTAGAGGATCATGGTTTTGTCGAGCCCAGTTCTTGGACCGACGAATACAAGCGGATCCTCAAATTATTCAACACCACCCTCTTACCTGAATAAGTCATGCCTAAACACCGCTCGCCTTATTTTATTCTAGTCTTTGTCCTTATTCTATTTTCCTGCGAAAAACAAAATGTCCAGGAGGAAAGAAAGCAAGGCCTGATTGCAGAAAAAGCAATGGTGGTATCAGCCCGAGAGGAGGCCTCCAAAATCGGACTGGAAATCATCAGAAAAGGCGGAAATGCCTTTGATGCGATGATGGCTACAGAAATGGCATTGGCCGTTACCTATCCTTTTGCAGGAAATCTTGGCGGAGGAGGCTTTGCCGTATATCGATTGTCCAATGGAGAAATCGGATCCATTGATTATCGTGAAAAAGCTCCCCTTGCAGCAGACAAGGATATGTATCTGGATCAGGAAGGTAATTTTCAGCCTCAACTCAGTACCAAGGGAGCCTTGGCTTCAGGAGTACCCGGGACGATAGCAGGAATATTCGAGGCCCAAAGCAAGTTTGGAAAGCTTACTCCTCAGGAGATTCTTCAGCCTGTGATCGATTTGGCTAAAAATGGCTTTGTGATTACAGAAAATCAGGCCCAACGACTTCAGCGAGTTAGAGCGGTGGTGACAGAAGTCAATGGTCCCGAGACCTTCTTCAATCGAGATATTCAGGCTGGGGACACCCTTAAAATCCCTGTTTTGGCAGCCACACTGGAGCGAATCGCCAAAAATGGCCGAGATGAATTTTATAAAGGAGAAACGGCAAAAATTCTGGCTAAACACATGCAGGACAAAGGTGGAATCATCACTGAGGAAGATCTTGCCTCCTATCAGGCTGTATGGAGAAATCCTGTGGTATTTACCTATCGGGATCTTCGGGTGATTTCCATGGCTCCTCCCAGTTCCGGAGGCATCACTTTAGGCCAAATTCTTAAAATGATAGAGCCATATGACCTGAAAAGCATGGGACACCACTCTCAGGAATACATTCAGGTATTAGTGGAAGCAGAGCGAAGAGCTTATGCGGACAGAAACCATTATTTGGGTGACCCGGACTTTGTAAAAATACCTGTAGATCAACTGCTTGATGGAGATTACCTCAAGTCAAGGATGGAATCTTTCTCCTGGGAAAAAGCAACTTCATCTGAATCGATCGCCAAGGGAGAAATCCTATTTTCAGAGAGCATGGAGACGACCCACTATTCTATCGTGGACAATGAGGGAAATGCCATTTCGATAACCACTACACTGAACGGAGGCTATGGTTCAAAGCTTTTTGTGGACGAATTGGGCTTTTTCATGAACAATGAAATGGACGACTTCAGCGCCAAACCCGGCACCCCGAATATGTTTGGACTGATAGGCGCGGAAGCCAACAGCATAGCCCCGGGCAAGAGAATGCTCAGCTCGATGACACCTACTTTGGTGGAAAAAGAGGGCAAGCTCTGGATGGTTGTAGGCACTCCGGGAGGTTCTACGATTATCACTTCAGTTTTGCAGACCATTCTCAATGTTGCTGAGTTTGGCATGGGAATGCAGGAAGCAGTCGAAGCTCCCCGCTTTCACCACCAATGGCTTCCTGATTTGGTCAATTTTGAACCCGGCTCTTTTGATTCTCTTCTGATTCAAGGACTCAAGGCAAAAGGCTACTTGATTAATGAAGGCAACAGCCCCGTAATCGGTAAAGTGGACGCCATTTTGGTTTTGCCTGACGGAAGACTGGAAGGGGGCGCAGATCCCCGGGGAGATGATCGGGCGGCAGGATTTTAAACTACTTAAAGGCTATTCTACGGGATAGCCTTTTAGCATTCTGGCGATGTATTTTCCCACGATATCAAACTCCAAATTGACCTCGTCTCCTACTTGCAGCTGATGAAAATTGGTGTGCTCGTAGGTGTACGGGATAATGGCCACTGAAAACCGACCCGGGCCACTGTTGAAGCAAGTCAAACTCGTTCCGTTGATGGTGATAGAGCCTTTCTCTACTGTCACATTTCCAGTCGAATCCGCATATTCAAAGTCAAAAATCCAAGAACCATCCTGATCACTGATTCTTTTGACTTTTCCAATCTGATCCACATGCCCCTGGACAATGTGTCCGTCAAAACGTCCATTGGCAGGCATGCAGCGCTCCAGATTCACTTTTTTACCTTCTTTCCAAGACGAGAGATTGGTCTTATCTAAAGTCTCCTGAATAGCAGTAACCCGATATTGGTCCGGAGAAGTACTTACTACGGTCAGACATACCCCGTCATGAGCAAGGGATTGATCCACTTTCAGTTCGGAAGCCAGTCGAGTTTCCAGATCAAAATGGATATTTGTTCCTTCCCGGGTGATTTTTTTTACGGTTCCAAAAGCTTCTATGATTCCTGTAAACATGGATTTATTCTAAGGTTCAAACACTCAATGAATAAGCAAAAATTGCCCAATTCGGTTTCAAAGTAAGGGAATTATTGCTTTATCTTCGGCAAGAAAACCAGCGACCTTACATGCTCAAATTAGAAGATACATACCTTCATCAGGGAAAAAGAAGGGCTCTTGTTCAGGAAATCAAAGCCAAAGGCATAAAAAGCGAGCGCGTATTGGATGCTATTCTTACACTTCCCAGGCATTTCTTTTTTGACACCGCCTTGATTTCGCATGCCTACGAAGACAAGGCGTTTCCCATCGGAGAAGGTCAGACAATTTCCCAACCCTACACCGTTGCATTTCAAACAGAGCTTTTGGAAGTGAAGCCAGGTGACCGGGTTTTGGAAATCGGAACAGGTTCAGGCTATCAGGCTTGCATTCTCCATATTCTGGGAGCGGAGGTATTTACTATCGAGTACCAGAAAAAGCTTTTTGAGAAAACTCAGCGCTTTCTCAAGCGATTGGGTATAGAAATGCATCTCTTCTATGGAGATGGTACAGGAGGCCTTCCTCCCTATGCTCCCTTCGACAAAATCATCGTAACTGCAGGTGCTCCAGTGGTGCCTGAAGCATTGATTAGCCAATTGAAAATAGGTGGAATTTTGGTTATCCCAGTAGGAGACAGAAAGCGTCAAACTATGGTGAAAATCACCAAAAAATCATCCAAAGAAGTGATTAAAGAAGAGTTTGAAGGTTTTGCTTTTGTCCCTTTGTTGGGCAAAGATGGCTGGAAAGGATAAGCTTTTTTATATTCCCCCCTATTCCTAGTTCAATAAATGTTGAAAATCTCATTTTTATAGAATTAAATTTGGAATTAGTGATTTTGAATCGATAGATCAGAATTTTATTTTTACTTTTGTTCAAATCTGAAATTTTATGGCGAAGAAGAAATTTGCGAAAGATTCCGTAACCATCATGACAGAGATGGTTTTGCCCAATGACACCAATACCCTGAATAACCTCATGGGTGGCCGGTTGATGCATTGGATGGATATTGTGGCTGCCATTGCTGCACAAAAGCATTCCAACCGAATCGTTGTCACTGCTTCGGCAGACAGCATTTCTTTCAAGCAGCCCATCAACTTGGGCAACGTGGTTACGCTAAAAGCTCAAGTCACCCGGGCATTCAATTCCTCAATGGAGGTCTTTATCGAAGTGACTGCAGAGGATATCCCTGCAAGCAAAAAAATAATGACTCATCGGGCATTTTTTACTTTTGTAGCTGTGGATCAAAACGGTCGCCCGATAGAAATCCCTGAGGTAGTTCCTGAGTCGGAAGAGGAAAAAGAGCTGTTTGATGGAGCCTTGAGAAGAAGGCAGCTTCGACTGGTTTTGGCTAAGCGAATGAAGCCGGAAGACGCAAAAGAACTCAAATCCATCTTTAATCTGGAAGGACCAGCGACTTAATCGGAATCATTCCATTCAGAAATGGATTTTTCACGGATTAAATCCATTTCTGACTTGGCCGATCGGCATTTTTTACCCAATTTTCCCTCATGGATACCATGAGTTTTGAAGAGTTGAGTTCCTTTCTCCAGGAAGACATTTTTTTGATTCCGGAGGAAAAATCCCTTTATGCAGAAGGGCAGGTGAAAGAAGCTCCTCAGGTGAAGGAAGAAAGAGAAATACTCCAGACACCTGAGCCTGTAATTGTCGCTCCCAAAATCGAAAACGCCCCCGTACAGGTCATAGAAGAGGAAATTACCCCTGAACCAATTCAGGTAAGAGGAAATTTCACCAAAGGAATTTTGGTATTGCACGAAGAAGCCGAACTCCTTCCTGAAGTCATGGAAATGCTGGTGAAAATGATCAATGCCTGCGGACATTCCATGACAGAAATCGGACTCCTTTCCTCCGAAGGCCTAACCAATCGCAGCATGGAGGAGTTTTTGGCGCTCAATGCCCATACCGTGCTGAAATTTGGACGAATCAAGCATCCCATCAATGCCATCCCCGCACAGCTTTATGAAATTCACTCAGAAGAGGAGACCGAATTCCTCTTCGCCGATTCTCTTACGGTGATTTCCGAAGATCGGGAACTGAAATCCAAGCTTTGGAAATCATTAAAAGTATTATTCAACATCACCTCCTGATTGCTCATGAATGCCGAACAGACCCTTTGGGCCCGAAGATTCAAATGGATCAGTATTTTGGAAGGAATTTCCTTTTTGCTGCTTCTTTTCATTGCTATGCCTTTGAAATACATCTATGATATTCCGGAAGCGGTGACCTATGTAGGTTGGGCACACGGGCTTTTGTTTATCCTTTACATTTACGTAGTATTCCCCACTGCTCAGAAACTGAAATGGGAATTTGGAAGAACCTTTTTTGCACTTTTCGCTTCTATCCTACCCTTTGGGCCATTTATTTTCGACAGAAACCTGAAGAAAAGTCAACATGTGAATCTGTAAGCCATGGCCTTGATCAGTAAAAAGAAAGTCATCTATCCCATCAGTGCAGGACTGAGACGATATCTGATCAAATACGGACGGGAAGTCGACATTCCCATCCACTACCATGAGCTGCTTCGCTATTCCAACTCCATCGCACTTTACGATTCCAAGGATCAGGATACCTTTTGGGAAACGGTCTTTTATGATCAAAGCGACCGGGAAGAAATCCATCTGAACGTCAAGAAAATCTATGCTTTGCTCAAAGCCGGAGGGGATATGAGCGTGATGGAGCATTTGTACATTGACCGGATTGACCTTTGTATTTACGGAAATACCCAGCCATTTCGCGTAAGGATTGTCAATCGGATCAACGATAATTTTGACTACTTCTATATCAAAAACGCTGATGCATCCCGGGTTTATGGCTTGGAGTTGGAGGATTTACTTTCTCCAAACCGAATCAGCTATCTCGTTCATCAAAACACCTTGATTGAGGAGCATATCGCGGGGATTCCCGGGGATAAATTCATGAGACAGCACATGGATGACCCCAATATGAATCCCATTCGATTGGCCAAAGAGTTTGTCAAGTTCAACGAACGCTGTTTTGTTCGCCTGCTTGGAGACATGCATTCTTCCAATTTTGTGGTGGATGTCACCCCGGATTTTGAGGAGACGCATTATCGGATTCGTGCGATAGATTTTGATCAGCAATCCTATGAGGGCAAAAAGTCGATTTACCTTCCCCAATACTTCAAGGAAAACAATGCCTTGATCAATCTCGGAATGCAGTTTATCACCCCCGAGTCCATGCGGCAATATCAAAAGGAAGAAAGAGCACTGATCGCTACCCGACTCAAATCATCCCATAAAGAAATTGAGGATATCCTTCACACGATGGAAAAAGACAAAATTTCTCTTCCAGAGAATGTAGATTCGCTCAAGAAGGATTTGGCAAAACATTATAAGAATGATAAATTTTTAACCTGTCAAAACATGGGGGGAATTCTGAGGAAAAGTTTGGAACAGGTCCTTTAAACCCAGATAACAAGAAAAAGATGGCTTTATCGATCAAGGATTATCCAAATTTTCAGTGGTTTGACTTTGTCAATCCCAAAAAAACTGAGCTTCGTCAATGTTTCGAAGACCACGGAGGAAATTCCCACTTGATGGATGATATATTGGAAGTTGGGCACTTGCCGAAGATTGAGAAAATCCAGTCCTCAACATTTTTACTTTTCCGGGCCCTTTCTCATAAAATTTCCGGAGAAAGATCTACCATTTCTCAGCTGACCAATAAAATCGGGTTCTTCTACAATGAGTCTGTTTTAATCACCGCGCACCAAAAGGAATTTCCTTTTTTGAACGAGATTCAGGAACAGGGAAATATCAAATCTCCAGAAGAATTGATGCTCAAAATTCTCGAGGCTATGCTGGAAACTTACATCGAACCTGCTCAATGGCTATCGGATAAAATGGACAGCTTCGAGGCGGAAATTTTTCTCAAAGACCATAAGAAAATGTCCATCGAGAGCTTGTATTACGACAAAGCCAAAGCCAGAGCTTGCAAAAAACTGATCCTCCTGACCCAATCGGTAATGAATCAAATCCAGGTAGAGCCTAGTCACATGACCAAGCTCCAGGATTTGAAAGAAACGGCCTCCAGTTTGTTTTTTCAGTTTGATGAGGCATTGGAAGACGCCCAAGCTCTGCTTAACACCTACATGTCACTGACCTCACAAAAGACCAATGAGGTAATGAAGCTTCTTACCATTTTTTCAGCCTTTTTCCTTCCATTGACTTTCATCGTAGGAGTGTACGGAATGAACTTCGAGCTCATGCCTGAATTGAAGTGGAGCTACGGGTATTTCGTCGTTTGGGGCCTGATGGCCTTCATGTCACTTCTGATTTACTTTTGGTTCAAAAGGAAAAAATTTATTTAACCAATCGACGCAAATAGGTGCCGTAGCCGCTTTTCCCCAATTTCTCTGCTGCCTTGAGCAATTCCTCTTTTCCAATGAAATTGTTTCTAAAGGCAATTTCCTCAATACAGCCGATTTTAAGTCCCTGTCTTTCTTCTATGACTTCCACGAATTGGGCAGCTTGAAGTAAAGACTGATGAGTACCGGTATCCAGCCAAGCAGTACCCCGATTGAGTATAGCGACTTGAAGTTTACCCATTTTAAGATATTCATTGTTGATATCGGTAATTTCCAATTCACCTCTTGGGCTAGGCTTGATGTTTTTGGCAATTTCCACCACCTGATTATCATAAAAATAAAGTCCGGGCACTGCAAAATTTGACTTTGGGTTAACCGGCTTCTCTTCAATAGAAATGGCCTTTTGATCTTCATCAAACTCTACCACGCCGTAGCGCTCAGGGTCATTCACGTGGTAGGCAAAAACTACGCCCCCATCCGGATCGGTATTTTCCTGCAGAGTCTTTTGTAATCCTGAACCATAAAAGATATTATCCCCAAGAACCAGGGCTACCTTATCCTTTCCGATGAATTCCTCTCCGATGATAAAGGCTTGCGCCAATCCATCAGGACTAGGCTGAACGGCATATTCAAATCGACATCCTACTTGGGAGCCATCCCCCAGTAATTTTTGAAAAGAAGCCGAATCATCTGGAGTAGTAATAATCAAAACCTCCCTAATTCCTGCCATCATCAAAACTGATAGCGGGTAATAAATCATCGGCTTGTCGTAAACAGGCATTAATTGCTTACTGACAGAGATAGTCAAGGGATAAAGTCGCGTCCCGGAGCCACCGGCTAAAATGATACCTTTCATAAAGAGCTGATAAAATGAATCTCCAAAGCTAAGCGATATCTGCTATTTTTGGATTAGTTTTCAAACAATAGTCCTTCTTCCGTACCGCTGATGACGACAAAAAACTCATTTTTCGCTCTAATCCTATTTGCCGTATTGGGTTCTTCTTGCCAAAAACAAAGCGAGGTTAGCTTCCAAAGTGCTAATCTCGAACCTTATCGCCCGGTTTATCATTTTGCGCCTGAATCAGGCTGGATGAATGATCCCAATGGAATGGTGTACATGGATGGGGCTTATCACCTCTTTTTTCAGTACTATCCGGATACCACAGTTTGGGGCCCCATGCATTGGGGACATGCCGTAACCGGTAATTTGACTGAATGGGAAGAGCTTCCTATTGCCCTATATCCAGATAGTTTGGGCTATATTTTCTCAGGAAGTGCGGTTTTCGATGCAGAAAACAGTTCTCAATTGGGTACAGATTCCAATCCTCCTCTCGTGGCCATTTTCACCTATCATGATATGGATGGGGAAAAAGCCGGGAAGACTGACTACCAAAGCCAAGCCATTGCTTTTTCCCTGGATAAGGGAAAAAGCTGGGAAAAGTATCATGGAAACCCAGTCCTCCCCAATCAGGGCATCAAGGACTTCAGAGATCCAAAGGTATTTCAAGGGGTGAATGCTGATGGAAAAAAGGAATGGATCATGACTTTGGCCGTGATGGACCGAATACAATTTTATGGATCTGAAAATCTGATTAACTGGACTTTAAAAAGCGAATTTGGACAGGGAGTTGGGGCCCATGGAGGGGTTTGGGAATGTCCGGATTTACTACCCTTCACCTTGGCTGATGGGACTCAAAAGTGGGTATTGCTAGTCAGCATCAATCCCGGAGGTCCTCAGAAAGGTTCTGCTACCCAATATTTCATTGGCCAGTTCGAAAATGGTGTCTTCACTCCTGATGACACGATGATCCGATGGCTGGACTACGGTCCGGACAACTACGCTGGGGTCACTTGGTCCAACCTCCCAAAAGAACAAAATAGAACACTTTTCATCGGTTGGATGAGCAACTGGCTATACGGACAGGTATTGCCAACAGATCCATGGAAATCTTCAATGACCATTCCCAGAGCGCTTTCTCTTTTTGAGGTCAATGGAACCCTCTTGCTGAAATCCTCCCCTGCAGTGGAATTGACCGATTTAAGGAAAGCCAGCTATGAGATTTATAGGGAGGAAAGCGGGCTTCCATCTGAAGCTTTTGAGATTGAGGCAGGAGTAGAAAACTCCGAAAGTTTCAACCTTTTTCTGAGCAATGAAAATGGCGACAGCCTCAGAATATTCAAAGAAGGAAATCTTCTGACCCTTGATCGTTCCAAATCTGGAAATACAGAATTTCACGAGGATTTTGCTTCGGTATTTTCAGCTCAAATGAGCTGGGAAGCCACTTCCCTGCGAGTATTTGTAGATGCGCATTCGGTAGAGGTTTTTGTCAACGAGGGGGAATTAGCCCTGACAGCACTTGTTTTTCCCAGCGCTCCCTGGAAAAAAATCAGCGGGATTAAAGGGCTGGAAAAGGTCATGATTTATGATTTGAAAAAATAATTTTCAGGTCCATTGTTTATTTGATTTTTATTATTGAACCTTCGCGGAGTTTTTGCTGAATCCATGACAAAAAGGCTAGCGACAATATTTCTTTCCCTCAGTTGGGTACTGGGATTTTGTAGCTTTTTTTTCCTTTCGACCCCCGATTATTCTCAAGTAAAAACTGAGCGGGAAGTTCAAATTCAATCTATGGATTTGATGAGATTTTCCTCAACGGTACCTCATCAGATTTCCGTAGAAATTCCCTCCTTCAAAATTGACTGGAACAGCTTTGGCAAATTCAATGCAGAAGACCTGTTCAGAATGCTGCCTCATCTGCAGGCTAGTTTTCAAGTTCTCGAAGAGTTGTATCGCCCGCAGGCTCTCTTCGATGTCAAAATCACCTTCCTTCACTTCTTTTTCACCTGGTAGAGATTTCTGAATTCCGCTAAGAATCAATTCAGAAATTAAAATCTACACAACTCATGATCGACATGGATCCTGGGACACTCATTGTGTCCTCTTTATTCATGGCTGCATTTATTGCACCATTTGTCTACCACAATATCAAATCCAAAAAGGTGGTGACCCAACAAAATCAATCTTTTGACACGCTTGCCAAGCTGTCTGGAGCTAACCCGGAAGTAAGGGAGCGATGGAGAAATACCTATCAAATCGGTCTGGATCGAGACCATAAGAAACTGATTTATCAGCGCTATGGAGAAAAGTATCTTGACCTCACCGTAGACCTGAAAACGATAGGTAAAGTAAGCGTGGAAGAAAAATCTCATTCCTTGGTAGTAGAAAAAGAAAAACGAGTAATTCTGGACTATTTGGCCTTGCAGCTATATCCCATGGATAAAGAACAAGCCCCAATTTCTCTTGAATTCTACGATGGGGAGCAGTTTACCGACTTGCTCGGAGAGCGCTTGCTGGCTAATCAGTGGAAAGGCTATTTGGACCAAGTTATCACCCACTAAATTCTAGGGGAGGGCTTTCCCTCCCCTGCTTTTCCTATGACTAAAACCAACGAATCCTGGGGGTCTAGAACCGGGCTTATCTTAGCCATGGCAGGGAATGCCGTAGGACTAGGCAACTTCCTCCGTTTTCCCGTACAAGCCATTGAAAATGGCGGAGGAACTTTCATAATCCCCTATTTGGTCTGTTTCCTTTTGATGGGCTTGCCCCTTCTCTTTATCGAATGGTCCTTGGGGCGATTTGGCGGCAAAAGCGGTAACCACAGCACCCCGTACATATTGGAATCCATGGGCTCAAAGCCCATTTGGAAATACATCGGTGTATTTGGGATATTCACGAATATCGCAGTGGTAGCCTACTACACCTATATCGAGTCCTGGACTTTAATCTACGTAGTTCATACGCTTACCGGCACTTTCTCGGGTTGGAGCAAAGAGGAAATCAGCACTTTTTTCACCCTTTATGTCAATCTGGAAGGAGCTGATTTCGGTATTCCATACTTCCCGCTTTTGGTTTACCTATTCGTCTTGGGAATTAATGTGTATATCCTTTCGACAGGTCTGGGAGGAATAGAAAAAGTGGCAAAAATCGGCATGCCGTTATTGATTCTCTTCGGAGTTATTTTGGCTGTGAAAGGATGGACAATGGGAAGCAGTTATGCTTCTGCTGAGTTTCCGGACGCCAATGCCTGGGATGGGATCAATTTCCTTTGGACTCCCCAATTCACCTCTTTGGCGGACCCTAAAGTCTGGTTGGCAGCTGCGGGACAGATTTTCTTCACCCTCTCGGTAGGTATGGGCTCTATTCAGTGCTATGCCTCCTACCTAAAAGCCAACGAAGATATTGCCTTGAACTCCATGACAGCCGGTTTCACCAATGAGTTTGTGGAAGTGCTTTTGGGAAGTGCTATTGTCATTCCGATAGCTGCTGGATTTTTGGGATTGGATTGGGTCTTGGAAAATGCCGGTTTTGGAATGGCCTTTCAGACTATGCCTTATCTCTTTCAGCAATGGGGCGGTGTGTTTTCAGTTATCGCCGGGGTATCTTGGTTTGGACTCCTGTTCTTTGCCGGGATTACTTCCTCATTGGCCATGGGTACTCCATGGATGGGATTTATGAAAGATGAATTTGGCTGGAGTCGGAATAAGGGTGCCTTTTCCTTTGGAATTTTAGCTTTGATCATGGGTATTCCCACGGTATTGTTCTATTCCTACGGCTATTTTGACGAATACGATTATTGGGCAGGAACGGTAAGCTTGGTGATTTTTGCCTTGCTGGAAACTATCCTATTCTCCTGGATATTTGGAATAGATCGGGGATGGGCTGAACTCAACAGAGGCGCAGACATCCGGTTGCCTTTATTTTTCAAATGGGTGATGAAATACGTGACTCCGGTTCTGTTGCTTTTGGTCTTTGCAGGAGCACTTTTCACACCGGAAGGCAACGACTGGGTCGGGGCGATTCAAGGTCTGACAGAAGGGCGGTCTTGGAAACTGGATTCGGATTCTCTTTTGGCCAAATTATCCTTTGAAGACATTTATCTGGAAATGGAGAAAGAACCGGAAAGAAAGGCCTTTTTCGACTTGAAAATCAAGTTTTCTGGCTGGGCCAGGACTCAACTTGCTTTGCTTTTCCTCTTCATCGCCGGAGTAGTCTGGTATGCATTCATCCACAGAAAATCCAAGACATCATGAATACTTCCGCCCTAATCCTCGTCATTCTCACGCAAGGAACAATTCTGGGAATCACCGCCTATTGTTTCTACCGCGTGCTGAAAAAGCCTGATCAAACCTCTTGATCACAACCTATCCCTGTTTGACAACTCAGACAGGGATTTTCTTTTCTAAAAATCAGGCAGAAATGAATCCTTTTTGGTAAACTTAAGAGAGCAACTCGAATGTTCTTTCTTTTGTCGGAGGATTTTGTCAAACATAAAACACAGGTCATTTTGAGAAAAAATCTAGTGGATCAATACTATTTAATATCATGGGAGAAATAAAAAAAGAATACAGCAACGGAGAGGTGACCATTACTTGGGAGCCCAAAAAATGCATTCACTCCGCCAATTGCGTGAATGGATTGCCTTCAGTTTTTAATGCGGAAAAGAAGCCTTGGATAGATCCTTTGGGTGCAGAAACCAATCAAATTGTGGCCCAAATCCAAAAATGTCCCAGTGGGGCTTTGGGTTATTATTTTGAAAATAAAGAGGATAAAAAAGAGGAAGGCACCCATTCGGAACAGATTGTGGAAGTCGTATCCAATGGGCCCTTGATGGTCTATGGAAATCTTCAGGTAAAATTACCAGACGGGGAGATCAAAAAGCAGTATAAAGTCTCAGCTTTCTGCCGCTGTGGAAGCAGCGCAAACAAACCCTTTTGTGATGGTACACATAAGAAAATAGGATTCCAAGGCTGAATTTATGCGAAAAATCCTGATTCTATTTGCCCACCCCAAGTACGAACAGTCGGATGTCAATCAAGCCTTGATTCGGGAAATCAGAGGCTTGGAAAATGTTACTATCCGGGATCTGTATGAGCTTTATCCTGACTTCTCGATCGACGTACAGCAAGAGCAAGAGCTTCTCTTTGAACATGAAGTGGCAGTGTGGCACCATCCCATCTACTGGTATTCATGCCCACCCCTGCTCAAACAATGGATAGACTTGGTTTTGGAGTATGGCTGGGCTTATGGTCAAGGGGGGATTTACCTGAAAAACAAATACATCTTCAATGCCATCACTTCCGGCGGCTCAGAGGAAGTGTATCAGCACAATGGACGCAACCGGTATACTATGGAGGAATTTCTCCGTCCTTTTGAGCAGACTGCCTATCTCTGCAATATGCGGTACCTCCCTCCTTTTCATGTAGGTGGAACGCACAAAATCACGGAAGACGAGCTTAACAAACAAAAGCTGGCTTATAAGGACTTAATCCTGACACTAAGAGATAGTCCAGAAATCACTTTTCCCTACATCCAAAAGCCCTGACCCACTATGGACGGATTTCTTTTTAATTCAATCATCTACATCCTGGCGGCGATCGTCTGTGTTCCCATTGCCAGAAAACTGGGAGTGGGTTCCGTTTTGGGTTATTTGATCGCAGGAATACTCATTGGTCCCTATGTTTTTGGATTTATTCAGGATGGAAAAGAAGGGCAGGACATTATGCATACGACCGAATTTGGCGTAGTGATGATGCTGTTTTTGATAGGCTTGGAGCTGGAGCCCAAAAACCTTTGGAAAATGAAAGACCTCATCCTTCGGGTAGGCTTGACTCAGGTTTTGATTACTATACTTTTGATTTTTGGTCTTGCCATGCTGGTTTTGGAGGATTGGCGAATTAATCTAACCTTAAGTATGGCCATGGCTCTTTCATCCACAGCCATAGTCCTTCAGTCACTCAAGGAAAAAAACCAACTGGACAGTCCATCAGGGAAAATGTCCTTTGGTGTCTTGTTGATGCAGGATATTGCCGTCATTCCTATTTTGGCGGTATTGCCTCTTTTGGCAGTGGCGGCTCCCATTTCTTCCGGAGATAGCCATGGCAGCCTACTAGAGCATCAACCCGGATGGGTTCAAACACTTTCGATTTTCGGGGCTATTGGCCTTGTCATCCTTTTGGGACGATTTGGATTTGGCCCACTTCTTAATTGGGTTTCTAAAACCAAGCTTAGAGAGTTGTTTACCGCTTCTGCACTTTTGATCGTGGTAGGCATTGCTTTCCTGATGGGTTTGGTGGGGCTTAGCCCTGCCTTGGGAACTTTCCTCGCCGGGGTTATTTTGGCCAATTCTCCATACAAACATGCTTTGGAATCCGACCTCGATCCTTTTAAAGGACTGCTCTTGGGCTTGTTTTTCATGGCAGTCGGAGCTACCATAAATTTTGATCTCATCCTAGCCAATCCGGGAATCATTATTTCTGTGACCTTAGGAGTGATGTTGGTTAAAGCCATCATTCTTTTTGGTATTGGAAAAGCCAAAAAACTGGGATTTGCCGAAAATCTAAGCTATGCCTTTGGGCTAGCCCAGGTCAGTGAATTCTCCTTTGTCATCTATGCTTTTGCCCTGCAACTGGGGATTTTTGATGGAGAAGTTTCAGATACTTTAATGGCTATCACGGCATTGAGTATGACGTTCACGCCGATTTTGGGTTTGGTTTTGGACAAGACAATCCTGGCAAAAGCTCAAAATAAACCCAAAGGCCAAGAGAGAGAAGCAGATACTATTGAAGAGAAAAATTCAGTGATTTTGGTTGGGTTTTCTCACTTTGGATCCACTCTAGGCCGATTTCTTCGGGCAAATGGTGTCGAAGCCACGGTATTGGATTACAATCCCGATCAGGTGGATTTGCTTCGAAGGATGGGATTCAAGGTCTTTTATGGAGATGCTACCCGTGTGGACCTGCTTCACTCCGCCGGCGCTGAACAGGCTAAAATTCTCATTTCCGCAGTCAATTCTGAGGAGACCAACAAAAAGCTTATTGAAGTTTGCCATGAACATTTCCCTCACTTGGAGATCATGCTCAGAGCAAAAAACCGGATGGATGCTTACGAATACATGGAAATGAATGCCAAAAACATCTATCGGGAGCACCTAGACAGTTCCATTCGTATTGGTGAGGATGCACTCAAGAAACTGGGATTTCGGGCTTATACCGTACATCGCCTAGCCGATCAATTTAAAAAATACGATGAGGATGCCCTGAAAGTATTGGTTCAGTATAAAAACAATCGGGAAGAGTATATCAGCAAAGTAAAAAAGCAAATTGAACTGCAGGAAACTTTACTTTCAGGAGAATTGGCCAAAAAATTCTCACTCAATGACCACGCTTGGGATAGCGATCCTATGAAAGAGCAGAAGTAAATACACGATATTCAGGATTCTTGCTTTCAATTGAAATTTGACTTTTCTGCCTAGAATACTGATCCATGGACTAGACCCGATCCCTTCATTTTAGAAGGAAATATTGATTCCTGAAAAAAAATTTTTGAAATAAATTTGGAATTAAACAGTGTTCAATTACTTTTGATTGTTCAATTTAACTACTATGGGAATTTCAGACAGAAAAGAGCGGGAAAAAGAGGAACTGAGAGAAAAAATCCTCGGTGCTGCCAAAGTTCTCTTTTTGGAGAAAGGATTTGAAAAAACATCCATTCGGAATATCGCAGATAAGATTGAGTATAGCCCGGGTATCCTTTACCATTATTTTCGGGACAAAAACGAAATTTTCCATGCTCTTCATCAGGATGGGTTTCAGCAGCTACTGAGCATGATGCAGGTCTTGAATTCGGTAAGAAACCCAATGGAGCGAATTAAGGCAATGGGAAGTATATATATAACCTTTGCCTTACAAAACCCTGATATGTATGATCTTATGTTTATCAAAGAAGCTCCGATCAATCATATTCACGATAGCGAGCACGACAATTGGAAAGAAGGTGGAGGGACATTCAACTATCTAAGAGATACCATTCAGGCCTGCATGAGTGAGGGCCATTTTGAAGGGCATCAGTTAGAGCCTCTTTCTTTCCTGATTTGGTCTATAGTCCATGGAATGGTTTCCCTGCATATTCGAGGGCGCTGCGAAGTGATCAAAGAAGAAGACAAAGAAGGAATCGTTAACAAGGGTTTGGAGGAATTCTACCGAATCTTGGATAAGCTCTGATTTTTTTTGACCTATCATTAAACATCGTTTAATAATAAAACAATGAATAAAAAATTTCAACTTTCATTCCTGATCGCTCTGCTGACCCTTTCAGCAAATCCGTTAAAAGCACAAGGAATTCTGGATCAGTATATCGAGATTGGACTTGAAAACAATTTGGTTCTCAAGGAAAAAAGCATCGAACTGGATAGAAGCCTTTTGGCACTCAAAGATGCCAAGAGTTATTTCCTGCCTGCAGTGGGTTTTGAGGCAAGCTATACTTTGGCTGCGGGAGGTAGAACCATCGATATTCCCATCGGTGACCTCTTGAATCCGGTTTATTCTACCTTGAATCAACTGACAGGGGGTAATAATTTCCCCCAATTGGAAAATGTATCGGAGCAGTTTCTTCCTGACAACTTCTACGATGCGAGAGTCAGGGCTACTATGCCCATCATCAATACCGATCTTTCCTACCAAAAGAAAATCAGGCAAAATCAGGTCTTGCTTTCCGAATATGAGGTTCAGGTCTATAAAGCCACTTTGGTTCAGGACATCAAGATTGCCTATTACAATTTTTGCGTAGCACATACTGCCATAGAAGTCATCCAAACCTCAGAAGCCCTTGTTCAACAAAATCTGAGAGATACCCGGATTCTTTATGAAAATGGAAAAGGACTTCCCTCTGCCGTATTGAGAGCCGAAAGCGAAGTGGAAAACATTCGGGCATTGCTGATTGATGCAGAAAACAAAAAGCAGAACGCCGCCAATTATGTCAATTTCCTTCTCAATAGGCCCATTCAAGAAGAAGTCATTTTTGAACTTCAGGAGCCTTTGGAAGCAGAAATAGCTCTTTGGCTGGAAGAAGAGGACCTCTCCTTCCGTCCGGAAGTGTTGCAGATTCAGACGGCAGAGCGAATCCAGGAAACCGCACTTCAGGCAAGCAAAAACTATTGGGTTCCCAAAGTAAATGCCTTTGGAGATTTAGGCTCCCAGGCTTTTGATTGGGCTTTTGACGAAAAGTCAAGATATGCTCTCCTCGGACTAAATTTTAGCATCCCCATCTATCAGGGTAGCCGAAACCAAAATCAAATCAAACGAAGTGAATTGGGGCTAAAAACCATCCAATATCAAAAAGAACTGGTCAACAATCAACTTAACCTCCAGCTACAGCTCACCAAAAATGAAATCAATACCAACCTCTCTGCCTTGCGCTCTGCAGAGAAAAAACTGGAATCCTCAGCCGCCTATTTCCGATTGGTAGAGCGAGGCTTCCGTGAAGGAGCCAACTCCCTGATTGAATTCATTGATGGGCGAAGTCAGTTTACCCAAGCCTCTCTCCAAAAAACCATTGCATCCTATAACGTCCTCAAATCCCTAGCGGCTTTGGAAAGACAACTATCCACCGAAACGTATTGACTATGAAACCTTCCACATTTCCTATCCTAGCCAAATTTGCACCTATCGGGCTTCTTCTTCTGATGGCCTGTGGCCAATCTACCCCAGAAAAGCAGCTTCCCTCACGATCAGAGGCTATCCCTGTAAAAACAGTTTCTCTCCAAAGTGGGTCCTTCACCAACACCATTCAGGCAAGCGGAACTTTTTCGACCAAAGATGAGACCTTACTTTCCTTTAAAACAGGCGGAATTATCTCAGGAATCTTTGTGCAGGAAGGCGACCCAATCCGCAAAGGTCAGCTATTAGCCACACTGGACTTGACCGAGGTGGATGCAGGTGTCACCCAAGCCAAGCTGGCCTATGAAAAAGCAAAAAGAGACTCAGAAAGAGCCTCGAGACTCTATCAGGACAGTGTGGCTACGTTGGAGCAGTTTCAAAACAGTCAAACCGCACTCCAGATTGCTGAGCAGCAACTTAGAGCCGCAGAATTCAATAAAAGCTATTCTGAAATTCGGGCAAATCGAAGCGGATTTGTACTCCGGAAGTTTGTCAATTCCGGACAGCAAGTGGGGCCTGGAGCACCGGTTTTTCAAATCAATGGAGCCAATCAAACATCTTGGACCTTGCAGGCCACAGTCAATGAACAAAATTGGGCAAGCATCGCCATCGGTGATTCCGCACAAATGATTTTGGAAAATCGGGAGGAAAAAATCCCAGCTAAGGTGATCCGAAAATCTCAGGCAACAGACATGGCTACCGGTGCCTATTGGGTAGAAATTCAGTCCGAAAAGGAAATAGACTTCGCTTTGGCTTCAGGGATGTTTGGAAAGGCAGAAATTATTCCAAGCAAGAAAACGGAAGGATGGCTTATCCCCTACGAAGCCCTTCTGGATGCTGAAGGAGATGTGGGCTATGTATTTGTCACCCAGGACGGAAAGACCGCCAAAAAGATCAAGGTCCAGCTTGGAAAACTGGAAACAAGTCAGATTCAGGTGAAATCAGGCCTTGAAAATCAAAAGGAGCTGATTGTATCCGGAAGTGCCTATTTGTCTGAGGGTTCAACCATTTTAATTCAGAACTGAAATGAAAATCTCTGAATTCGCAGTTAAGAACTACCAGTTTACCCTAGTCATCTTCCTGATGACCATTGCGGTGGGCTTGACTACCTTTCTCAATATGCCCCGCAGTGAAGATCCGGTGATTGAATCTCCTCAATTTCCCGTGATTGTCATCTATCCCGGTACCAGCCCGGAAGATATGGAAGAGCTGGTGGTAGATCCTGTTGAAAAGGCTGTATATGCTCTGGAAAACATCAAGAAGATCAAAACCGAGATCAAAGACGGAGTGGCGATTCTATTCGTGGAATACAACTACGAGGAAGATGTGGACCAAAAATATCAGGAACTTGTCCGTGAAATCAATGCGCTTAGACCGGATTTGCCTCAGGATATTTATTCCATCGAAGTAAGAAAAGTAAGGCCGTCTGACGTAAATATTCTCCAGATCGCACTGATTAGTGAGACTGCCAGTAAAGATCAGTTGAAAAAATATGGAGAGCGCCTGCAGGATGAGCTGGAGAAAATCACCGAGCTCAAAAAGATAACGATCTACGGCCTACCAGAACCAACTGTCACAGTCAAACTCAGGATTGACCAACTAGCCGAAATGAATATTCCGCTCAATGCAATTTTGGGAAGTCTTCAGAGTGAATTGGGCAACTTACCCGGAGGTCAGTTGGATGCAGGAAGTAAGACCTTCAATGTAAAGACCAGTGGAAACTACCGTACTGCCAAAGAAATAGCAGAGACTGTAATCTACTCGTATCAGGGTCAAAAAGTAAAACTGGCCGATGTGGCGGATGTGTCTGAAGATTGGGAAGAAAGCAAACACATCACGCGAATCAACGGCTATCGGTCCATTTTTGTCACCGCAGCCCTGAAGGAAGGAAATAATATCTCCACAATTCAGGAAAAATACCTAACTGTTTTGGATCAATTTGAGCAGGAGCTACCTGAAAACATTGATTTCTACTTGGCCTTTGATCAGGCAAACTATGTCAATCGCAGATTGGGTGGTTTGGGAGTAGACTTTCTTATTGCGATCGGGTTGGTATTTCTTACGCTTTTACCCCTTGGCAACCGGGCTTCGGTGATTGTCATGATCTCCATTCCTTTATCTCTTGCCATCGGTTTGGTCCTACTCAATGCACTTGGGTTTGGGCTGAATCAGCTGAGTATTGTGGGCTTGGTGGTTGCTTTAGGTTTGTTGGTTGATGACAGTATTGTGGTGGTGGAAAATATCGAGCGCTGGATAATCGAAGGGTTTTCCAAGAAAGAAGCTGCCTTGAAGGCCACTAAGCAAATTTCGCTTTCCGTGGTGGGTTGCACCGTGACACTCATTATTGCCTTCCTGCCTTTGGTCTTCTTGCCAGAAGCCTCGGGAGATTTTGTACGAAGTCTTCCCATTGCTGTGATTTTGAGTGTCTTTGCGTCGATGATCGTTTCCCTGACAATCATTCCATTTCTTTCCACTTGGCTGTTGAAAGACAAAGGGCCTGAGCACTCCAACAAGGTTTATGAGCTCTTCAAGCGTGGAATTCATGCGAGCTATGCGCCTCTTTTGGAAAAAGCATTGAACAGTCCAAAGCGCACATTGATTTTGGCCGGAGTGATTTTCTTTTCTTCGATGGCTTTATTTCCCATCATTGGATTCAGCCTCTTCCCTCCTTCCGAAAAGCCTCAGTTTCTCGTCAATATCACTACACCGCTTCAGTCCAACTTGACTACCACGGATGAAGTGACTCAGGCTGTGGAAGAGGAATTAATGGAAATCCCATCCATTCTCAACTTTGCTTCGAACGTCGGCAAGGGAAATCCAAGAATCTACTACAACGAAATACCTGAAAATGAGCGGACGGATTATGCCCAGATTTTTGTTCAGCTTTACCCTGAAACCTCTCCTCCGGACAAGCTTAAGCTGATCGAGGATTTGAAAGCGAAATTTGCGGACTTTCCGGGTGCGAAAGTGGAAATCAAAAACTTCGAACAAGGCCCTCCAGTAACTGCACCTGTTGAGGTAAGGCTCACCGGTGAAAACTTGGATACCCTTCGAGCTTTGGCAGGGAAAGTTGAATCCCTTCTCAAACAAACTCAGGGGACCATTTACATCAATAATCCTGTGGCCAATCTTAAGACAGATATTCGAGTAGCCATTGACAAGGAGAAAGCAAGGCAATTGGGCGTTTCTATCGGAGATATAGACCGAACGGTCAGGTTGGCCATTTCAGGATTGGATTTGGGATCATTTACAGATTCCGAGGGGATTGAGCGAAACCTCAAAGTAACCAGTCCAAGGCCAGAAAGAGCCAATTTGGAGACTTTTGAAGGGATGTATGTAAACAATGCCCAAGGAGCGGCTGTTCCCTTATTTCAGTTTGCTGATTTAAAATTGGAAAGCAGCACACTTACAATCGATCATTACAATAAAAAGCGTGCAGTCTCTGTCTCAGCCTTCGTAGATCAAAATTTCCTGGCCGATCGGGTGATCTCAGAGGTGATCGCACAAATGGATCAAATGGATTTTCCGGATGGATACAGCTACACCATGGGAGGAGAATACGAAACCAGACAAGAATCCTTTGCCGGTTTCAATACCATTATCATCGTGACTGTGTTCCTCTTTATTGCAGTTTTGATCCTCCTGTTCAAAACCTTCAAAAGCACCATCATTGTGCTTTCAGTGATTCCTTTGGGAATGGTTGGAGCTTTGATAGCACTTTGGATTACCGGGAACTCTTTGTCTTTCGTAGCGATTATAGGCCTTATTGCGTTAGCGGGTATTGAGGTAAAGACTTCGATTCTGTTGGTGGATTTCACGAATCAATTGAGGAAAGAAGGTATACCTCTGGACCTGGCTATCCGAGAGGCCGGAGAAATCAGGTTTTTGCCCATAGTATTGACTACCATTACCGCTATCGGGGGCTTGATTCCAATTGCATTGAGTACCAATCCGCTGATTTCTCCCTTGGCCATCGTGCTGATTGGGGGATTAATCAGCTCGACACTTCTCTCGAGGATTGTCACCCCTGTGATGTATAAATTATTACCGCCTACTATTTGAAACTATGAACCAACAATTCTCAAAACTTAAAAAAGCTGTGGAAGTCTTCCACTCCTATGGCATCACCCTAGCGGGTGAGCGAAAAAACGATCACTTTATCCAAAAGCTCAACATGGACCCCGTGTTTGTCAATGGCTTGATTTTCGAATTGGAATACAACCTTCAGTTGTTTTTCCAGGACGAATGGCTCGGGAAAGCCTGCACACCCAAAGAAGTGATCAAGCTTTTGATGAATATCCCTCAAGACAATTGATCCTTCGGGTCAGTTGTCTTGAACTATCCTTTCTTTTACCTTAAAAAGTCCTAAAATGAACAGAAGGAAGTTTTTGGGAAGTCTAGGAGTAGCTATCCCTGCTGTTGTACTTGTTCAGTATTTGGACCTAAAACCCGAACCCACCTTGAGCTATATTTCCAATCCCAAACTTCCTTATGACAAACTTCCCTCCGGATGGAAAGGCACCCCATTGCGAAGTGACGGGACGTTTCAGAACCTCTTTCACCCTTTCGAAGCAAGTCTGAAAGAAGTCCTCAAGTGGAAGCTAAAAGGAAACCCTCAGGCTGAAGAAAAAAAGAAGGATAAGCGAAGGCTGGAATTTCAGAAGATCGATAATTTCCAGCCTAACGGTAAAGACCAAATCATTTGGCTGGGCCATGCCAGCTATTTGATCCACATCGGAGGAGTGACTTTGTTGACCGATCCTGTTTGGCTGGAAAACTGGGTCTTGAAAAGGTATTCTGAACTTCCCATAGACCCGGAGACTTTGGAAGGAGTCAATTACATTCTCATTTCCCACGATCATAGAGACCATTGCGATGAGGCTACTTTGAAGCTTTTGGGAAAAACCCTTCCTCAGGCACAGATTCTTACCGGATTGAGAATGAGCGATCTGTTACAGCCTTGGATGCCAAAAAACAAAATCCAGGAAGCAGGCTGGTTTCAATCCTATGATTTGAAGGAAAGTCTGAGGATTACTTTTGTCCCGTCAAGGCACTGGTCCAGAAGAGGGCTATTGGACACCAATCAGCGACTTTGGGGTGGATACTTTATCGAAAGTGGGGAAAAGAGTTTCTATTTCATGAGTGACTCCGGGTATGGTCCTCATTTCCAAATGATCGGCGATACCCTTGGAGCACCTGACTATGCGATGATGGGTGTAGGTGCTTTTAAGCCGGAGTGGTTCATGCATCCGGTTCATACCAGTCCTATGGATGCAGTGAAAGCATTTCAAGAAATGGGGGGTAAAAATTTCATTCCCATGCACTTTGGTACCTTTGACCTTTCCGATGAACTTCTATTAGAACCCCTGGATTGGCTGACAGCAAATCAGGATGCAGTCGGAGGAAATCTGATTTATCCCGTTTTGGGGAAAAATTTGATCTAATATTTAGATTCACCTTGCTGATTATTTAGGAATCCCGGATCAATTCACCCAAGGGATATTTAGCCATAATTTATTTTGACTTCCATTCAATAAAGATATGACTCCCATAGTTTAATGAAGGAGGATCCAATTTTTTGAAAAATTCCATTTTCTAAATTTTCGATTTTGATTTTTCCTCCATTTTGGAGAAATCGCAAAGTAGTGACCCCAACCGATCTCGATTCCGTTCGCCTCAATTTCTCTAAAGGAGACCTACTTCTGCTCAATCTTGCTTTGGCACTTATCATGTATGGAGTGGCCCTTGACTTGAAATGGAGTGATTTTAAATACTTGGCAAAAAATCCAAAAGGGTTTTTTCTTGGTCTTTTCTCCCAGTTTCTTTTGCTCCCTTTCCTCACTTACCTATTGGTTTTAGGTATTCAGCCTCCTCCGAGTGTGGCTTTGGGAATGTTTCTGGTGGCTGCCTGTCCTGGTGGAAATGTTTCTAATTTCCTTTCCAGTCTGGCTAAAGGAAATACAGCTTTATCAGTTAGTCTTACCGCTTTTTCATCCAGCAGTTCTATATTTCTTACTCCCCTGAATTTCGCCCTTTGGGCTGGACTTTACTCACCTACCGCGTCCATGCTGAAAGAGATTTCACTGGATATTGGAGAGGTTTTTATGACAGTAGGCTTGATCTTGGGCGTTCCCTTGATTTTGGGAATACTTACCCGTCAAAAGTTTCCATCATTTGCGGATAAGGCCTCAAAAATACTCCGTCCTTTAAGCATTCTGATTTTTGCCGCCTTTGTGGTTATTGCTTTTGCAGGCAATTTTAATCTGTTTATTCAATACATTCAGCTGATATTCATTTGGGTTCTGGCCCATAATCTGGTTGCATTGCTAGCCGGTTTTACCACAGGTAAACTCGGCAAACTCCCTCTTCCCGATATCAAAACGCTCACTATTGAGACAGGAATTCAAAATTCCGGTTTGGGACTGGTTTTGATTTTCACGTATTTTGACGGTCTGGGCGGGATGGCAATCATCACTGCCTGGTGGGGTATTTGGCATTTGATTTCCGGTTTGGGAGTCGCCACATTTTGGAAAAATAAATGATAAAAAACCTTTTCAATGGAGTATTGAGAGTCTTGGTGAAAATTGCCCTGCACGGCTATTTTCATAAGATTCACATCCTTGGAAAGGAAAATATCCCAAAAGGGAAACCGGTAATTCTAGTAGCCAATCATCAAAATGCGTTGATCGATCCCTTGCTTTTGGCTACACATACCCGGCTTCGCCCCTACTTTTTGACCCGGGCATCTGTATTCAAAAATCCAATCGCAGCCAAACTCCTGGACTTTATCCGAATGCTTCCTGTGTATCGGGTTCGCGATGGTTTTTCTACCATTCAGCAAAATCAAAACACCTTTGAAAAGACTTTTGAGGTACTGAAAAACAAAGGTACTGTTATCATTTTTGCCGAGGGCGGGCACAGTCTAGTCAGAAATGTCAGGCCTTTGAGTAAAGGATTTACCCGGATGGCTTTTGGCCTGATTGAAAAATATCCTGAGGTCCAGCCGGTCATTCTTCCTGTAGCAATTGACTACAGTGCACATAAGCGATCCGGAAGTCAGGTTAGAATCACTTTTGGAGTACCTGTTCCCGTGGATATGCCTCCCGCCCAGTCTGGCAAACTGACCAAACGAGTGGAAAAAGAGCTGAAGGAACTGGCCGTAAATATCCCCGATGAGGGTTATGAAGCCAACCTTCAAAGCATGCTTGACCACCAAGTGGATGTGAGCTCTAAGTCTGAAGTGGATTATTTTCTAGCCCATGGCAAGGCCAAGAATCCTATACCCGAAATCTCCGGTCTCAGGAATAAGGTGATGAAACTGTTCCATTTGCCACTTTTTGGCCTTTGGCTGCTCAAAAAGCCGGGAGTAAAAGATGAGGTATTTACGGCTACTTGGAAGTTTTTGATCGGATTCTGTTTTGCAATTCCCTATTACTTTTTCCTGCTTTGGCTGACTATGGAAACCTCGGTCGGCACTTGGGGTTTGGCCTTGCTCCTTATGGCTTGGATAGCACTTTGGAGAAATAAAAATCCTGAAGAATAGCCTAGCCTTGCCAAATAATATTTGGTGAAGTTTCTTAACTTTGGGTTGAATTTAGACCCAAATTAACTCACCATGAACGAAGACTTCCTACCAATAAACGGTACCGACTATGTAGAGCTATATGTTGGCAACGCCAAGCAGAGTGCTTTCTACTATCAATATGCTTTCGGATTTGAATTGATCGCCTATTCCGGTCCCGAAACCGGAGTTAAAGATCGAGCCTCCTATGTCCTCAAGCAGGACAAAATCCGATTGGTCCTCACTTCCCCTCTTTCCTCAGAGCACCCCATTAATGCCCACATTCAAAAGCATGGAGATGGAGTGAAAGTATTGGCACTTTGGGTCGATGATGCAGAGAAGTCCTGGAAAGAGACCACTTCCCGCGGAGCCTTATCAGCAGCTGAACCCAAAATTTTCAAAGACGAACATGGAGAAGTGAAAATGGCCTCCATTCACACCTATGGAGATACTGTTCACACCTTCGTGGAAAGAAAAAACTACAAGGGAATCTTTTTGCCGGGCTTCAAACCTAGAAAAAGCACTTATCAGGCGACCTCAATCGGTCTGAAATACATCGACCACTGTGTGGGAAATGTGGCTTTGGGTGAAATGAACAAATGGGTGGAGTTTTATGAAAATGTCATGGGCTTCAAGCTCTTGATCACCTTCGATGACAAGGATATTTCCACTGAATATTCAGCCCTGATGTCCAAAGTAGTTTCCAATGGAAACGGCTACATCAAATTCCCGATCAATGAGCCAGCTGAAGGAAAGAAAAAGTCTCAAATCGAGGAGTACCTTGATTTTTACGGAGGTCCGGGAGTTCAGCACATGGCCATTGCTACTGATGATATTATTCACACCGTAAGCGAATTGCGCAGACGAGGTGTAGAATTTCTGGAAGTGCCTGGAACTTATTACGACGATCTATTGGATCGGGTAGGAAAAATCGATGAGGACCTTCAGCCATTGAAGGATTTGAATATTTTGGTAGACCGGGATGAAGAAGGCTATTTGCTTCAGATTTTCACCAAACCGGTACAGGACCGACCTACCCTATTCTTCGAAATCATTCAGAGAAAAGGCGCAACTTCCTTTGGTAAGGGTAATTTCAAGGCCCTGTTTGAGGCGATCGAAAGAGAGCAAGAACTAAGGGGAAATTTGTAAGATAAGAGTTAGATGATAGACTTTAGACTTAAGATGTAAGATATTAGACATGAGATTCGAAAGACTTTTTCTTTCTTCTCATGTCTATCATCTTGAGTTTAAAATCTTACCTCTATTTATACAGCTTCTCATGCATTTTTTTCAGCTCTTCAACCGCGATTTTAATGATTTGGCGATCGTAAGTCATCAGTCCATTGGTTTCGATTTCCACATCGGTAGTCTGAGTGTATACCGCCGCAGCCAAACCTCTCGGAATATATTCTGACAAATCCTCAATCAAGCCGGAATATCTGGCTTTCAATTCATCTGCAGAGGAAAAACTCTGATAGCCCCAGTTGTCCTTTTGCTGCCAGGTATGCCCCTCAAGAGGCAGTCCAAGTCCGCCAAATTCACCCAACACCATAATGGATTCAGCACCGAATATTTTCGGATCGGGCATCACTGGGTCAGGATAGTTGTGCAAGTCAAGGATATCGCCTGCCACAGTAGCTCCATTCATTTCAAAATTTCCGCCGGAAGCAGAATTAATCAATCTGCTTGGGTCGAGTTCACGGGTCATTTGGGTAATTTCAGTGGTTTTGAATTGGCCCCAAGCTTCATTGAACGGTACCCACACTACAATGGAAGGGAAAAACTTAAACTCATTAATAATCTCTTTCCATTCGGTTTTGAAAATGGCTTCGGATTCTGGAGTTCTCATTTTCTCCACTCCTTCCCGAATGACTCCCGGACGAACTTCCCAGCGATTTCCCATGTCTCCGCTTGGCATATCCTGCCAAACGAGCATTCCCAGTCGGTCCGCATGGTAATACCATCGAGCAGGTTCCACTTTGACGTGCTTTCTGATCATGTTGAAGCCCATTTCCTTGGTTTTTTCAATATCAAAAAGCAAGGCCTCATCAGTGGGAGCGGTGTATAATCCGTCTGGCCACCAACCCTGATCCAAGGGACCATAGTGAAATAAAGGCTCTCCATTCAAAAACATCCGTTGAAACCCATCAGCAGTCTTTGCCATGCGGATATCCCGATAGGCAGCGTAAGATTTAACTTCTTCAATCAGCTTTTTCCCTTCATATAATTTTACAGACACCTCATAGAGAAAAGGAGAATCAGGGGACCAAGCTTTGGGTGACTTCAGCTTTACAGGAATCGGAGAACCCGCTTTCCCTTTTAAAGAACCTATCACCGAAGTCCCTTCCTTTACTAACACTTCCACTTCTAGATCTGATTTAGAGGTATTTACCTCAGGGTAAAATACCTGAATTCCATTTTCCCAGTCCGTATTGGAATAGACTCCGGAAATGTAGCTTTCGGGAACTGTTTCGAGCCAAACGGTCTGCCAAATCCCTGTCACTGGTGTGTACCAGATTCCCCTGGGTTCTTTGACCTGCTTGCCTCTAGGCTGAGGACCAGAGTCACTGGGATCCCAAACTCGCACCCGGATCACTTGGGTTTTTCCCTGGTTTAAATGGGGGGTGATATCAAAGGAAAAAGAATCATATCCTCCTTGATGCTTTCCTACTCCTTTACCATTTACCCAAACTTCTGTTTCCCAATCGGAAGCTCCAAAATGCAGGAGAACCCTTTTGTTTTTGGTAGGGAGAGATAAGTCAAATGACTTTTCATACCAAAGTTCATTTTCTGGTCCAACTTCTTTTTGAACTCCGGACAAATAGGATTCGACGGGGAAAGGAACGGTTATTTTACCTGCAAAACCAGTCTCCGGAAGACTTCCTTTGGGTAAAATAGCATAGTCCCAAGGACCATTGAGATTTTGCCATTCCAGCCGAACCAGCTGTGGCCTTGGATACTCCTGTAGTGGTGTCTCAGGATTTACAGAATCAGTCCAGGGTGTCTTCAGTCGGGCTGATTGGGAGAAGGCGAAAAAGGAACAGAAAAGAAAAAAGCTCAAGAATAAGACTCGCATAAAGGTTAGGTTAGGGTTGATGATGAATTGAAATAGGGATAATAGGACAAGGATGTTTAAATCCAAAAATTAGATTCAAAGGCAATCAGAAAGGATAAAGAGCAAATCCTCTGATGGCTCTGCTAATTTTTAGCCTCAAAAATATACTTCCAAAAAAGAGGATTTCCATCCTTTTGATAGATTAACCAGAAGGAAACCTACATCAATGGTTCCAGCTAAAAGATTCAAATCAGGTACTATTTCGAAATAAACTCACCCAGAATCAAGAAAGCAAATAATTTAAAAATCACTGAAATTCAAACCATAAGGACATCCCTTTTGAAGTATTGATTTTATCAGGTGATACCTCCTGAGAGTTAAATGAATCCGGGGTATCGGATGATTTGGATATTCTGGCCAATTCTGCATCCTCTTGCCGCAATACAAACCGAATATCAGAATTTTGATTGACTTCGTCTTTGGATTTCCATTGTAGCCCTACACCTCTATCGGCAGACTTTACTTTGACTCCTACCTGATCGAAAGTCAGATCCACAAAATCAATTGAGTTGAAAAACTGCGGTGGGTATTGATTTGGAGATTCTGGATCCCATTCTCCCCAAGCACCAGAGTGCTCTTTCCATGTCACCTTTTTCAATTGCATTTCTGGATAATCAAAATCAAGCCCCAATGGTAGTTCGGAAGAACTCGCCGTTAGAACATCGCCCGAAGCTTCCATTTTAAGTTTTCCATCAGGATAAATAGACCAAGTCAAACCGGTTGGCCAAGAATCAAAAGAGGATATAATCTGAACAGTACCATTTTTGAGTCTTTTCCAGCCAATCTGCCTTAGCTTGATGGTTGGATTGCTTTCTTGGATCAATTGGGAAAATGGCAGCAAATCCATTCCAACTTTCACCATGTCGAGTGTCCCGCTTTTTTTCCCAAAGACAAAAAGCTTATCCCCAATAGAAACCTGCAGGTCAATTGTTGATTCTCTGATTTTTATACTCTCAGAGGTAGCTACTTTCAAATCCTTCTCCTTGAGATTTAAGGTAAATGATTCAGGTAGAAGGAGAAAGAATGAAATTAAAAGGGTGATGGGTAATAGGAGGTGATTTTTCATAAGGGATTTTGGACAAAACCCGATCCAAAATAAAGAATCTCTTTTGGGTATTGAAAATCAGGGAGAAAAATATTCTGATCAAAAGACATTTATTGGGAATAGTGGCAAAATTTGACATTTTACATAACTTAGAAACGTACTGAAATTTTTAAACCCATGAGTTCAATAGATCCTGCTATCGAGAGCAAAGTTCAAAAGTGGTTGGATGGCAACATAGACGCCGAAACCAAAGAAGCTATTAAAAAACTGAAGGTCGAAAATCCTACAGAATTGGTCGACTCCTTCTATCAAGACCTAGAATTTGGTACTGGAGGACTAAGAGGGCTGATGGGTATAGGCACCAACCGGATGAATGTCTATACCGTGGGCATGGCTACCCAAGGCTTAGCCAATTACCTGCTCAAATGTTTTCCTAACGAGGAAATCAAAGTGGCAATCACCCATGACAGCCGAATAAACAATACCCTATTTGCAAGGACTACCGCTGATGTGTTGACTGCAAACGGAATCACTGTTCTGTATTTCCGTGAGATGCGCCCTACTCCCATGCTTTCTTTTGCAGTACGTCATTTTGGTTGTAAGTCAGGCGTCATGATTACCGCGTCCCATAATCCAAAGGAATACAATGGATACAAAGCTTATTGGGATGATGGAGCTCAAGTAGTCGCTCCCCATGACACGAATATCATCAATGAGGTCAAGAAAATCACATCTTTTGACCAAGTCATTTGGAACAAGAATGACGAACTGCTGCACTACATAGAAGAAGGTTTTGATCAAATCTACTTGGATAAGGTAAAGGAACTTAGCCTTTCACCTAATGCAATCCAAGCAAACAAATCCATGCCGATTGTCTTCTCTCCTATCCATGGAGCTTCTGGCAAAATGGTTCCAGACGCACTAAGAGCTTTTGGATTTGACAATATCCATGTGGTGCAAGAGCAAATCAAACCTGACGGAACATTTCCTACCGTCATCTACCCCAATCCCGAAGAAGCAGAGGCACTGACGCTCTCTGTTGAATTGGGCAAAAGAGTGAATGCGGACTTGGTTTTAGCTTGTGACCCTGATGGAGACCGATATGCAGCGGTAGTCCCAAATGAGTTTGGCGAATATGAACTGCTCAATGGGAATCAAACAGGAACCCTACTTACCTATTACTTGCTTTCCCGATGGAAAGAAGCGGGAAAGCTAGACGGCAGACAATTTATGGTCAATACCATTGTGACCACAGAACTTATCAATCGCCTTGCCGAAGGATTTGGAGTGAAATGCTTCAATGTTCTCACCGGCTTCAAAAATATCGCGGCAATTATCCGTGAATTGGAAGGAAAAGAAACCTTCATCGGTGGCGGAGAAGAATCTTACGGCTATTTGGTTGGAGATTTTGTTCGGGATAAAGACGGAGTCAGTGCATGTGCCATGGTAGCTGAGTCCATTGCCTACTACAAAACCCAAGGCAAGAATGTATTCCAAGTACTTGCAGAGGTTTACCATCAGTTTGGATTCTACAAAGAGTCTCTCATTTCTGTGACCAAAAAAGGAAAAGATGGCGCTGAGCAGATTCAAAAGTTGATGGCTGACTTCCGTACCAATCCCCCTGCTGCCATGAATGGCAGTCCTGTGGAGCGTATAGTAGATGTTAAGAATTCCACAGTCACAGATGTAAAATCAGGAAAAGTGGAGCAACTCGACCTAGACAAATCCAATGTGATGCAGTTTTATCTGGAAGATGGAAGTAAGATTTCTGCCAGACCATCGGGGACTGAACCAAAAATCAAATATTATTTCTCAGTAAATACTCCATTATCCAATGAAGGTGATTACCGAAAAGTGGAGAAAGAGCTAACCGAAAAGTTGGAAGGCTTAAGGGCCTATTTCAGTTAATTTGAATTCCTCTTGGTCAAGAATAGGCTGGCTCTGAATAGGGTCAGCCTTTTTTATGTATCACCAACATGGATTAGGGCATCCCCTACATTGATTACAGGGTTGTTATTGACTCCAATAACATAGCCGTTGGATGGGGATTTGACCGGGACTACCACCTGACCATAGGGATCAGATATTCTTGCTAGAATTTGTCCTTTTTTTACACTGTCTCCCAAGTTTACCGAGGAGTAAAAAATCCCGGAAGCCTTGGCCCTGACCCAGTCGCTGTTTTTTAAAACAAGTGTTTCCAGCGCTTCGGGGGCATCTTCGATCATACCCAAATGCCGGAGCATTCTTTTTGTTCCGGAAATTCCTTCATCAATGGAAAGTGGATCCAATCGCATGGACTCTCCGCCTTCAAAAACCAAAATGTGCTTTTGAGCCTTGAATGCCGTTTTTCGGAAGGATTTTTCGATATGTTTTGAGTTCACCATAAATCGGGTTCCAAAAGCCTTTGCAAGCTCCATTCCTTTTTTATCAGAAAAGTCAACCCTAATCTGAGGATAGTTAGAGAGCATTCTTCCACCTGTATGGAAATCTATTCCATAGTCTATTTGAGGAATAATTTCCTCACTTATAATAAATGCTATTCTTGAAGCAAGAGATCCTTTTTTACTTCCTGGAAAACTACGATTTAGATCTCTCCCGTCAGGAAAAGTTCTGCTGTTGGATAAAAAACCATAAATATTCACCAAGGGAATTATGACCAAAGCTCCTTTTTTCAGATCCAAACCCTGATCGACTTCTTCCAGAAACTTTTTGGCAGTAACCACACCATTGATTTCGTCACCATGGATTCCCCCGCTGATCAAGACTATCGGTCCTTCCTTGGTTGAGGATCGAATAAAAATCGGCAAATCAATCAAGGTATGTGTTGGGAGTTTGGCAATTGGAATTTCCAGATTGGCCTGCTGTCCCCACCTCACGCGGGTACCATTGATTTGTATTTCTCGCATAAACTATCTTCAGTTACCGACCTACTTTCTAGATTTGAGGCAAAATTCTTGCTTATTTCGCAGGACAAGCCCAAACCATGAAGATAATAGAAAACCATTCCCTCAAAGCCTTCAATACTTTTGGAATAGATAAAAAAAGCAGATTTTTCACCCAAGCCGGAGATTTGGATTCCCTCAAAAAATCTCTCCTATGGGCTAGAGAAAAAGGATTACAGGTTTTGATTCTTGGCGGAGGTAGCAATGTGCTTTTGACCCAAGATTTCCCCGGATTGGTAATCAAAATCGAGCTCAAAGGAATTCAGGTAATCCAAGAAACTTCGGATGAAATATGGGTAGAAGTAGGTGCAGGAGAAAACTGGCACGATTGGGTCCTTTATGCTTTAAAACATAATTGGGCTGGGATTGAAAATCTATCCCTGATTCCAGGTACTGTCGGCGCTTCACCCATGCAAAATATTGGAGCGTATGGGGTGGAAATCAAAGAAGTATTTGAAAGCCTAAATGCTTTAGACAGAGAATCTTTGGACATAGTCAGTTTCGACTCAGAAGCCTGCCAATTCGGGTATCGAGAGAGTATATTCAAGCATGAGTTGAAGGATCGATATGTGATAACCTCAGTGGTTTTTAGGCTACAAAAGGAGCCCAAAATCAATGTGGAATATGGAGCCATTCAGGAAACTTTGAAGAAAAACGGAGTAAAGGATTTGACCATTCAGGCGGTCAGTGACGCAGTGGTTGAAATCCGTCGATCCAAATTACCTGATCCAAGGGAAATCGGGAATGCAGGATCATTTTTCAAAAATCCAACTATTTCACATGAGCAATTCAAAAGCCTAAAAACGGACTTTCCTTCCATTCCCGGATATCCCGTAGACAGCGGAGTGAAGGTTCCGGCTGGATGGTTGATAGAGCAAGCTGGGTGGAAGGGCAAGAAATTCGGAGAAGTGGGCGTGCATGCCAAGCAGGCCTTGGTCTTGGTCAATTATGGAAACGGAGATGGAAAAGCCATTCAGGAATTGGCTCAAAAAATACAGGATTCAGTCTTAGAAAAATTTGGAATACAACTTAGTCCTGAAGTGAATTTTATTTAGATCAAAGGATCATGAACTTCAGGCGTTTTTGAATATCGATCTACTTCCACTCCAAACTTGCGGAGAAAGTCCACACCTTCATCGTTACCTATTCCCTTGTATTCGGCATATGAAAAAAGGTAAACCACCTTGGAAATACCCATTGAAAAAATGATTCTCGCACAGGCTAGGCATGGGGCTAGGGTAACATAAAGGGTAGAACCTTCGACTGAAGTATTATTTTTTACCGCATAGAGAATTGCATTTTGCTCCGCGTGAAGGGCCAAAGAGCAACTTCCCTTGCTGTCTCTTGCACATCCATTTTCGGGAAATTCAATATCGCAATTGTGAGTACCTGCAGGAGGACCATTGTATCCAATGGAAATAATTCGGGTATCCTTGGTCAATACTGCACCCACATGTTTTTTGATACAATGCGATCTCTTGGCCAAATTGATGGCCAATTCCATGAAAATATCGTCGAAATCAGGTCTACTCATAAAATTTCTTTGCCAAAAGTAATAATCCTTATCGCTTTGAAAGGAATGAAATGAATAAACAGTTTGTTTTTTCCGTTATGAAAGAAAATTTAACTTTCCTGAAAGGTCACCTTTTTACCCTATTACCCATGCTTTCTCACAAGTCAATCATCCTTATTGCTTTCCTGTCTCTTCTTTATCTCAGTTCCTGTAGCTCTATAGAAGTGTTCAAGGAAAACACAGAAATACCTCTTTCCAGACCTTATCAGAGTTTTGTGATTGTAAATAAAGAACTCAACATAAAAGGCTTTGAGGAAAATTTCATAGATGAAATGGTGAGAATTGAATTGCAAAATCAGCTGGAGGCAGCAGGAATGGTCTATGATGCAAAAAGACCGGATGTGGTCATACGATACAATTCAAACGAAGATCCACGGAAAAAAGAGACAGTAAACTATGCAAACCCCTACCCTCTTTGGGGATACCGAGTTTATGACCCGTGGTTTTTCAATCCCTATTCAATGCAAAATATGAATCGGGTCAGTGTTTCTAATTATGAACTCTTACAGGTAATTGTCGATTTCATCGATCCCGTTCAGGATAAGTACCTAATGACCTTAACAGCGGTAACCGAAGTGACCAATCCTAAGTCAAAACAAAAAAAGGTTATAAAATCATTAAATTCAGCAACTCAAGTCTTCTTGAATTCAAATCCAATCAACCCTAAATAACCATGGAAAAACAGTATAAAACCTTAGAAGAATTTTATCCCTACTACCTTGCAGAACACCAAAATGCTACCTGCAGGAAGCTCCATTTTGTTGGCACAGCCTTATTGTTTGTGATTTTGATCGCAGGAGTCGTTACTGGCAATTACGTTTGGCTTTTCTCCATTCCCTTTGTTTGCTACGGTTTTGCATGGGTCGGTCATTTCTTTTTTGAAAAAAATAAACCCGCCACATTCAAATACCCCTTTTTTAGTCTGGCATCCGATTTCAAGTTGTTCTTTGATCTCCTGGTTGGGCGACAAAAATTCAATCCTCAGTAATATTTAAACGAATCCTAACAATCTTTTTTGGCAAAGTATTTGTAAATAAATATTTAATTGGCATTTTTGTATAATTATTATTGTATTTCAAACCCCATTTAACGCATTTTGATGCTTACGATAGTTCTCATAGACGATGATCCTATCAGCACATTTGTTACGGAAAAGCTGATCTCCAAAAATGTAAAGGAGCCATGTCAGTTTTACAAGTATCAAAGTGCAAGGAGAGCTTTGGAGGAGATTGATTCAATCAATCCCAATTATCTCTTCTTGGACTTGAATATGCCTGAAATGACAGGGTGGGATTTTTTGGATAATTTTCATCCAAGAGATACTGACGCGCAGATCTATATCTTAAGCAGTTCAGTAGATGAAAGGGACATAAGTAAAGCCAGTCAATATCAGATCGTAAGGGACTACCTATCCAAACCTCTGATAAAAAAATACATCAAAAGTATCTTTAACTGATCCAGGGATCAGTTTTTTTTTGATCTTTTTTATCTTTAGAAAACCTCGAAAGCAAATACGAGTTATCAAAGAAAAAAGGATATGGCAAAAGCAAACCCTGAATTAATAGCAGCTATAGAAAAGACAATTACCAAGCTTTCCAATGGTGCTTCCTATCAGTGGGGACATATGGGAGCTTGCAATTGTGGTAATTTAGCTCAAGAACTCACCCAATTTACCAAGGCAGAAATTCATCAATTTGCAATGCAGCGTTATGGAGATTGGAATGAACAAATCCTGGATTATTGTCCTACGAGCGGATATCCTATGGACCTAATGATTGCCAAAATGTTGGACTTTGGATTGACGCTGGATGATCTTTCCCATTTGGAACGCCTGTCCGATCCGGAGATTTTGAGAACTATACCCAAGGACAAAAGAGATCAATTGAATAAGAATTCCAGGGAAGATGTAGTCCTATACATGAAAGCTTGGGCAGCCCTGCTTCGAGAAAATTGGTTGTCTCAGCAAAGATTAGAGATGAATTTAGCTCCAGAAAAAAAATTAAAGTCAGCAGTATTGGTCTAATTGATTTTTTCTCTTATTTCGTACCGTTGAATCAATAAAACCCTTTAAAAAATTAGCTATGGAGGATTTTGAAGAAGAATTCGATGAGTTTGATGACTTCGAAGAAGAAGATGAGTTTGATGACGAATTTGAAGATGAGTATGATCTGGAAGAAGAAAACGAATTTGTAGATGACAATTTCGTAGACTTCGATGAAGATGAAGACGACTTCGAAGACGAGGACTTTGAGGAAGACTTTGACGATCTGGATTAAAAATCACAGGAGCACCCCTAGTGCTTTGGTATTTTGGCAGCTCGGCTTTATCTTCGCCCTGTCTTTAGCAACTCAAACATAAAATCATGATTCTACTGGATATTTTCAGCTCACCACTCATGTCTGGAGCGCAATTGTTCCTTTTCATTGTGTGTATTCTTATCGGCTTGGGTGCCGGACTCTCTGCGATGGATGCGAGAAGTACCTTTGGAAAGAAAAAGAAAGCTGATCATTAAAAGATATGCGAAAGGAGGTTTTTACCTCCTTTTTTTATGACCTTCCTATGAAAACACAAACTTTCGAAAATCACACTCGCTATTTTCCATTCCACCATTTTGTGGTCACTCCACTATCCCTGATTTTCTTTTTCTGGACTGTCTTTAGAATGGATTTCTCTTCTACAGATCAAATACTTACTAGTCTTTATTACTTGATCGGTGCTTTTTTGCTAGTTCTCCTTCCTCTTTTAGCAAGAGTCTACGCACTCAAACTTCAAAACAGGCTAATTCTAAACGAGATGAGAATGAGATATTTCCATCTCACGGGAACATCTTTTTACTCCAAGGAAGAAAAGTTAAGACTGGGACAGATCATTGCCCTGCGATTTGCAGGAGACGAGGAATTACTTCCTTTAATGGAAAAGGCTATTCAGCAAGGAATGAGTCCAAAGGAGATCAAAAAAAGCATTAAGAATTGGCAAGGAGATTACCGAAGGGTATAACTAGACAAACTTTCCAGATTGCAGACTGGTCTTCATCAGGTCTAAAAGATTAGATTGTGCTTCCTTTTCCAAATAGGGAGAATCAAAGTCCAAATCGGGAAGATTCAATACCAAATCAAATCCTGCTTGGTCCCCTTCCCTGCCTGAGGTGATCAGAGCTGTCTTTTTACCGTGCTTTTTTGCCAGCTGAAGCAATTCAAATGACCCTTTTCCCTCGGAGCTCTGGCGGTCATACCTACCTTCACCTGTGATTACCCAATCGGCAGATTGAATCTTTTCCTCCATTCCTACTCGATTGAAGAAATATGAGGCTCCATACTCGATAGAAACATCAAAAAAGGCAGATAGACCCATCGCTATCCCTCCTGCTGCCCCAAATCCCGGGATATCTCTTTTTTCCTGATTAGCCTTAGCCATTAAAAGTTGATGAAGATCAGAAATTACCTTGTCGAATTCGTCGAATTCCTCTGGATTTAGCCCTTTTTGAGGGCCGTAGACAGATATGGCTCCATTTGGTCCAAAAAACAAATTTTGCACATCACAAAGGCAAGTGAATTTCAGTTTTGGTCTTGGGATTGGAGGTTGAACATATCTGACCTTAGTCATCCATCGGCTGGAATACACAGGAATAAGTCGGCCTTTTTCATCTAAAAATTCGAATCCTAATCCGGCTAAAATGCCTGTTCCCAGATCAATGGTTGCACTCCCACCCAAGCCGATCACGATCTCCCTCGCCCCCATCTTTTGGGCATAATTGATCACCAGGCCCGTACCAAATGTGGAGGTAAGCCAAGGATTTTTCTGTTCTTCAGTCAATACTCCGAGTCCAGAACAGGTGGATACATCCAAATAGGCCTTTTTCTCAATTTCATCCCAGCCAAAAAAACCGTTGCATGGTTGACCGATTGCATTGAGAGAGGGAAATGAAACTTTCTTCAAGTTTAAGGATTCCAGCAAGAGCTCACAGGTACCATCTCCTCCATCCGCTATTGGCTGCAAAAAACAAGAAGAAGAAGGAAGAACTTCTTTAATGGCTTCTTGAATTAAATCAGAAGCCTTTTGGGCTGTTAGGGTACCTTTAAATGCATTGGGGGCAATCAGGAAATTCATGATTTTGCATTCATCCTCTGGAAATAATCCTTCATGGCTATTTTCACCTTTGGTGCTAGGTAAATGGCAGAGATCATATTAGGAAAAGCCATCACGGCATACATCCCATCCACCAAGCTCACTACTACTTCCAGAGAAGCCACGGCTCCCACAACTATGGTAATCAAGTAGAAATAGTTATAATAGTCAGCCTTATCCGCACCAAAAAGATAATTCATACACTTATGACCATAGTATGAATAGGTAAACATAGTGGATAGGGCAAATACCAAAACAGAAAGCATTAAGAGGTATTTTCCTATGACAGGAATTCCAATTTCAAAAGCAGCCAAAGTTAGTTTTACCCCATCATTTTCTGTGGATTGCCAGACACCGGTTAGCAAAATTGCCAAAGCAGTCAGTGTACAAACCACTACGGTATCAATAAATGGACCCAACATGGCAATCAAACCTTCTCGGATAGGTTCGTCATTTTGAGATTGTCCATGCACCATGGGCGCCGTTCCGATACCTGCCTCATTGGAGAAAGCAGCTCTTCTAGCTCCCACAATTATCACAGAACCTACTGCACCGCCCATAACAGCATTACCTGTAAAAGCATCAACCAAAATCAATTTGAAAATGGATGGGATATCTCCCACATATTGCACGACTATAATCAACACGGTGGCAAAATAAATTGCGACCATAAAAGGAACCATTTTGGAAGCTACAGCCGCAATTCGCTTCAATCCTCCTAAGATCACCATTGCTGTGAGAAGCATCATGATAATTCCTATTATCCATCGGTTTCTGACTGTCTCTTCCAGGGTATCAGGCTCTAACAGCACAGCCTGCGTGACCGCTGTCAACTGATTGGCTTGGAAAATGGCCAAAAGCCCAATGACTCCTGCGATACTGAAGATGTAAGAGAGAAATCTCCATTTTTTCCCCATGCCCTCCTCTATGACATACATTGGCCCACCTTGGATATTTCCTAAGGAATCCTTTCCCCTGTACATAATTGCCAGACTGCAGGTATAAAATTTGGTAGCCATGCCAACAAATGCAGCAACCCACATCCAAAAAATTGCACCGGGTCCTCCCATATTCAGAGCGATAGCGACTCCGGAGATATTTCCCAAACCGACTGTAGAAGCAATCGCCGCTGAGAGTGCTTGCCGTGAAGTGATTTGACCGGGGGCAAGTTCATTGTCGTATTTACCTTTGAGTAGGCCTATTGCATGCCCCATTTTTCTGAAAGGGACAAAGCCGGAGTGAATAAAAAAGTAGGTTCCTCCTCCCAAAAGCAAAATTAAAATCGGTGTTCCCCAAATCCAGTTACTGAATTCGACAATTATATTTCCCATGAATTAGTGCTAGTTACTTTCAAATTGAAAATCATTTCGATAATAGGTCCATTTTGCTCAAAAACAAAGTATTTGGAAGGTTTGAATTAAAAAAGCCCGATGAAAATCACCGGGCATGAGGTTTATTTTCCTTCCCAATTTACTTGTGGTGAGGGATAATATTGGATCCCGAGAATATTCCAGCGAGAGCCATGTTTTTGAATTCTGTTTTTAAATCCTTCCCAAGACCGCTTATCAGCTGAGGTCCAAGCAACTTCAGCTAATGCAGGAAGACGAGGAAATGAAAGGTACTCCATATCTTCTCGGTTGGTGACGGTTTCTGTCCATAGAGGAGCTTCCACTCCTAAGATATTTTCGGCAGCTATCCCCTCCGCAAAAGTCGATGGCTCCCAGCTGTATGCATCCTCAAGCTCAATGTAAGCTGCCCAATGAAGACCAATTCTTGACGTGCTGTCATACTGCATATCCAAGTAAGCCCTTGTCGCAGGTGACATCAGGATTTGATTTCCTTGACCTATAGCTAGCTTGGCATTTTCTTCCTTCGCCCAAAACTGAGCGACATTACCGGGAAGCAGTTTGGCTGTAGCAATCTCATCCCAACCGATACTAGTTTTCCCATATTTGGATACAATATCCTGCACTCGCTCTACAAAATAGACGTAATCATCTTTTTCGGTCACATGGGATTCATCTCCACCGATGTGGAAATAAGGACCTGGAGTCAGTTCAGCAATTTCTCTTACTACACTGTCCACAAAAGCATAAGTGATCTCAAGTTTCGGTGCAAAAGTGCTCCATCCCACTTCAATTCCGGTATACAATTCGGAGGCTTGAGGATTTCTAAGTGGCATCTGATAGTCCAAAGGCTGCTTATTTACCGAATCAAGTTTCCCATTCGGCAAGTTTACACCTGGATTCAATTCTGCATAAGAAGCCAAGGCAGAGTTGGTATGTCCGGGCATATCTACCTCCGGAACTATTGTGATAAAGCGATCAGCAGCATAAGCGACCAGGTCTTTGTATTCTTCCTGGGTGTAAAAACCTCCTTCACCCCCACCTACTTCAGTGCTTCCGCCTATCTCGGTGAGTTTTGGCCAGGATTTGATCTCAATTCTCCATCCCTGATCATCCGTTAGGTGCAAATGGAGATAATTTAGCTTGTAGACAGCCATCTGATCAATGTAATGCTTGACATCTTCCACAGATAGGAAGTGTCTGGCAACATCCAGCATCGCTCCTCTGTAGCCAAAAGCAGGCTGATCAGAGATTGCGCCTGCAGGAATGACCCAAGATTGATTTTGTACGTTTTGATGGGCTATTTCTGCTGGAAATAGTTGAAGCAATGATTGGATCCCATAAAATAACCCCGCCTCACCCGAAGAACTGATGCTTACTTGATTTTCATCGATTGAAATGGAGTATGCTTCGGCATTTCCATCACCAGCCAATTCAAGTCGGATATTGCCTCCATCGTAAGAAACAGGAAGATCAAAACCAGTCGCAGGACGAAGGCGATCAGCGAGATACTCACCTACCCAAGTCAGATGCTCTCCGCTACCGATCAAGTGAATTCCGGACTCACTGTTTAATTCAAACACTCCTTTTCCATCTTTGATCTCTTGAGGAATTGGAATTAAAGAGGATTCAGTCAGCTTAGGTGCGGGTTTGCAAGCAAAGAAAAGAAGCACAGCCCCCATAGAGCAATAGGTGAAGATTTTTTTCATGGGATGATTATTTTCCGAAACTTAGTCTATTTTTTTATAAATCTCCTTTCAACTCATGGAATTATTGAAGGAATTGAGTTTGAGAAGTTTCAGACTATAATCCCTCCTCAGCTAATCGGAGACTTGCAAAAATCCCAGCCCACCAGTACATATTCTCGGGCATTTCTAAGAAAAATTCCTTTTCTTGAAAACCAAATCCAAAATATTAACCTATTGACCATGAAAGATAAAAATCCTTCTCCTGAACAAAATTCAAGAAGAAACTTCATCAAAAGTTCCTCCTTAGCCTTAGCCGGTTTTTACATAGTTCCCCGGCACGTTTTGGGTGGACCTGGGTATGTGGCTCCAAGTGATCGATTGAGAGTAGCAGGGATTGGTATTGGAGGTATGGGATTCAATGATGTCAGCGGGGTGTTCAGAAGTGGCAAGGTCGACATGGTGGCCCTTTGTGACGTAGATGACACTCGTGCAGCTCGATCCCGTGAAGCCCATCCAAACGCTCCCTATTACAAGGATTATCGAATCATGCTCGAAAAAGAGGAGAAAAATATCGATGCAGTTACAATCAGTACGCCTGACCACATGCATGCAGTCCAAGCCATGATGGCGATGAAAATGGGAAAGCATGTCTACGTACAAAAGCCGATGACGCATGATATTTATGAAGCACGGATGCTTACCGAAGCTGCCGAAAAATATAAAGTCGTCACTCAAATGGGAAATCAGGGCTCTTCAGGAGATGGTGTTCGGCAAATGGTAGAATGGTACAATGCAGGATTGATCGGAGAGGCTACTAAAGTGTGGTCCTGGACCAATAGACCCGTGTGGCCTCAAGGCATCCAATGGCCTGAAACTCCCGTCAGTCCACCTGAAGATCTGGATTGGGATCTTTGGTTGGGTACTGCTCCTTATAGGGATTATGTAGGGAATCTTGTTCCTTTCAACTGGAGGGGATGGTGGGATTATGGAACAGGTGCCTTGGGAGACATGGCTTGCCATATTATGGAGCCGCCTTTTAGAGTTCTGGGATTGGGTTATCCCAAGTCTGCCGAATGCTCTGTGGGTTCTGTTTATGTGGGAGAGTTCCAAAGAGGTTATTTCCCTGAAAGTTGCCCACCTTCCTCACATATCACCTTGAGGTTTGATAGGCCGGGACAGCCAGACCTGGAGTTTCATTGGATGGATGGAGGTATTCAACCTACCAGACCTGAAGAGTTGGAGCCTAATGAAATCATGGGAGATGGAGGTAATGGGGTAATTATCGAGGGAACAGAAGGAAAAATGATGTGTGCAACGTATGGAGCCAACCCAAAACTTCTTCCTACAAGCAGAACTCAAGAGGTCAATGTTCCCCAAACCGAATACCGAGTTCCGGGCGGAGATCGCGGTCACTACAACAATTGGGTAGAGGCTTGTATCGGTGGATATGGGTCAGAGGAATTCAAAAAACTCAGCTCCCCATTTTCAGTGGCTGGTCCATTGACAGAATCAGTTTTGATGGGGAACCTAGCGATCAGAAGTTACGATTATCGAATCCCAAGAGATGGATCCTCGACTCAGTTTGACTATCCGGGGAGAGGAATCAAATTGGTTTGGGATGGTCCAAATATGAAGATCACCAACTTTGAACCCGCTAATCAATTTGTCAAGAGAACCTATCGGGATGGTTATTCCCTCTGATCAAAAGAGGCTGTCTCATAAATCGTTTCGTTGTCAGCCTGAGCGGAGTCGAAGGCCATTTCCAGCTTTCCGGACGACATTTCGACTTCGCTCAATGTGACAAACTTCACTTTTGAGACAGCCTCTTCTTTATTTTTCGACTACCAATTCTACCCGACGGTTTTTGGCCCGACCCGCTTCAGTCACATTCGATGCAATAGGCCGAGTTCCTCCCCAACCTGAAATTCTCAGTTTTTCGAATTCCACACCTTGGGCTACCAAAAAATCACGAACACTTCCGGCTCTTTCTAGGGAAAGCTGTTTGTTTAGTCCAGGGTCTCCAACATTATCTGTATGACCGTTAATTCTAAGGACGATATCCGGGTTTTCTACAAGGAATCCAGCAAGGTCCGAAAGGAACACTTCTGTTTCCCCTTCTTCCAATTCAGAAGTACCTCTCTTGAAATTTACTTTATCCAAAAGAACAACACTACCCGGTTCGGCCTTGGTAAGGGCTACCAAGATTCGGCCATCTGTAGGGATATCTTCAATTCCCAAAATTTTTGGAAAATAGCCTAGAGAACTGATTTTTAATCCAGTAAACTCCTTTTTAATCACTTCGGAAAGAAAAAGACCTTCATCCATACTTTCGGACTGATTCTGCTTTTGCCCCTCGATTTGAAATGGGATTGGCTGCTTGGTCTTGTAGTCAATCACTGTCCATTCCAATGGAGTTTCTGACTTCACCTCTTCCTGAAGGTCCGGCTGATCCGGCTCGGCCATTTTTACTTCGGCAGGAGAAGCAGTGAAAATTACCTGAGAAGAATCTGTTTCTTTAATAGCAATTTCCTTTTTAGGTAGTTGTTTAATCGGTTCCACTTGGACAGATGCCACAAAATCCTCTGGAATAACCAATGGAACGGGAACTGCGAAAGTGAGTAAATCAGCATACCCGTCGCTACTCAAAGTACTCGACCAAACTACTTCTTCCCCTTCCAAAAAAGTTACAGAGGCGTCCGAACCTTTGGAGCTGATTTGCTCCCATTTCACCGGAACTGACCAGCTATCCCATGAATCTCCTAGCTTTTTACTGATTAGAATATCTTTTCCAGTCGCTTCGGGATGAGAATTGGAAGAATAATACAACTTATTAGTTTCTGGATCAAAATACGGACTAACCTCCTGTCCTTTTCCATTCACTTGAGGTCCAAGATTCACTAGCTCGGTCCATTGTACAGGCCCTTTCTTTTCGCTGACATAAATATCTTCATTACCAAAGCCAGAAGAGTTTTTTCCGGAGAGGAAAATTAATCCTCCTCCCGAAGCAATCCTGCCTGTGATAGGCCCACTCACCTGAGCCAAAGAAGGAAAATTCACCTCGCGTAGGTAATTCCAGTCTTTTCCAAACTTAGAATACTGATGGATGGAAGTTCTCCCTGCTTCTGTTCTTAAAACCAGCAAAGTCAAGATATCTTCCAAACCTAAAGCCAAATCATATCCTGCGGTACTTAGATCCGGCCTATGTACCGCTTCCTCCCATTCCCCTGTTGCATTTTTGACCGTCATCCAAATGTCTCCTGAATCCTGGATTCCTCCCAGATTCTGAGGATGAAAAGCACGGGTAAATAATAGGGTGTTATCACCAATCCAAACTGGATTAGAGTCATCATTGGGTGAATTAGCCCCGGAAAGGGATCTGATTTCCTGGGCCAGGGTCGGGAAATAAAAGGAAAAAGCAAGACAGAGAAGGCTGCTTGCTTTTAAGAAATTGAAATATGTTTTTTTCATGACTATTGATCAAGCACAATGGCAAATACCAATGGAGCTACGATCGTTGCATCAGATTCGATAATGTATTTAGGCGTTTTGATTCCCAGTTTTCCCCAAGTAATCTTCTCGTTAGGTACTGCGCCGGAGTAAGATCCATAGGAAGTAGTCGAGTCGGAGATTTGACAGAAGTAGCCCCAAAGTGGCACATTGTTTCTCTGCAAATCCTGATGCAACATCGGCACTACACAGATAGGAAAGTCTCCTGCAATTCCCCCGCCAATTTGGAAAAATCCGACAGTACTTTCTTCAGTTGCATTGACAGTGTACCATTCAGCCAAGAAAGTCATGTACTCAATTCCGCTCCTAACGGTGTGAACATTCTTCACGTCTCCAGAAATCACATGTCCGGCATACATATTTCCCAAGGTAGAATCTTCCCATCCTGGAACGATGATTGGCAGGTTCTTTTTTGCAGCTTCCAAAAGCCAGGAATTTTTTGGATCTATCTGAAATGAAGCATCCAATTTGCCTGAAAGAAGGATTTTGTAGAAAAACTCATGCGGAAAATATCTTTCGCCAGCTTGGTCAGCCTTTATCCATTCCTCCAAAATCACATCTTCAATCCTTCTCATGGCCTCCATCTCGGGAATACAAGTATCGGTCACCCGGTTCATGTGGCGCTCCAGAAGCTCCTGTTCCTGATCTGGAGTAAGCTCCCTGTAATTAGGAACACGCTCGTAGTAATCATGAGCGACTAGGTTAAACACATCTTCCTCCAAATTAGCACCAGTACACGAGATGATTTGCACTTTATCCTGACGGATCATTTCTGCAAGAGAAATTCCCAACTCAGCAGTAGACATAGCACCTGCCAAGGTGACCATCATCTTTCCTCCATTGTCAAGATGAGTTTTATAGCCTTCCGCAGCATCAATTAGGGCTGCAGCGTTAAAGTGTCTGTAATTGTGCTTTAAAAATTCAGTGATTTTCATGTTTTAACTTTTTATGAATGGGAATGGCAGATTAGATACCTTTGATCCAGTAGGTAATTTTCAGATTCACCGCCTTTTCCAAAACGTGGAAAGGGATTAATCAATCGGATTGCAAAATTATCCAATTTTTGCCCATAAAAAAACCCAGAAATTTTCTGGGTTCTTAATATCGATTTACCAGGAATTACTTGGTAGCAGTGGAATCACTCTTTGCAGCCGGTGCAGGAGAAGCGCCTTGGTTGTATTTTTTATTCAACCCATCCACCACTGCAGTAGTGATGTCCATGGCTTCTGAGGCATACCACATAGCACCACCTCTTGTGTAAGAGAGGATGACGTCATAGCCTTGTTCTTTCGCATACTCATTTAAATACGCCTGAACTTGGTCATATACTTCATTGTATAGTGTAGCTTCATCAGCGGAAAGCTCCTGCATGAGGTTGTTTCTGTAAGTCATGAGGTTTTGCTCTTTTTGCATCAGTTCCTCCTGCTTTGCTCTTTGCTGATTAGGAGTCATGTTTCCGCCTGTCTGCTGAAAAGTCGCTACTTCTTGCTCAAAACCTCTCGCTCTTGACTGAAGATCACCTTCAAATTTTCTTCCTTTTTCAGTAATCTCTTCTGATTTCTTTTTGAACAAATCGTACTTATTAATGACTGAATCAGTATATACGAAGGCCACCTTGAGGTCACCTGAGCTTACACCAGTTTCCGCTGTTACAGAAGCACTTTCGGTAGATGGATTTTGATTGCAGGAGTAGAAGAAAACCGAGGTTAAACTCAGTAGTCCAACGATAAATAACGCTCTTTTCACTTGATTAAGGGTATGGTTAACAGGCGGCAAATATAGAGAAAGTATTGATTTATCAAGAAGTCAGACAAAATAGGGAGGTTAAATTGAGTTAAGACCTAGAAAAACAAGTCTTGAGCTAACCTAAACACCTGAGCGTGGGCATCAATGATGTCTTTGATCTTGACCGAATATCCGCCACCCATACAGCACATTACAGGGACTTGAATGGACTTGGCACTAGAAAGCACAACCTTATCTCTTTGATGAACTCCTGCGTGAGAAAGGCCCAATCTTCCCAGTTTGTCCGTTTCCAACACATCCACTCCCGATTGGTAAAGAATGAAGTCCGGCTCAAAGTCATTCAGGATGCGATCGAGATTCCTTGTCAAAATATCCAGATACTGATGATCTTGGATGCCATCTGGCAGCCCGATATCCAAATCTGATTTTTCCTTTCGGTGGGGATAATTTTTCTCACCATGCATGCTGAAGGTAAAGACCTCCGGTTTGCCACCGAAAATCTCAGCAGTACCGTTGCCTTGATGCACATCCAAGTCTACGATGAGAATTCTCTTGGCCAGCTGATTGTCCAAAAGGTAATTTGCAGTAATAGCAAGGTCATTAAGCAGGCAAAATCCTTCGCCTCTATCCGTAAAGGCATGATGCGTCCCGCCTGCAATATTCATCCCTATACCAAATTCTAAAGCAAATAAGGCTGCTTGGACGGAACCTCCCGCAATTTGAATTTCTCTTTCCACAAGCTGAGGACTCAGAGGAAAACCAGTCGCCCTTATCTCAGCCTTGGATAGATTTTGATTCTTTAGCTTTAGAAAATAGCTCTCTTCATGGGTGTTGAGAATCCATTGTTTGTCCAACATTTCAGGGACAAAGAAATTTTCCTCACTGACTGTCCCTTCATAGAGCAATTGCTGGGGAAGCAGGGAATATTTCTCCATCGGAAACCGATGACCCTCTGGAAGAGGATGTGAATACAGGGATGACCAAGCTATTTTAAGCATGAAAAAAACGCTGGTAATTAAACCAGCGTCTCGCAGGGTTGTTTTAAAAACAAGTACTTATTCGATTTCATCTTCCTCCGTCTGGAAGGAGTAAAGTGTGTCATCCAAGATCAGCGTATCTTCATTGAATTCAGTGACGAATCTGGATATCACCTTGTCATTGATTTCATCTACATTCAATGCCGCATCCAGGCCAATGCCGTAATCGTGGTTGGTATCCAAATCAATGAATTCCTGCACCTTGACAGCTTCCTCCTCTTCTAGCTCCATGATGATTTCTGTGATAAACCATCCAATTTCCTCCTCCTCACTGGACAAAGGCTTTAGATTTCCCTCCTCATCCTCTTCATAGTTGATTCCTTTGAAATTGGGAAACTTTTTAGCCGCTTCATGTTCAGCCAGTTCATAGACTTCGCTGGAATGATGAAGCCTTAGGGTGTAAAGTGCTGCATCATAGATGACTTTTTTGCCTTCATACATTCCAATGAACCAAAAATTAACAAACTCCTCAGAGTTGCCTTCATCAGGAATAATCTTATAATTTTTTCCTGCTCGCGAAAGTTCTTTTTCTAACTTCTCAATGTTTTGCGGGTCAAACCCAGGGTTTTCAAAATGCATAAAGTAAAAATTTTAGTTTTTCTTTGGGTGAGCTTCGACAGAATCGATTTTATCTGGTTATTTAATCAATAAGAAAATAAAGGAATAAAATGAATCCAACAAAATTTGATGAGGATTTTGTTAAAAAATTAATCAAACAAAAAGAGGGTAAGTCCCTGGATTTCAAAAATAAAATCACTTCTAAAGAAAAAATAGCCAAAACCCTAGTTGCCTTTGCAAATACGATGGGAGGATATTTATTAATTGGGGTAAGCGACAAAAAGCAACTGCGGGGAATCGATCCCGAGGAAGAGAAATACATGATTGACGCTGCCAACCAAGACTATTGCATTCCACAGGTAAATCTAAGCCATCATGAGGTCAAACTGGCTAATCCGGATTTCCCGGAAAATTCAGAGGAAGAAGAAATCTACCTCCTGCTGGTTAGGATTGAACCACACCCCTATCCCCCTGTAATGTACAAAAACATGAACGGCGAAAACCTAACCTATATCCGCCAAGGTGATCGTACTGTTGTACTCAGGAATTAAAGCTAATTCCAAATATCCCGTTGATAATGCTCAGCACAATGGCGAAACCCAATGCCCACCAGAAACCATCTACGGTGAATCCGGGAATAAAATAGGCTGCAATCAATACCACAGCTGCATTGATGACCAAAAGAAACAGTCCAAAGGTCAATAAAGTGACAGGAAGAGTAAGGATGATCAAAATGGGCTTAATGGTAAAATTGATCAAAATGATTACCCCTGCAAGAATAAATCCTGTCACCCAAGAATCCACTTGAGTACCACTTAGCAAAAGATCAGCTATCAAAACCGATATTCCTCCTACCAGAATTTTGGTAAGGATAGAGGATGATTTGTTTGATTGTTCCATAAGCTTGAAATAAGAATTAGAAATTTTATTTAAAAAAACTGACTTAAATCAGATCATTTGATCAAGCCACAAGTTAAACTTGTTCGGGATAAATAAAATCCTGCCTGTTATATTTGTACAATAAATCTAAAAGTAACCCGAGTGATTATTATTATCTTCTTTCTCCTTCACTGGTATTTCTCTTTGTTTTGCCAGAGTTTCTTTCTCCATCGTTATGCTGCTCATCAGATGTTTGTGATGAATAAGTATTGGGAAAAATTCTTCTACTTCTTCACCTGGATTTGGCAAGGGAGTTCCTACCTGTCTCCTCGAGCTTACGCAATCCTTCACAGGATGCATCATGCGTATTCAGATACTCCAAAAGATCCTCACAGTCCCCATCATACCGAAAACCTATTCACTATGATGTGGAAGACCAAAAACATCTACAATGATTACTTCAGTTTCAGATTGAAGCCTGAAGAGCGTTTTTCCAAGGATATCCCAGATTGGAATAAATTTGATCGATTTGCAGATAATATGGCTGTGCGTGTAGGATGGGGACTGCTGTATGTGCTGATCTACGTGCTCTGTATCTCTGTATTTGAATTGCCAGGAACGCATTGGTGGATGTATTTCTTACTTCCTATCCATTTTTTGATGGGACCGGTGCATGGAGCAATCGTGAACTGGAGTGGACATAAATATGGATATGCCAACTTTGACAATAACGACAAATCAAAAAACAGTCTCTTGTTAGATGTTTTGATGCTCGGTGAGTTGTTTCAAAATAATCACCACAAGCTTCCTAACAGACCCAACTTTGCAGTAAAATGGTATGAATTTGATCCGACTTACCCAATCGTAAAGCTGCTTCACAGTACAGGGATTATCAAGTTGAAAACAGCTTAATTTTCTCAAGAAAGATAGCCTTTAAAAAAAAGGCTATTTTTTTTTAAATTTTATTTCTTTGAATATCAGTCTTTTAAATTTTTTTCAACTAAATAGTAATACTATTAATAACTTTTTTTTGCATTTGAGAAACTAAAGCTCTAATTTTCTATCGCAATAAAACTTAACACATATGAAACCATTAACCAGAGCAGAAGAGGAAATTATGCAGATCCTCTGGGATATTGAGCGAGGCTTCGTAAAAGATATCCTATCACCCATGACGGAGCCAAAGCCGGCTTACAACACAGTTTCTACTATTGTTAGAATCTTGGAAAGAAAAGGCTTTGTAAGTCACAAATCCTATGGCAAAAGCCATGAGTATTTCCCTATTGTTTCAAAAGATGAATACCGAACTTTCATCATCAAAAGAATGCTTGAAGGCTACTTCGATAGCTCTTTTGGAAAATTGACTCAGTTTTTCAAGAATGACGAATCACTGAACTCCAAACAATACCAGTAAATACTTATAGTGGATAAGCATCATAAAAAACCCGGTCAGATTTCTGACCGGGTTTTTTGTATTATTTGACCTCTTTTAAAAGTTCTTCCACCGCTTTTTCCAACTGTTGATCAATTCCCTGATCGATCTTACCAGGCATATTTTTTACCTCAAACTGTGGACGGGTTTCCTTGTTTTCCAGCCAATCTCCTGATTTGTCCTTTGCAGAAATCGGAACAGCGCCCCATCGCACACCGTTAGGTAACATTTCCCATCCTGCAAAACTACAGGTTCCTGGTGTAGGCATCCCAACTGTCTTACCGATTTTCAGATCGGTATAGCCACAGGCAAAACAATGACCATCGGAATAGTTGGCTTCATTAAACATAGCCAAGGTGGGTTTGGTCCATCTCGAGGTAGGCTCACCACCTACCACTTTGTCTTCAGTGGCATAGGTGAGGAAGCTTTCTCCGGTAAAGAACATTGCCAAATCGGCTACCAAATCCCCTCCTCCATTAAATCTTGTATCTACGATGACAGCCTCTTTTTCAAAGTACTTACCCATCATCTCATCAAATACATTTCGATAGGGTCCATCACTCATGCCCGGAATATGTACGTAACCCAACTTGCCACCGCTTAACTTCTCTACTTCCTCCTGATTTTTTCTGACCCATCTTTTGTACAGTAGCTGTCCTTCTGCACCAAGAGAAATCGGCTTCACTGTATACTGAGTCCTTGAACCATCTGAAGGATTGAGCACCTCAATCAAAGTGAATTTGTCCGACTTACGATTGAGCAACTTTGCATAGTCAAGATCAGCACTGATAAGCTCACCGTCTATTTTTTCGATGATCATGCCAGTTGATACTGAAATTTCAGCCTTGTCTAAAGGTCCTCCTTTAATGACTTCTGTAATTTTCAGGCCATTTCCTTCAAACCCATAATCGAAGAAGACTCCCAAGGAAGCAGTAGCATCAGACATGGGTACTGATCGGGAATACCTAGCTCCTGCGTGGGAAACGTTGAGCTCACCGAGCATTTCGGAAAGCATCTCCGCCATTTCATATCCGTTTCCAATGTGTGGAAGATATTTTCTGTATTCTGGTTGTATAGCGTCCCAATCCACACCATGCATATCCGGAGTGTAAAACATCCCTTTGGTTCTCAGCCAAACATGCTCAAATAGATGGGCCGTTTCCGCATTTTTATCAAAAGTCATTTCCCCGGAGATTTTGATGGATTCTCTTTTCATCCCCTCCGGATTGATTTTTGAGATTGATCCGCCTGACAGCAAAAACAGGTTTTTTTGATCCTTATCCCATTCCAAACTTCCCGAGTTGGCGTCCAGTTTAATCTCCAATTTGGTCTCTTTGGTCCTTAAATTGGTAGACCAAAGGTCCATACCTTTTTCAAATCGGGCTAGGTAAAAGAGCTTTTCTCCATCCTTAGATAGGACCGCATCTCCCATCGAGGAGGAATGAATCGTTAATCTTGACTTACGGTCCTCAAAGCCATCCCAATTGAAAGTGATTGGTTCCACTTCCTTGGATTTAGCTTTATCATCCTTCTTTTCTTCTCCATTTTCAGATTTTTTAGACTTTTCAATTTCCTTAAGCAAATCATACTCCTCTTTGCTCAACCTGAATTTGTCCCAAGATGCCTGATCAAAAAACAAGGTGTAGACATCCTCTTCCATTCTTCCGCTAGTGGCATAACTTCTCAGACCATCCTTATTGGAAAACCAAATGACCTGCTTACCGTCCCCTATCCATTTGGCATTATCATCAGAATAGCCGCTCAAAGTCAGATTGCGCATTTTTTCTTTTCCAGTCGCATCCAGCAAAACCACTTCAGAATTGGTCATGGTAGGACGATAGCTGGCTAAAAGCCATTTACTGTCAGGACTCCAAGTAAAATACTGATCCCCATCACGCATGTGGAAAAGCAATTCCGGCCCCATCAAGGTAACTGTAGATTTGGTACTCAAATCCATCACTTTCAAGCTTCTTCTTCCCTCCACATAAGCCAGTTTCTTTCCATCTGGGGAGAATTTTGGTAAATAGGCATCCGTATCCAAACTTATCATAGGTTCTTCTTTGATCAGGGTGGAAGCAAAAAAGAAAGGTTCTTCAGCCCGCACTTTGGAGCTCTTGAAAATCTGCCACTTTCCATCTCTTTCGGATGCATAGACCAAAGACTTTCCGTCAGGCGCAAACTCAAGAAACCGCTCCTGCTCGGGAGTCTGGGTGATTCTTTTGGTCATGGATCCATCCACCGCCGTCACAAACACTTCCCCACGAGCAATAAAGGCAATTTCCTTTCCGTCAGGAGAAACGGCCATTTCCTGCACCCCCCCGTTGATTGAAATGTATTGATCAAGATTGGAAATCCCCTGAGTGGCTATGAAGACTTCCAGTTTTTTAGGTTGTTCTCCTTTTCTAAGCGTGTATAGCTCTCCATCAAAACTGAAACTCATCAGTCCGTTTTGGGCGATGGAAAGAAAGCGAACCGGAAACTTGGAAAAGCTGGTCAGTGCGGTGCTTTGATTGGGATTGTCCACCGGCATACTGAAAACATTGAAGCTTCCATTTGCTTCGCTGAGGTAATAAATCTCAGTTTCGTCTGAAGAGAATACCGGATTTCTGTCCTCTCCATAGAAAGTGGTCAGCATCTGATGGGTATTGGTAGCCCCATCATACATCCAAATATCTCTTGCAATACCGGACTCGTGATGCTTTCTCCATTCATTTTCTCCTCCCTTCTTATCGTGGTAGATCATCTTAGATCCATCTTTGGAGGTCTGAACGTATTCAGCTGGCAGGGTCCAGATCTGATCCACTCTGCCTCCTTTTTTATTCACCTGATATAGCTCAGGCTGGGAACCTGTAGGATATTGCCTATGCGATGCAATGTCCAATCTGGATGCACCGAAGATCACTTTTTCATTTTCTGAACTGAAGTCAAAAGGCTGCTCATCATTAGAATGATAAGTCAAACGAAGCGCCTCTCCTCCATCAACAGACATCACAAACACATCAAAGTTGCCATAACGATCCGATGCAAAGGCAATCTGCTTTCCGTCCCGTGACCAAACCGGTTTGAAATCGTGGGCTTCATGGAAGGTAAGTTGAGTTGCTTTCCCGCCGGCACTTGGGACTAAATAAAGATCCCCCTTATAAGTAAAAGCGATTTTTTCTCCGTCAGGAGAAATGGCTGGATACCTCAACCACTGGGGTGAAGTTTGAGAAAAGGTCTCTTGAGAAAAACTCAGAAGTATCCCCAATCCAATTATTCTAAATAGTCTTTTCATAGTTTATCATATCGAACGGTTAAAAATAAGCACTTTTCGTTTTGAAGTGGGTCAAGTTTTTTACGAGCCCTGCTGCTTTTATTTGATCTGGTATTTCCTGAGGGAATTTGGTGCTTGACTTCCATACTCCCCTCCGAGCCCCTATATTTGCGCCGTATTAAAAAAGACCCCAAAAGAATGAATTCATTTATTGAAGAACTGAAGTGGAGAGGAATGTTGCAGGATATGACGCCTGAGATTGCAGAGCATCTGGAAAAAGGCATGGCCTCTGCCTATCTCGGTTTTGATCCTACTGCAGACTCGCTGCATATCGGGCATTTGGTTGGGGTAATGACTCTTTTACACTTCCAAAGAGCTGGACATAAGCCTTTTGCATTGGTAGGTGGCGCTACCGGAATGATTGGTGACCCCTCATTCAAGTCTGCGGAAAGAAACCTGCTAGACAAAGCCACTTTGGACCACAACGTAGCCTGCATCCAAAACCAACTTTCCAAGTTTTTGGACTTTTCAGGTGAATCAGCCAACAAAGCCGAACTTGTCAACAACTACGATTGGATGTCCCAATTTTCCTTTTTGGAGTTTATCCGGGATGTGGGAAAGCACATCACCGTCAACTACATGATGTCCAAAGACAGCGTCAAAAGACGTCTGGAAGACGGGAATGGACTCTCTTTCACCGAATTCAGCTATCAGCTGATTCAGGGGTATGACTTCTATCATCTTTGGAAAAACAAGAATTGCACTGTCCAACTCGGAGGTTCCGATCAGTGGGGCAATATTGTTACTGGGACAGAACTCATCCGCAGAATGGGCGGAGGAAGCGCTTATGCTTTGACAGTACCTTTAATTACCAAGGCCGATGGATCAAAATTTGGCAAGACAGAAAGCGGTTCAGTTTGGCTGGATCCTGAAAAGACCTCACCCTATGCCTTCTATCAGTTTTGGTTGAATGTATCTGACGAGGATGCTTCCAAATACATCCGGATTTTCACCGTATTATCCCAGGAAGAAATCGAGGCTCTCGAAGCACAGCACGCAGAAGCACCACATTTGAGAATGCTTCAAAAGGAAATTGCCAAACAAGTAACCACCATGGTTCACAGTGCCGAGGACTACGAAATGGCCGTGAAAGCTTCAGAAATCCTCTTTGGCAAATCCTCGACTGAAGACCTAGCCTCTCTGGATGAGCGTACTTTCTTAGCTGTATTCGAAGGAGTTCCTCAGGTTCAGCTTTCCAGTTCGGAATATTCGGAAATCGATCAGGTTTTGGAGCTTTTCGGAGAAAAAACCCAAGGTCAAATTTTCTCTTCAAAAGGAGAAGCCAGAAAAATGATTCAAGGTGGTGGCCTGAGCATCAATAAGGAAAAAGTAAATGATCCCAATGCGCCGATGAGTTTCGACCTCCTGCAGGGAAAATATCTATTGATCCAAAAAGGAAAGAAAAATTACTTTATTCTGGAAGTAAAATAAACCCTTGTCTTTCAAGAAAAAAGGCCTAAATGATTGATTTTAGGCCTTTTTTTATGTCTTGGAAAGATAAAACCCTTACAATAATTGACCCGAATTTAATATCTTTGAATTCCTTTTTGAACCCATATTTTTAACTCATGGCTGGAGAAAAAAACAAAGAAAAACTCATACTTGACTCTGCGGTAGCGCTATTCACTACCAAAGGTTACACCGCCACCCGAATGGAGGATGTGGCCAAAAAAGCAGGAATCTCCAAAGGACTGACCTACTTCTACTACAAAAACAAGGAGGACCTCTTTATGGCTTTGACCAAAAAAGCCTTTGATCAATTCCGGGAAGAATTCAGAGAGGTCCTGAGAACCAAGGGGAAAAATGGAATGGAAATGATCACTGACCTGGCCGAAAAAGTGATTCTATTTTCAAAAAACTATCCAGTGTATTATGAGGCTATCCTAAATTTTCTGGATGTGCTGAAGAAATACAACCATGCCAGCCTAAGGAAAGAAATTGATCCCTTGATTTTGGATTCCATCCATTTCCACAAGCTGTTGGAAGTCCACCATGAACCCGTGAGAATGGGGGTACAAATGATTTCTCAAGGAATCAAGGACGGAAGCATACGACCGGAATTACAGCCGGAAATCACATTTTATATGATTTGGGGAATGCTGATTGGCTATGAAAAAATGGTCGGACCGGTGGAGTATGAAGGGAAAGAGACAAAGGTCAGTCCGGATGCCTGGAAGCCCGGTTGTATCCGATTGATGCAGGATATGCTCCGAGGAACCATTCAGGCCACCAAGCCACAAGTGGTTCAGGCTAGTTTATTTTGATCCAAAAAACCATCGAAAAAGTAAAAAGGCTGTCCCAGATTTCTGAGACAGCCTTTTTCAGTTTATCGGCTTTTCCAAAGCTCTTTCAGTTGATGTCCATTGACCAATAGAACAAAGCGCGCTGGATTGGGTACCAGGACAATTCTCATGTCCACTTTTCCCAACTGATCGGATTCGATAGGCACACCTTCCGAACCGCTCACCTCGTAGGTGACCACTCCGGAGGCATCGGGAAGCATTTCTTTGTAATGATTAGCCAAATAAGCCGTAGGAAGCAGGATATCTGTATCCGATTTCAATTTGGCATAAATCTTCTCCAGTTGAGGCTCCAATACACTCTCATAGGCTTCATTGAAATCATCCTCCAAATCGTGTAATTCTTCCTCCAAATCATCATAGCTCTCGTCGCTATAATCCATCTGATGGAGAAGATTTCTCTTTTTTACAAGTTCGGTAAGTTGCTGGTCCAGCTTTTCCCAATTCATGAAGCTTAGTTTTTAGATACTTTGTTTTGATTAAAAGGCAAAGATCGGAAATCTTGGTTTTTAACCCGAATGAATCGGAGATTATTCACTTACCAGAAGAATTTTACCATTTCTTCCTGTGGTTTCATAGGCTTGTATGGCCTCTTTGAAATCACTCAAGTCAAACTTCCCTGCTACATCCACTTGAGAGGAGTCTTGCATCAGGAAACCAAATACTTTTCCAAAAGCCTTCATTCGTTGCTCAGCACTCATATTCTCTATCCAGGTAGACAGCCAAAAGCCACTGATGCTCAGATTTTTGAAAATAAGCAAGCCGCTATTGACGGGCATGTTTTCCAAGGCCAATGCCCCAAAAACCATCATTCTTCCATTGGACTTCAGGCAAGCAAGAGCTTTGGCACCGAGCATCCCTCCTACTGCATCAAAAATGACATGCACTCCTCCCTCAGTTTTCTCAGGAATTACCTTTTGAATTTTTTCAGTTTCAGAATTGATCACCAAGTCAGCACCCAACTTCTCCAAAACGTCTTTTTGGGAATCATTCCTCACGGTAGCTGCCACGTTGATCTTTTTTTGCTTAGCCATTTGGATGGCAAACTTCCCAAAAGCAGAGGCACCGGCTGTGATCAAAAGCCATTGTCCTTCTTTGAGTCCGGATTCCTCCAGCATTCCATAAGCTGTCATAGGATTGACAAAAGCCTGACAGGCAACTTCATCAGGCATGCCTTCTGGAACAGGTATCACCATAGATGCAGGAATACAAACATATTCTCTCCATGTCCCGATCGCAGTAAACATCACACGGGTACCTTTTTTAATTCTTCCTGCCTGATCGCCAGTTTCCACTACTCCGGAAGCTTCAAACCCTGCACTGCTAGGGAGTCTGGGAGTAATTCCGTACATCCCCCGGATAAACATAAGGTCAGATGGATTGATATTTCTGGCAGTAACACGAATCAATACCTCTTCCGATTTTGGGGTTGGAATAGGGCTTTCTTTGATTTGGAGAACTTCCAAGGGCATTCCGGGCTGATCGAAAATAATTTCCTTCATGAGATAAAATAGTCTTTGATTTTGAGATGATTTGAATTTGAAAACCTTAGTCTTAGTTTTTAAACTTTTATTTTTTTTATCTTAAGGGAGTAATATAACCCAAAACGCATGGATTTATCTTCTGTTTTTTCTCTAAATGGAAAAGTCGCTCTCATTACCGGAGCAAGTAAAGGTATAGGATTAGGAATTGCTGAGATTTTCGCCGCCGCTGGAGCCAGAGTAGTCATCAGCAGCAGAAAGCAGGATGCACTCGACGAGGTGGCCAATCAGCTCAAAGCCAAAGGCTACGAAGCTACCGGGATAGCCTGCAATGTCGGAAATATGAACGAGCTTCCCGGATTGGTAGAAAAAACAGTAGAAATCTACGGAGGCTTGGACATTTTGGTCAACAATGCTGCCTCCAACCCGGTTTTTGGACCAGTGCATGAGACAAGCCTCGAGGCTTTTGACAAGATCATGAATGTCAATGTCAAGGCCGCATTTGAGCTTTGCAGACTATGCTTTCCCCATCTTCGCAAATCCTCCAATGCCTCAGTAATCAATATCTCTTCAATTGGAGGAATTTCTCCAGAACAGGGCTTGGGCATTTATTCTGTCTCCAAAGCTGCCTTGATCTCCTTAACCAAGGTCTTTGCCAAGGAATGGGGAGACGCCAAAATCCGCGTCAATGCCATCTGTCCAGGACTGATTCAGACCAAATTCTCAGAGGCCCTTTGGTCCAATGAGAAAATCATGCAAATGATTATCAAGCAACTCGCCATCAAACGAGCTGGTACTTCAGAAGAAATCGGAGCCATGGCTCTGTTTTTGGCTTCATCGGCCTCTTCGTATACCACAGGAGGCGTATTTACTGCGGATGGAGGATTTACGATTTAAGTGATGAGTACATCCACCACCTCCCCCGTCACCCCATCCGAGCTATCCCAACTTTTAGAAAAGTATCGTGGATTTGTAGAAGACAAGCTATTTCCCATCGACCTTGATGTGGTGAAAGGGCCATTCCGGTCCTTTCTACCCCAGCTACATTCACTTCGGGAACAAGCAAAAACCATGGGCTTGTTTGCCCCTCACCTTTCTCCTGAGGAAGGAGGATTGGGTTTGACCTTAGTTCAATTTGCAAGAGTCTCCGAAATCTTGGGTCAAAGTCCAATCGGGCACTTTGTATTTAATTGCGCAGCTCCGGATATCGGCAATATGGAATTGCTGCATATGTTCGGTTCGGCTTCCCAAAAATCCACATGGCTTGGACCGCTCCAAAAAGGGGAAATCAGAAGTTGCTTTGCAATGACCGAACCTCAACTTCCAGGAAGTAATCCTGTCCATCTCGCCACAACTGCTGTAAGGGAAGGAAACGAGTATCTTATCAATGGACACAAATGGTTTACCACGGCTGCAGATGGCGCTCAATTTACCATAGTCATGGCAGTGACCAATCCAGAAGCTTCTTCTCCCTATCAGAGGGCAAGTATGCTCATTGTACCACTCGATAATCCCGGATTTAAACTGATTAGGAACATACCTATCATGGGCGAAGCCGGCGAGGATTATTTGTCCCATGCCGAAGTGAAATTTGAAAATTGTCGAGTTCCCGCCTCCAACTTGATCGGAGAAGAAGGTCAGGGATTTGCCTTGGCCCAAGAAAGACTAGGCCCCGGGAGAATCCACCACTGCATGCGATGGATAGGGATTGCGGAGCGGGCTTTTGACATGATGTGCAAAAGAGCAATGAGCCGTGAACTGGACATAGGAAAACCTTTGGCAGAAAAACAGACCATCCAAAACTGGATTGCAGAAAGCCGAGCAGAAATCAAAGCCAGTCGACTTATGGTTTTGGATACTGCCGAAAAAATGCAGGAATTAGGCGCCAAAGCAGTCAGAGAAGATATTTCCACCATCAAGTTCTTCGTGGCAGATGTGCTGATGAAGGTAATCGATCGGGCGATCCAAGTACATGGTGCATTGGGGATCACTGATGATACGCTTCTTTCTTTTTGGTACCGGCATGAGCGAGGAGCTAGAATCTACGATGGACCAGACGAAGTGCACAAGTCTTCTTTGGCCAAGAGCATTTTGAAATCTTATCAGAAAAAAGCAAATGGATGATCCAAGAGACTTTTCCAAGCTGAAAAAGCACTTGCACGAGCGATTGTATTGGAAGCCTGAAGAGATTGAAATTTCTCAGATCGCCGGTGGTTTTTCCAATCTGACTTTTCTTATTGAGACTCCTCTTGGGAAATTTGCCATGAGAAGACCTCCTTTCGGAGAAAAAATCAGCAAGGCACATGATATGGCCCGGGAATGTAACATTCTGGTAGCTTTAGAGAAGGCTGGCTATTCAAAAGCTCCCAAACCTATTCTCCTATTTGAAGACGAGGATATCATCGGAGCCCCATTTTTCATTATGGAGTTTGTTGATGGCCTAGTGCTGAGAAATAGAAATTCTACAGGATTGCTCCCCACTTCGGAAGAATTTGAGCTTTTATCAAAAAACAGCATAGACTGCTTATTGGAGCTTCATCTTTTAGAATTGAAAAACTCCGGACTGATTCAACTTGGCAAACCTGAAGGCTACATTCAAAGACAGGTCGAAGGTTGGATTGACCGGTACTTCAGAGCCAAAACTGATGCTCTTCCTGAAATGGAAAAAGTTGCGGATTGGCTGAAATCGAACAGACCCGAGAAAGAGAATGTAGGATTCATTCATAATGATTTCAAATATGATAACGTAGTAGTGGATCGGGAAAAACTGACCGAGATTAGGGCTGTATTGGATTGGGAAATGGCCACCGTAGGCGATCCATTGATGGATTTGGGCACCTCTCTTGCTTATTGGGCGCAAGAGGATGATCCCGAGATTCTGAAAATGTTCAATCTGACCCATCTTCCCGGAAATATGACCCGAGCTGAAGTCATCCATTATTATGATCTGAAAAGCCCCTTGGACATGAGCAACATGCTCTTCTTTTATGTTTTCGGCTTGTTCAAAGTGGGTGTCATTGCCCAGCAGATTTACAAAAGATACAAACAGGGATTCGCCAATGATCCAAGATTTGCGGCATTAATCCATGTGGTCAATGCTGCTGGAAAGAAAGCCGAGCAAACTATCCTCACCGAAAAAATATAAATCCAATGAATATCAAAACCATCTGCATCCTAGGTGCCGGCACCTTGGGCTCCCGAGTTGCTTTGCAATCTGCCTTGTCCGGCTATGAGGTAAGAGTCTATGACCTAACCCAGAAAGCCCTAGATTTTTCCCTCAATACCATGAAAAAAATCCTCCATCAATTGGTCAAAGCAGGACAATTGGAGGAAAAGACCGTTCCTGAAGTTTTGGGAAGGATTGAATTCACTTTAGATCCAAAGCGAGCAGTAGAAAATGCGGACTTCATCAACGAAAGTGTAACCGAAGAAATCGAAGTCAAAAAGAAAGTCTGGAAGCAGTTTGGAGAATTGGCTCCTGAGAAGACTTGGTTTACCACAAATACCTCCTATTTGTTACCATCCATGTTTGCTGAAGAATCCGGGCGACCGTCCCGCTTCTGTGCTTTCCATTTCCATGATGTGTTTTACTCCAGAGTCGTGGATATCATGCCGCATCCGGGAACTGACCCTCAGATGATTCCTATGCTGGAAGAGTTAGGAAGAAAACTCAATCAAGTTCCAGTATTAGTGAAAAAAGAAAACCCCGGATATATTTTCAATACCATGCTGATGGCCCTGATTGGAGCGGCTGGCAAACTTCTCACCAAGGAAGTCGCTTCTATTGAAGATGTGGACCGTTCCTGGATGGTCAATTTCCATATGCCCATGGGACCTTTTGGAATTCTGGACTCCATTGGCCTGGATACTGCATGGCATGTAACTCACAAGCTACCAGATGCCGCTTCCCAAGCTTTTGCGAAGCTCTTGAAAGAAGAATACCTGAATCATGGAAAACTGGGAGAAAAATCAGGAGAAGGATTCTATAACTATCCGCACCCAGCCTATAAGGCCAAGGATTTTATTCTCTAAATCGGAATTTGAGATACTTGATCTTCTCCCCTTTGTCTGAAAACATCTTTTCGTAGCGGGTTTTTATTCCATGGTGATCGTCTTTCATCTCACTTTGATAAAAGTCGTGAGTAAAGGCGATCACTTGGATATCTTCCCTGCTTTGGACAAGTTCTAGGGTATAGTCAAAAAGACCCGTATTGTCTGTTTTAAAATGTACCAAACCTTCTTTCTCGATCAAGGGCTTATACATTTCCAAAAACTTGGGTGAGGTGAGCCGGCGTTTTTCATCTCCATCTCTAGGGAATGGATCCGGAAAAGTAATCCAAAGCTCAGAAATCTCTCCCTCTGCAAAAAACTGATCCAGATTTTGAATTTGGGTTCTCAGGAAAGCCACATTGTCAAGCCCCTCTGCAGTAGCTGTAGAACTTCCTTTCCAGATTCGGCTACCTTTGATATCCACTCCGATAAAGTTCTGATGGGGATACTCCCTTCCCAATCCCACGGTAAATTCTCCTCTTCCACAGGCTAATTCCACCACAAGGGGATTTTGATTTTGGAATTGGACTTCATGCCAGTTTCCTTTGATGGTTTCAAAAAGGGGTTTTCCAGCCTGAATTACATTGGGATTTCTTTCGTTTTCGGCGAAACGAACCAGCTTTTTTCTGCTCATTTAGAGGTTGTCGATTTCTGCGACCACAAAAGTACTCCCTCCCACAAATATCAGGTCATTCCTTCCGGCATTTTTTTGGACGAAAAGCAAAGCTTCATTAACCGATGGAATCACTTTTCCCTTCAATCCTGCTTCTTCTGCCTTTTGGGCCAAAATATCAGCAGGCATAGCCCGTGGAATAGACGCCTGGGAAAACACATATTGAGCATCTTTGGGCAGCAGTTCGAGGATTTTTCGCACATCCTTATCCTGAACCATCCCTATTACCATCCAAAGCTGATCGAATGAATAGGTTTGCAACTGAGCCAAAATCTCCCGTATTCCCGGTTCATTATGACCGGTATCGGCGATGATGGTCGGTTTTTCACCTAAAACTTGCCAACGTCCTTTTAATCCGGTCATCGAAGCCACTTCTTTCAATCCTTTTTTGAGCGCTTGCTCGGGAATTTGCCAACCTTTTTCTCTTAACTGATTGACAGCTTCTAAAATCCCCGGAAGATTGTATTTCTGGTAATTCCCCATAAGACCGAACTCCAAGTAGAAGGATTTTCCATTTTCACTTATCTGATAATTGGCTAGTCCCTTGGCCTCGGTCCCTACTTTTTCCACCTTGATTTTTTGATCAGCAAAAGTGATGGATGCTCCACTTTCTTTAGCCTTTCGAAGAAAAACAGAGGAAGTTTCATCCTGAGACTGACTGATGACCACCGGAACTCCGGATTTGATAATTCCAGCTTTTTCCCCTGCAATCAAAGGCAGCGTATCTCCCAGATATTGCTGATGGTCAAAACCAATATTGGTAATCAGGGCCAATTCGGGTGAAATCACATTGGTACTATCCAGTCTCCCTCCCATTCCTACTTCAATGATCGCGATATCAACCTTTTGCTTGGCAAAATACCAAAAGGCCATCCCTACCGTCATTTCAAAAAAACTAGGACGAAGCTCTTCCAAAAACTCTCGATTTTCCGCTACAAAATCGACTACGTCCTGCTCTCCGATTTCCATGCCATTGATTCTGATTCGCTCGGTAAAAGACTTGAGATGAGGAGAAGTATAGAGGCCGGTTTTGTATCCTGATGCCTGAAAAATGGCCGCCAGAGAATGGGAAGTACTTCCTTTGCCGTTAGTCCCTGCGACGTGGATGGATTTGAATTTCTTTTCGGGATTTCCCAGATGAGCACAAAGAGCCAAAGTATTGCTCAGGTCTTTCTTGAACGCCGAATCCCCTACCCGCTGAAACATGGGAAGGGATTGATATAAGTAATCCAGTGTTTCCTGATAGGTCATGGATTAATCTACCTTGATCAAAAAAGTGATTTTTCCTGTAGAAAAGTCAGCTGCCGCTGTACCTCCAGACTTTTTGAAAGAAATCTGATTGACCACCTGTCTGTAATAAGCCAAAACTTCATTGGAAACATTGTATTCCAAGGGAACAGCCTGAACCACCCTGCCAGCATCATCCACGGTGATTTTGAAGACTATTCTCCCATTTCGAGTAGAGACTTGGTCATTGATATTCGGTCTTGAGGCAAAATCCCATCCCGCCAAATCCAAGCTGTAGCCTGAACCGGAATTGGTGCCTTTGCCACTTCCTTCGCCCATGATAGCCCGACCATCTACTGTGCCTGTGGGTCGGCCCTCGTCTCCTTTGGCATTACTAGTACCCTGAGCACCTCCTGAAGCCGGAGTTGAACTTTTGCCTGAGGTCCCTCCTGCACCGAAGATGGCTCTTTGATCGATTTTGGGTTGTTCCGGAGCTTTTTGAGTGGTCGTCTCCGCGTCTGATTTTGCAGGCGTAGTAACTGTCTTGGTTGGCTCTGTTTTGGTAGGTTCCGGCTTCTTGGTTCGTTCTGCAGCTTTTTCTTCTCCTTTGATGGGAGATGGCTTTGTGGTTACCGCCTGATTAGCTGCCGGTTTGGAGCTTGTCTTTGGTTTTGCAGTTTGAGTTTGAGGACTTGGCGCTGGGGTTGCAGGTTGGGTTACAGCTTGAGCGATTTCACCCGCAGCTGCTTGTTCCGTAATTTGAGAGGGAGTTTCGGAAGGAGGATTGGGGCTATTTCTGTTGCCCGAGCCGGTATCAGAAAACCCAAGATTCAATTCTAAACCATAAGTAGGAAGAGGTGGAATCGGCTGTTTCCACACCACGATAAAATAGAAAGCCAGAAGCAAAAGAATGTTGATCACAACCGTAATGATTGTGGACTTTCTTTTACTGTCTTTTTCTATTTGATCTGTATCCCAGGCTTGCATTTTTACTTATAGGGTTGAGTAGCGATGGATACATTCGCTTCCAATCCGGCTGCGATTCCTCCTATCTCCACAAGATGTTCAACGGGAACTTCCTTGTCAATGTGCAAAACTACCTGACCTTTTTTTCCTTCCAATAAGGTAGTAAGCTCAGATTTGAGTTGGTCTCTGGATACCACCCGATCATTGACCGCGTAGCGTAGATCCTTGGTAACGGATACAGTGACCTCCTGCATGACTATATCCGAAGTCTCACTGGATGGAAGATTGACCGGAAGTCCAGAAGGTGTAATAAATGAAGAGGTCAACATGAAGAAAATCAACAAAAGGAAGATGATGTCCGTCATGGACGACATGCTAAACGCCGCTTCTACTTTATTTTTCTGTTGAAGTCCCATCTTATTTATCCTGTAAAAGGTCTATAAACTCAATCGACGTGTACTCCATATTATGAACCAATTTGGATACTTGGGTGACTAGGTAATTGTATCCCAAATAAGCTATGATCCCTACCACAAGGCCTGTAGCCGTGGTAATCATTGCCTCATAAATACCCATGGAAAGCAATTTGGGAGAAACCATTCCCTCCTCTTGCGCGATGGAAATAAAGGCCTGAATCATCCCTGTCACTGTCCCCAAAAAGCCAATCATGGGTGCTGCACCTGCTACGGTAGCTAAAAGTCCCAGGTTCTTTTCCAACTTATAGATTTCGATCTTCCCCACATTCTCAATGGATACCTCGATGTTTTTCAAAGGGGAACCAATCCGCTCGATTCCTTTGGAAATCATATTGGCAACAGGAGTATTTTCTCCCATGCAAAGTGCCTTGGCTTTCTCAATTTGGCCGCTTTGTACGAGCACTTTTACTTGGTCCAGAAGATGGGCCGGAGTTTTGGCCGCTTTCTTCAGCGTAAGCAGTTTTTGCACAAAGATGAAGATCGCCAAAACAAACAACAGGTAAAGGGGAATCATCATGTAACCGCCCTTGATGAGCAGGTCGAGCAATCCGATATTTTCTTTGGTAGCCTCTAGTGCCAGGCTGTCTGCTGTGGACACCGTGTCCACGGATAAGGTTTGAAGAAGGGTCATATTAATATTTCAAAATCCACAATTCCTCGGAATATTGGGATTTGATCTTGTCGAGTTCCTCAGCAGCAGCGCGGAAGCTGGTAAGCTTTCCGATTGCCACTCGATAGTTTTTACTCTCTGAGTAGGGTGAAATCAGATAGACCTCCTGAACCTTGGCTTGAAAATCTGGAATAAGCTTCAAAGCGTCAGCCTCGGAGGGTACACTTCCTACTATGATAAAGTACTGCGGCCTTTCTGCCTGAGATTCTACTCGGATCAAATTTCCGATTATACTCTGGGCAATTGTTGTACCAGATTGAGCGGCAGGGACATTATTCTGAGAAACTTCCGATGATGTTTCCTTATCCATTTCAATTTCAGCAGCTTGGGCAGGTTCAGCAGAAGTAGATTCTTGCTGAACTGGTTCTGGACTAGGTGCAGGTTTGGTTTCTTGGACAGCTGTAGAAGTGGAAGACACCGGAGAGTCGGTTTGTCTGGTCTGTTTCAATACCTGCCATACCAAAATAGCAAATACTGCCGCAAAGAGTACAAATACCAACCAAGCCCATGCAGGGGTTCCCTTTTTCTTCTCTTGAATCGGTGTTTTTGATGAAGATTTTGAGGTGGATTCAGTTACTTTTTTACTTTCCCTTTTCTCTGTTACAACAGGGCTGGTAAGCTTTTCCTCTCCTTTGGTAAAAGAGGTTGATTCTTCCTGGGCCTTTACAAATTCAACAGGGGGCTCTGTGGATTTTGGCTTGGCAAGCAAAGGCTTAATCTCTACCCATGGCAAGCCAAAATCCTTGGGATCAGTCCACTGCTTTTTATCGGATCCTTTTGTAGTCATCTTCAGTCTGGAAAAGCTACGAAACTAACCCAAATGGATGGAAAGCCCAACCCTTTCTTTAGGATAATCAGAATTTAAGGCTGGCACCGCCAATCAATTGAACACCACGAACCGGATAATTCAGCCATCGCATGTTCTTTCCATTGGTCAGGTTGTTACCCTCGGCAAATACAGAAATACGATCCGTGATCTTAAAATCTGCTTTGAGTTGAAGATCAGCAATTGTTTTTAGACTGACTACCTCATACTCTGGAGGAAAAATTGTAAGCAAAGTGGCATCTCCTCTTGCCTTAATTCCTCCCATGAAATTGAGATTAGCCTGAATCAGCAATTTTTCAATGGGCTTTATCTGATTGTTTACAGAAAAGGTCCAAATGGGTCGGTGCCAAGCTTCCTGCTGGATCGACAAGTCATATTGAAACAAATCCAGACGGGTTCCCAAAGTATAGGTATCGGAAAACTTGAAGCCTAATTCTGCATTCAGATTAGCAACCGTAGATTTCTCGTCATATACCAATTCAAATCTCGCCGTATCCGATTGGGAATTGGCAAAAAAGTGAAGTTGATTGTATCTGCTTACATCAATTCCTGCCCGATAATGAAATACGCCCTGAAACTGTCCTTCTATCCCTGCGGCTATTTTGTAGTTGTTAACCGTATTCAACAATTGCTCGCTTGGTCCCAAAAAGGGATTTTCCTGAACAAATGAGAAATAGGTATTCCTCTGCACATCTCCGGAAAACTCTCCGTAGAAGCCAAATTCTTCAGCAAATTGATAACTGGCCTTCAATACCGGGAAAATGCGGAAGTCGCTGGATTTATTCGGAACAGAGTCATTCTCCGAGACTATATTCAAACCTGCAGTAAACCGAAAATCAGCGTAGGAATAATTTACTCTAGGACGAATTGCAAAGTAATTCCTGTTTACCTGATAGGTAGAGTCTTCAGGATTGGTGGAAAAATAGTCCAAGCCAATAGTTCCGGACCAATCCTCAGAAGGATTGAACTTGCCTACCGCAGAAATCCCGATTTCATTTTCTCTGGCTAAATAGCTGTCCTTGAATGTTCGAAAACTCACCTGCGCTTCGTAACCAAAAGGACCAATCTTTTCAATCTCCCTAACTCCGGCAGCCACTTGAAAATGGTTTTGAACATTGTTTTTGATAAGCGATTCACTAGGGTCAAAAAGCGGATCTTCGTACTGGCTTAAATCTGTTCCATAAAAGGAATATTTATCCTGTCCCCATTTCATACTTCCAAAAACTTCAGCACTTTCCAAAAAGTAACTCACGTCCCCTCCAAAAAGGGTATGTGATTCCGGGCTTCCTTCTCCAAACTTTTCAATAGGACCTTTGCCGAAACTCTGATGTTTGAAAGCGACAGCAAAATTAATCGGGTCAGCAGTGGTAGACATATATCTCGCTTCCAGCAAGGGAGAGGCAAAGTTTCCATAGCCCGCTCTGAGAAACCCCGGATAAAGGTCCAAAGCTGGCTTTCTGTAATTCTTTTGTACCGCGGTAGGCTGCACCTGAAGCGCGGGAATCGTCAGAAAGTAAGGCGTCAAAGTGTAGACAAAATCCTGCATTCCCTTGGACTGAGGCAATACGGGGAGTCGCTCAAAAGACCTCGGCTGCGTGGGTACAGTCAAAACCCGGTCTTTTCGGATCACAAATTCCTGATCCTGAACTTCACCTCTTTGCTGATTTTGAGCCTGAAGCGAAGAAATGCCAAGGAGGGCTCCTCCAAAAAGGACAATCAAAGGCCTGATTTTCATAGTTGGTTCAGATTTTTAAGTTTGGACTCAGCTTCTGCTTTGATTTCCGGATCGTTGGAGTTTTCCACGATGGATTCCAAGGTAGCCTTGGCTTGGAATTGCTCACCGGTTTTGACGAAGTTATCGGCAAGCAAGATGAACATCTTTCCGTACCAATATCCATAGTCAACAAAGGGTCCTGAGTTTTCGAAGATTGCATCATTCGATTGTTGATAATCCTGCTTTTCCTGATAGGAAAGTGCCAAAAGATAGAGCCCTTCCGCTCCTTGGATCGTTTTGAAATCAGCAACCAAAGACTTCAAGGTAGCCTCAGAAGCCGGGATTTGACGAAGTTGCTTTTGAGCTTTTGCTTTGGTCAAAAGGGCCGTTGGCGTGGTCTCAGGCAGTATTCCATCCAAAGTCACCAGTTGATCCGCATAAGTAATTGAGGCTTGGTAATTACCTGTCGCAAAATTTGCAATCATCAAGCCCTGCACGGATTCTGCCTCTTCTACCTTATTTCTGGCATTTTGCGCAGCGGTCTCCAAATAAGGAATCGCAGCAGCATAGTCCCCTTTTTCCAAAGCCAAAGCCCCCATTTTTTGCATTGCCCTGACACGCTGAGGGGAAGCAGGCTCTCGCTCCAGTTGCTTGAAATAGGTCAAGGCACGCTCGGTATCACCCGCCTGAAGAAATGCATCACCGGCAAAATACAATGCATCGGCCTTTTGAGCGGATTGAGGATAAGACCTGAGATAGCTTTCAAAAGCACGGGCTGCCTGTGCATAATTCTTATCCAGATAGAGACTTTTGGCCGCTTCGTACTCCAAGGACTGCACATTGCCAGCACCGGGATTGGAACTTTTGTATCGGGACAGGTAATCGCCAAACTCAGCTGATCGACCCTGCAAGGCCAAGGTTTCCTGAAGTCCTTTTAGCGCAGTTTCGGAATTCTGAGAATTGGGATGTTGGTCAATGATCGATTTGTAATCTGCAATGGTCTGATCGTAATTTCTCAGGGAAAAATTAGCCACTGCCCTACCCTCCAATGCGAAAGGCACAAATGGCGAATTTGGTCGGCTGCTGATCAAATCGGTAAATGCCCTCGAAGCCTCTTGATACCTGAGCTCTTCAAGATAGATTTGTCCCTTTTGGAACATGGCATCTTCCCGGTACAAACTGGAAGGGAAGCCAGAAATCAAGCGATCCAGATTGGATAGCGCTTCGGAGTTTTTGGTTTGGAAATTTTGAACTACTGCCAAACGAAAATAAGCATAATCAATCCCTGAATTTTGCTCATTGATTGCCCGATAAAAGGTAGCTTCGGATTCGGAAAACTTCTTTTGCACATACTGACAATCCCCTAGCCTAAGCAAGGCATCATCGTAATATTGCTTTTCTGAAGATGATTGAAGTTTTTGAGTGTAAGCTCGAAACTGTTCCTCGGCTTTGGGATATTGCTTGGAGTTGAAATAGGCATACCCCAATCCATAATGCGTTTTGATCAGGAATGGGTGATTGCTAGCAGGATTGAGCGCTCTCACCGCCTCATAGGCACGAATAGCTTGTGGCAGGTTGCCATCCGCTGTCAAGATCTCCCCTTTCCAAAAATGAGTCTCCAAAAACAAATCCCTATCCACTGGAAATGCCTGAGACTTGTCCAAATAGCTTAAGGCAGGCTTATACTTTTGATCCCGATAGTAGACCATGGCCTGATAGAATGCCACCTTTTGATAGGCACTTTGGATTCGGTTGGATTTGGTCCTGATTTTATCCATTTGCTCGATGGCCCGGAGATAATCGTTGGTATTGATCAAAGCTTCGGAAAGCAAAGTTTCTGCCTCTCCCCTGAATTTTCCCGGAGGATAAGTATCCAAATATTCATCAAGGGTAGAGATGGCAGCCTGAAAGCTTCCTCTCTGAAGGTTAGTCTTGGCAAAATTGAACAGGGATTCTTCCTGAATCTCCCGATTGAAAGAAGCCTTAGAGGCGGCTTGAAAACTGGTAGAGGCGAATGGAAAATTATCCAGCTTCAAGTAGGCATGACCGAGGTAAAAGCTGGAAGCCTGACCGATTTCATCCTGGTCAGAAGCAGATACTTTGAGGTAATCTGTCGCTCGTTGGTAATTCCCGGTTTCGAAAAAGGAAATTCCGGCCTTATACACCTCTTCCCGAGAAAGTGTTCCCTTTTTCGCATTGATAAAGGCATCATAATTCTTGGCGGCATTGGCAAAATCCTTTTTGGAATAGTATGATTCTGCCAGAAAAAGATGAATGGTTTCTCTTCTATCCAGATTTTGACCTGAAGCCAAAAGAGGTTCTGCGTAGCTGATTGCCTGATCGTAAGATCCCTGCTGATAGTATAATGCGGTTAATAGATAGGGAACTTTGGTGGCATATTCTGAGGATTTGGAAGCAGCTTGAAGGTCAGCTATGGCTTTGGCGTTATTCCCCTGCTCCAAGGCGATAAATCCGCTGTAGTAATAGGCATCGGCACTGATGGGCTGATTTAGAGATTTTGCCTTGTCAAAAAATGGAGCCGCATTGGCATAGTCCTTCAGCTGGAAATAGGCGTATCCTTGCTTGAACCATACATCCGCCTGTTGGCTGGGACTTAGACTTTCCGGCTGAATTAATGAAAATGCATCAATCGCTTCTTTGTAATTTCTCTTGTAGAAAAAGTGATCTCCCAAGTACAAGCCAGCTGTAGCTACAGAGGGATGCTTGCCATGATCCAGAATGTAGGCTTTCATCAATCCCGGTCCATCGGGACTTTCCAGCTCAAGGGCACTCATCGCCCGATGAAGTTCTGCTGATTTTTGCTGCTCTCCAGAAAGCTTGGCGTGACGGAGCAGTCTGGAATTTTCAAAAGAAGAAGCGGAAAAAAGCTGTTTGTCAAAAAACTCCAGATTCTGATCCAAAAGGACTTGGCTGCCAGACTGATAAAGGGTCGATTGGGCAGAGATATTGAGGCTAATGCCTAGGCCCAATAGGGCGAAAAGGCAGTTTTTCATGCGTTTACAGTTGGTTTAAGAAAGTCACACGTATTCGACTCAGGGCTAGAAGGATTCCTGATGTTCTTCAGGAATTCTTAAAGCCATTTCAGGAAAATGCGAGTCGAGTTTGGATTGTTAGCCAGGATGACAAATGGCCAGATCAATGCAAAATCTTGTAAACAAGTTCTCGGAGAATCTCTCCTTCAGTCATGCTTCCGGAGTCAACCCCTTTGAACCTAACATCCGCTTCCCTGATATACCCGAATACATCAATTACCTTGCCCAAATTGTAGTTTCTTGCGGCAACCCAATATTCTTTGGAAGCTACTGGATGAACCCCAATAGCACTGGCTACCTGGGATTCGGAGGTGACTCCTGATTTGTGAATCAGGGCGATTTTTGAAAAGTAGGTATAGAAAAGTGAGAAAATAGGGATAACTGGGTGAGCCTTTGGGTTTTGTATAAAATAGTGGATGATTCGGTTGGTCTTAGCGATATCTTTGAACCCGATGGCTTTGGTCAATTCAAAATTGTTGTAGTCTTTGTTGATCCCGATGTACTTGGAGATATGATCCGAATTGAAAGTTGTGGGTTCGGTGAAATTGATCAGCATTTTTCCCACCTCATTGGTCATTACTTCGAGATTATTTCCGATAGAATTGGCGAGCAATTGAGCTGCCTTGGCATCAATCTGATGCCCCAAACCCCGAAAATACCACTCGACCCACTCAATCAGTTTCCAGTCTTTGACTTTTTCAGATTCAACGAAGACAGCCTTTTTTTCCAATTCTTTCTTAAGAGCCGATCTGCCGTCCAACTTTTTGTGCTTGTGGGCAAAAACCAAAATGGTGCTTGGCAGAGGATTCCCCAAGTATCCCATCAGTAGCTTTTGGGCATCTTCCTTTCCCCAATCGGGAATGCTTTGAGCCTCCTTGACCAAGACCAATTGGCGTTCGGCCATCATGGGAAATTTCCGAGCATTGCTCAGCACCACATTCATCGGAGAATCTTTCCCATACAGCACCAGTTGATTGAATCCTCTCTCAAACTCCGGGATTGCATTCTTCTCAATGTAGTCCGTGATCAGGTCGATGAAATAGGGTTCGTCTCCCTGCAAAAAGTAAATCGGGGCAAACTTATTCGCTTTCAGGTCTTTGAGAACAGCTTCTGGGGTATGGGCCATATTCTTGAAAATCTCCGGGTCTTAAAGATACTAACCCGCTTCATTTTGGGGCAAAATCAGGGGAAATAAACTTTGAATTCCTTTTGAGGGTTTACCTTTGTGAGACCCAAAAAATGAGAAGATGAATTTTGAATTAGGCTTGAATCTGTACAAAGAGGGAAAATTTGAAGAAGCTTTGGCTTGCTTCAATCAGTTGATTGAGCAGCAAAAAGGAAAAACCGAGCTTCATCTTTACCGAGGAAGAATCCTTTCCAGATTGGGAAAAGGAGATGCTGCCTTGGAAGACTTTGATTTTTTGGTGCAGATGGAGCCTTATAATACCGATTACATCAGCGACCGAGGTGTGGTATTGCATCTTTTGGGCAGAGACCAGGAAGCTTTGACTGAATTTGACCGGGCTGCCAATCTGGATCCCAACAATCCCTATCGATACAGTAGCCGGGCGTTTTTCAAGGATAGAATCGGAGATTTGGCCGGCGCAATTGAAGATTATGAAAAAGCAATCGAATTGGACCCTGAAGATGCTGTCGCTTACAATAACAAGGGCTTGGTAGAGGAAAAAATGGGCTACAGGGAAAAAGCTAAAAAAAGCTTCACCAAAGCAGATGATTTGGTAGGCTACAAACCTGAGTCAAAAAGCTCAGACCTCCCTCCCATTGGGTCTCCTGCAAAAAAGATAGAAACACCTGCTCAATTGGTCCAAGCTTCCGAAAATCAAAAGTTGAATGCGGGTCATTTTTGGAAGACGTTCAAGTCTGTATTTACAGACAGCCAATCCCAAAAGGAATTCTTCGGTTTTGTAAAGGGCCTATTTTCAGGAAAAAAGCCTAAAAACTCTTAATTACCCAAAGAGGCTTGCTTAGGAAATAAGACATTTTCTTGGAAAGGTTTTTTGTAAATACCTTCTGAAAAAAACTCTTCTTTTTACTTAAAGTGACCAGCATATCTCCCTTGGCCACTTGAAGGTAATTCTCCAAAGCCAAGGCTAAATCATCCCGGTAGGATTTCAACACATAATTTACTTTGTCATATCGGACGAAAGGTTTGAGCTCATCCACCATGGCCTCGTGCAAGGTCTTGTCCATGATCTTCAAAGAAGGCGAGACATGAACAAAATCTACCTCTGCTTCATAAAATCGGGCCATTTCCACAATCTTTTGGATTGCCAATTTGTCCTCTTCGAGATAGTCTGAGGCAAAGACCAGTTTTCTGGGTGTTTTGAAGAAGACCCTTCGTGGCACGATCAAAATATCACGATCGGAATTTTCCACCAATCTTGATGCTCTGCTTCCGATGATATTTTCTCTCAATTCATTGACTCCTTCGGTACCGGCTACAATCAAATCCGCCTGAATTGATTGGGCAAATTCCAGTACTCCATGAACAATTTCACCTTCCCGAATGGCAATTTCGCAGCTGTGAAGACCTTTGGATTGGCTCTCCTTCCAGACTGCATCCTGCAGGTTATTGAGTTTTTCCTGAACAAATTCCACCTGATAGCGGCCATGAGTGTCCTCAGGAGACATTTTCTGATAATCGTCCCGATTGAGCACATGAAAAAGAATCAAGCGTCCTTGGTACTTTTCACCCAATCGAGCAGCATATTCAATTGCGTTTAAAGAACACTCAGAAAAATCAGTAGGACATAAAATAGTGAAGTGTTTTTCCATACGAAAATCAATAACCTTTCTCGCGGTCAACGATATTCAGTAGATCGAGGTTGGATTTCAACCTCCTAAAATTTTCAATTATTTGAGGGGAAGCAGCTTCAGGATTAGTCACACTGGCAATATGCGGGGTACAAAGGATTCTGCTTTCTCCCCAAAATGGATGTTCTTCCGGTAAAGGCTCTTTACGATAGACATCAAGCATGGCTCCCGAGAGGTATCCCTTATCCAAGGCGGGAATCAAGTCCTCCTCGATCAAATGCTTGCCGCGCGCAACATTGATGAGGTAGGTTCCGGGATTACATTTCTTGAAAAGCTCCAAATTCAAAATCCCCTCTGTCTCCGGAGTCAAGGGAAGAAGGCAAATAAGCACATTGATTTCTGATAGAAAATCCCCCATCCGATCACGGGAAAAGTAGGGATAAGGGAAACCCCTTTTCTCCGTAAATCCCAAACCAAAAACAGGGAAGCCCATGTAATGAAGCTTATCCAAAACATCCCCACCTAATGCACCCACTCCCATTACTCCTACTTTAACAGGAATTTCAGGGTTGGACATATCCCATACTTTGCGCTTCTGATCTGCCTGATACCGGGTGATTTGTCGATGAAAATTCAACACACCCGTGACCACATAGTTGGTCATGGACCAAGTCAACTTCTCGTCGACAATTCTCACTATCGGCATCGATTCTGGAACTGCAGGATCGCTGAGAATATGGTCTACTCCTGCACCAAGAGAACTGATGAGTTTCAGATTGGGAAAATTGGAAAGATATCCGGGAGGATGCTGCCAGAGGAGGGCCATTTCCACCTCATTTGGCCGATTGATATCCGGATATACTTGAATATCCAGGTCAGGTTGATGTTTTTTCAAAGCATCAATCCAAACTTTAGGATTTCTTCCCGGACTGATAATGGCAATACTCATTTCAAAAAAGGTTTGTTAGTAAAATTAACTGAATCATTTACCCGAAAAAAGAACTGTCAAAATTTAAGCCATAAGGCTAACCATAAAAGAAAGAATTGCCCCAAATTGCAAAGTTTTGGAACCTCCAACCCCGAATCTGAATTAGTGAATAAACTTAACCCAATTTAAGATCATGCAAACCAAATTTAGTATTTCTTTAGTTGCCTTTTTTCTGCTTGCCACAGTGGGTTTTGCTCAGCAAATCCCCATGCCACAGGCTAGTCCAAGTGCCAGAATTTCTCAGAAAGTTGGTCTTACAGATGTGACTGTGGACTACAGCAGACCAAGTACCAAGGGTCGTAAAATCTTCGGAGAGCTAGTTCCATATGGAGAAGTGTGGAGAACCGGTGCCAATGGCGCTACGGTGTTGACTTTCTCTACTGAAGTGAGCATAGCCGGAACAAAAGTACCAACAGGTTCCTATGCCCTATATTCCATCCCCGGAAAAACGGAATGGAAATTAATCCTGAGCAAAAACACTAACCTATGGGGTTCTATCGGTTACAGTGCGGACGATGACTTGCTGAGATTTTCTGCCACTCCGGGCAAAACAAGCAAGAAGTATGAAACTTTTGAAATCACCTTCAACAACTTGACGGATAACAGTGCTGACTTGTCCTTGAAATGGGAGCAAACCCGAGTGGATTTCAAAATCACCACTGAAGTAGATCCTATCGTAATGGCGGCAATCCAAAAAGAGGTAATCGATGCAAAGACAACAGATCCTTCACTACTATACCAAGCTTCGAATTACTATTTCACCAATAAAAAGGACATGGATCAGGCTTATTCCTGGATCAAGCAGTCCACTGATCAGGATCCAAAATATTGGACCATGCACCTAAGAGCTAAAATTGAATTGGCACTAGGCTTGAAATCAGAAGCTGTGGAATCTGCAACCAAATCCAAGAACATGGCTGTAGAGGCGAAAAATCCAGATTATGTGGGATTGAATGAGCGCTTGATCAAAAGCATTAAGTAAAAAGGAGACTACTTAACTGATATTAAAAAATGCCTTTGGATGATTTCCAAAGGCATTTTTTATATTCTAAGAATCAGTTGAAATATCGAACCCACAGCCATCACTGCAATGCACCCGATGGCATTATACCACAAAAATCCAATATCCCAGTGGAACCCAAAGAGCCCTACCCCATTCCAAAAATGAATAACCAGAATCAAAGCTTGAGAGAAAAGGGCCGCTAAGAATACTGCTTTTCCTTTGATCCATTTCATAAAGAACCCAACCATGAAGATACCAAGGATGGTCCCGTAGAATAGAGAACCCAAGAGGTTTACAGCCTGAATCAGATTTTCAAATAAAGAGGCATAAGTGGCAAATAGGATAGCTCCCAAACCCCAAAATGCGGTAAATACCTTGGATGACTTTAGGTAATGCTCATCGGTGGCTTCTTTTTTCACAGAACGCTTATACAAATCGATGGTGCTGGTAGAGCCCAGTGCGTTTAGTTCAGAAGCTGAGGAAGACATCGCTGCGGAGAAAATCACGGCAAACAACAGTCCAACCAAACCATGAGGCAGATAGTCCATGACAAAGCGCATGAATACATAATCTGTATCTCTGGTTTCAGCTGCAGGATCATTTTGTACGATAAGAGATTTGACCTCTTCTCGAATGCCGTTCTGTTCGGCTTTGATCTCCTGGATTTGTTGTCTAAACTCAGCCACACGAGTTTCGTCATCCGCTTCTACTGCCTCCAACATTCCGAGATAGGCTTTTTTACCCTCTTGAAAGCTTCTGGAATAGTCTTCCTCCAGTTTTCCGAATTCCGGTGCAAAGGGGCTTTCCTGAAGTTTTTCAGTCTGTACTTTATTAAAAACGACCGGGGGCTGGGTGAATTGATAAAACACAAATACCATAACACCGATGAAGAGGATCAAAAACTGCATGGGTATTTTCAGGAACCCGTTCATGATCAATCCCATTCGGCTTTGGGTGAGGGTTTGTCCCGAGAGGTAGCGCTGCACTTGGCTTTGATCCGTACCGAAATAGCTGAGAAACAGGAAAACTGCCGCGGTCATCCCGGACCAGATATTGTATCGATCCGAGAGGTCAAATTCAAAACTCACCACATTGAGTTTATCCATTTTGCCTGCCACATGAAGCGCTTCCTGAAATGAAATGGGAAGAAGTTGGATTACAATAAAGCCTGCCAAAATCATCCCTCCCATCATGACTGCCATCTGTTGCTTTTGCGTAATAGAAACCGCTTCTGTTCCTCCAGAAACGGTGTAAACTATTACCAAAACACCAATTAGTACATTGGTGAACGTAAGATTCCACCCGAGGAGAGTAGAGAGAATAATCGCAGGAGCATAGATCGTAATTCCTGCACCAAGACCACGCTGAACAATAAAAAGTAAGGAAGTGAGTGTTCTGGTCTTCAGGTCAAACCGGCTTTCCAGATATTCATAAGCCGTGTAGACTTTCAGTTTGTAATAGATGGGAATAAAGCTGACCGAAATGATAATCATGGCCAGAGGAAGACCAAAATAAAATTGGATGAAACGCATCCCATCCTCATAAGCCTGGCCTGGGGTACTCAGAAAGGTTATTGCGGAGGCTTGAGTAGCCATAATGGAAAGACCGATCGTCCACCAATTCATGGAATTCTTGCCCCGAAGATAGGCATCCAGATTCTTCTTGCCCCGGGTCTTGTAGACACCAAAGGCAACAATGGAAATCAAGGTCCAAAACAGAACTATCCAATCCAGTGTGCTCATCGGTAGGCTACGGTTAACCAATAAAAAAGCGCAATCATTAACCCAAGACTTGCCATAAGAAGAAGGTATACTTTACGCCAACGGATTTGACTTTCGCCCACTTTATTGTTCGATTAGATTGATAAATAACTTCGTAGCCCCAGGGACACCTGCCGGAAGCTGTCGGAAAAAGGAAATGCCCGTGTAAACGTAGGTTCCATTTCCAAACTTGGTGTAGATCAAGGCACCTTGGGAAGCTTTTTCTTCCGGATCTTGCATGGTAAGTGGAGAGCTGTAGTTTTCATCAGGATTGGTGGCAAAATAAAGCCCTCTTTCCTGTACCCATCCTGAGAAATCTGACTCATTGATTGGATTAGGTCCTGCCAAAACTGGGTGGCTCCAATCTGCAATTACAGGAGATTCCTGCACGGTAACCCGATCCCTTCCAATAGTAAACGGATGAGGTCCCAACTGATTGGTCAGCAGTGGAGAGCTGGTATTGTACTGCACAATCAAATTTCCTCCGGATCGTACATATCCCATGAGAGCCTGCTGATTGGCTGCCAGTTCTGCATTGGTATTATACGCCCGAATGCCCACTATTACTGCTTTGAATTGGCTCAGGTAATCCACGGAATAATCTCCGGGACCAATCATGATCACTTGGTATCCCAATGCAGAAAGCACTCCCGGCACGTCATCTCCTGCACCGGGAATATATCCGATTTTTCCAGATGAGACTTTCCAGTCGGCTTGAATCAAATTAATGGAAGCCGGCACAAAATAGGTCAGATTAGGAATGTGCTTGTATGAGATTGTTTTGGTAATCTGATTGTAGGTCTTTCCCCTAGATGTAGTAAATCGTGCTGTGACTACCTTCTTTCCATTTCCATTGGGTAAAAAAGCCACTTGGTAGATTCGCTTTTTTTGAAAAGCAACATCCTCAATACTCAAAATCCGAAATTGGGATGGGTCTATTCCTTCAAAATCCAGATTCCCTTCCAAGAATTGATCTCTGAAATTAACCGTAACCGTAACGGTTGGCTCAGCACCAGAAATCAAAAAGACATTTTCTTTAGAAACACTAAGGTCGACTTCCGGCACAATAACAAATGGCTGCTTAACTTCTCCATCCACCTGGTCATTGAATTTGTAAAACAACTGAACAGGAACCTTAAACTTTTGATCACTGATCGTAAAAGAAAGGTCGCCTCCGATTATTTGAGTGGAAAATGGAACTCCGATATTTTTTTGATTGGAAACTGAAAATAAGGCTCCATCTAATGGCTCCTTCAACCAGTACGGCTGAGAATACGAAATTTCCTCAGGAATTTTTAATTCAATAGGAAGCTGGACCGTTTCATTTTCTTTGGAGTTTTTGCCGACATAATAGGTGTCCGAAACTTGAAAGTCAACATCTTTTATTTCCAGAGAAGAAGGGTTGTTCAAAATCAACTCTGTAGAAATACTTTCTCCCGGAAAACCAATTTCCTTTCGGGTAATGTACTCGTATTCCAATCCCAATGCTTTAAAAATCGTCTGATCAAATTTTTCAATTTTCTCCATGACCCAAGTCTCCTGAGATTGCAATTCAAGGATCAATTTTCTCAAATCAAGCAAATCAGGTACATTTTGATCCGGCTGGATAAAATTGAAATTTTCAATTAGGGCTTCAATTTTGTTTTTCACCTCTTTACCACCGGAAATACTTTCCCATCGATCGATTACACCTTCAAAGGGAGAATCAACATAGGACTCCCCTCCAACTTGCTCGATAAAATCTCTGGCTCTACCGCTACCTGCTGTGGAGCCAAAACCCTGAGATTTATGCATGGTACGGCTATCGGCAGCGATCTGATGATAGGTTTTTCCAAGAAGCGGATCAAACCCTCCAACTTCAAAAGCATGGTACTTTTTCCCTTCTTCCGGCTCAAATTCGCCCCGAAAATTATAGGCATTGAAAAATATCCGCTTGGGAGACCACACGGAGACATATTTTAATTGTTCGGGAAAAGCATCTTCCTTTCCTGCAAGGTCAAAAGCCTCTCCTGCCAAAATCGCTGAAGTCGTGTGATGCCCGTGAGTCACCCCAGGAATGGTATTGAACCTTGTTATAATAATATCAGGCTGAAACTTTCGGATTGCCCATACTACATCTGCCAAGACTTTTTCCTTATCCCAATTCTGGAGCGTTTCAGTGGGATTTTTACTGAACCCAAAATCCATGGCTCTGGTGAAGTATTGTCTTCCACCATCTGTAGCGCGAGCTTTGAGGAGTTCCTGAGTACGAATTTGACCCAATTCTATGCCTAGCTCCTTACCAATCAAATTCTGGCCTCCGTCCCCACGGGTCAAACTGAGATAGGCCACTTCCGCATGTTCTCCATTGGCTAAATAGGCGATCAGCCTTGTATTTTCATCATCGGGATGAGCTGCTACGTACAGGACACGTTTGGTTTCCTTGAGTTGAAGCAGTTGATGGTAGATTTGAGAGGAAGGAAGTGATTGAGCAAAACCGTTGCTAAGCCATGCAAACAGAATCACAATCGTGGATAATAGGCAATTTTTGGGTTTGAGCATAGTTGGCTGAATATACACCGAAAGCTATCCCAAGTAGGATCGAAAAGAAATCTTTTTTTTATTAATGGAAAAGATTGGATGCAGAGATGCGATTACTTTCTTGGGATTGTATATCCAAGTGTAAATTCAAAAAAATCAGCTTTCGCCCGATGGGCTTTGATGGACATTCCTGCAGAAAGAGCGTCACCAAATCGATATCGAACTCCAATTCTTTCATAATACCAAGTGAATTCCTGATTGATTTCATTTCTGTACAAATACACTCCCAATCCTATTGGAACGAACAAGCGAGAGGTTAGCTGCCACTCCCATGAGCCTACCACTGCCAGAGAGGTTTGGTCTTTGAAAGAAAAGTTTTCTCCCGGAAATCTCAATTCCATTCCTTGGGCCCAAAACAAATCCAAGCCCAGGCCCAATCGATATTTATAGGAAGGCTCGATCAAATAATTTATTCCCAGGCCGCCTCTGAAATAAGCAGGATCACCTATTTCATAATTTCTCATGCCGGTGTACAGGGCAAGGTTCACAAAAGATTTAAGTTCTTTTTCAGGAATTTCGGGTTTTTGATCAGGGATAGTTGTGAGTTCTCCCAGACGAATATTCATGGCGAGGTTTAAGGGAAAAAGATTAATACCTGCATTGGGCCGTTTAGTAGCCCCATTTGAATAATGCTTCAAACCAAAGCCAGCTCGAAGTCCTACACGCTCAGTGATTTGATACTTTCCATAAAAACCCAGATGAACATAGGCATTGATATTGGATCCGATATATTGATTATCAGGGTTAGAATCAGGGTCGTAGGGAGTCAGATTAAATCCAATTCCCATTTGTGAAAAATAGCCAAAGCTCAAATTTCTGTTTGGTCTCTGCAAAGAAAATGGAATGTCAACCCAGCCATAAAAAGCCATTGGCCGACCTATCTCTCTGGTGTATGTCAATGCGGAATTAAACCCGAAACCAAAAACTGGATACCTATAGAGGTAATCATATTTGGAATTCGATAAACTCCTCCAGCCCAGTTGAAGGTCAATCGCCTTATAATTGACCAAATCCTTGATGTTATCCCCCCACTCTGTCCCATTACTCAGCATGGGACCAGACTCATAGGAAACATTGAAAAACCTTTGATTTTTTACCTGAGCGATGGAATTGCTTACAAAAAACAAAAGCACTAAAGAAAGTAAAATGCTGGCTTTTCTCATTATCAGCGAATGAAATCCGATCCAAATAAACTAAATCTAAAGAAAATACTGAAGGTCAAGGTTAGGCAAATTTTTCAAATACACTTCTTGTAAAAATATAGGAATAGAAAAAAGGCTGTCTAAAGAATAGAAACAGCCCCTTTTTACTTGTCTCAGTAAAGAGAATTATTAATTATCCATCCAGTTAGGACCTAATCTTTCGGTCAATTTTTGATTGATTTTCTCAGCTTCAGATGTATTCTTTAAACGAGTATATACTTGATATAGGATGATCAATACATCATTGTTATCAGGTTGTATTTGAGACGCTTTCTCGAAGTACTTAGCTGCTTCTTTGTAGTTTTCGTCTGCTTTAGCGCCTACGATAGGAGATTGCTTTTCCCATTCAGCATCAGACAAGTTGTTCAATTCATTGAGCATTTTAGTAGACATCTCCAAAAGCAAAGCACCAGCGTAGTAATTACCTTGATAGAATTCAGGATCTACTTCAGTAGCTTTCTTGTAATCAGCCAATCCACCGTCTAGATCTCCAGCTTGCTCTTTCAAATAACCGGATCTCAACCATAAACCCGCATTATTTGGGTCGTTTGCCAAAGCGTCTTTGATTTGAGACATGGCCTGATCCATTTTGTTCAATTGCAAAAGCAACTGGATTTCATACTCAGCCAATACCTTGTCATCAGGATACTCCTGTCTCGCTTTTTCTACTAATGCATATGCACCTTCAGGGTCCTTGTCCTCGGAACTCAGGATCTGAACCATAAAATAGTAAGCGTTGATTTTGTTGTACTCTGGAAGCTCAAGTAGGTATCCAAAGTGTCTTTTTGCATCTTCAAATCGACCAAGATCATTAGCGATGAAACCTGCATTGTAATGAATAGTAGAGTCTGTTTCGTCTACTTTTCCAGCAAGATTGAAGAATTCATAAGCCATTTCCACGTCTTCATTTTCATACCGCTCCAAAGCCTTATCGAAGGCTACGTTCTTCAGAGTATTGACTGAATAAGGACGAAGATTGTCAGGGATACCCGGCAATTCTTCTGCATAAATATCCTTACCAGCATCTGTGTCTTTATCATTTCCAGCCATGTCAAAAGCTTTCATGAATGTATCAAATGCTGCATTACCGATTTCTACCGTATTCATGGTATTGGAAGAGTCAGCGCCAAACATTTTGGTTTGGATTTGAGCCTTAACAAGATAAGTAGCAGGATCACCGCTAGTCTCAGGGTTAGCGATAGCCGCATCAATTGCCGTCAGAGCTTCAGTGAAGTTTCCTGATTTGAAACCTTTTTCAGCTTCTCTGACCATTTTCTTTTGTCCAAAAACAAAAGTGGTAGAAGCTGCAAGTGCTAAAGAGAAAATTAGCTTTTTCATTCGTATTGTTTTCTTTTGTTTGATTATTCGGTTATTTCTTCGTTGGATTCGGAAGATTCGTTCGCAAGATCGGAAGATTCTTCATTTTCATCTTCCTCTTTGGAGATTTTTTCCACGGATGAAATTTCATCCCCTTCTCCTACCTTGATAAGCCTAACTCCCTGGGTTGCTCTTCCCATGATTCTCAATTGCTCCATCGAGATACGGATGATAATTCCCGACTTATTGATGATCATGAGATCGTCTGAATCTACCACTTCTTTGATTGCAACAAGTGCACCTGTTTTCTCAGTCACATTCATTGCTTTCACTCCTTTTCCTCCACGATTGGTGATTCTGTATTCTTCAAGCATGGATCTTTTTCCATAGCCTTTTTCGGAGACAACGAGCAGAGTGGCATTTTCTTCGGAGGCACAAACCATGCCAATGACAAAATCATTTGCATCATTTAACGTGATCGCTTTTACACCAGTGGCGGTTCTTCCCATTGGCCTTACCGCTGATTCATGGAAGTGAATTGCTCTACCGGACTTGGCAGCAATAACGATATGCTGATCTCCATTAGTCATATCCACATTGACCAATTGATCATCTTCCCGGATGTTTAGGGCGATAATTCCGTTGGATCTTGGTCGGGAATATTGCTCCAAAGTAGTTTTTTTGATGATTCCCTGCTTGGTTACCATCACGAGGAAGTGATTGTTGATGTAATCCTGATCATTCAAATCATCTACCTGAATAATAGCTCGGATTTTATCTCCTGATTCAATATTGATCAGGTTTTGAATAGGCCTTCCTTTGGAAGTTTTGGATCCTTCCGGAATAGCATAGGTTTTGAGCCAGAATAATTTACCCTTGTCAGTAAATATCAACAGATAATTGTGAGTGGAAGCAGTGAAGAGGTACTCTGTCCAGTCATCATCCTTGGTGCTCACACCTCTCGACCCGACTCCACCTCGACCTTGGGTCCTGTACTCAGTAAGGGCTGTTCGTTTCACATATCCCTGATGGGAAACTGTGATTACTACCTCTTCATTTGGAATCATGTCCTCGTAGCTGAAATCTTCCGCATTGTGCTCAATTTCAGTTCGTCGATCATCAGCATAGCGACCTCTCATTTCCAAAAGCTCGGTTTTGATGATCTCCATTCGCTTGTCCTCGTTTGCAAGAATCTCTTTCAATTCCTCGATCAAAGCCATGATTTCCTTGTACTCCTGAACGATTTTTTCGCGCTCCATTCCAGTGAGACGCTGCAATCGCATATCCAAAATAGCACGAGCTTGAATTTCACTTAATTCAAAGCGTTCCATCAAGCCATTTCTGGCTGTCTCGGGATCTGCAGAGTTTCTGATTAAGGCAATCACTTCATCCAAATGATCCAAAGCAATCAAATATCCTTGAAGAATATGAGCTCTCTTTTCTGCTTCTTTGAGTTCGTATTCCGTCCTTCTGACCACCACCTCGTGTCTGTGACTGACATAGTGTGAGATCAAGTCCTTCAAGTTCAGGGTTTGTGGTCTGCCTTTTACCAAGGCGACATTATTGACTGAGAATGAGGTCTGTAGCTGAGTTTGCTTGTAAAGATTATTCAATACTACGCTAGGCACAGCATCCCTTTTGAGTTCATAGACAATCCGCATCCCTGATCGATCGGACTCATCCCTAATCGCCGAAATCCCATCAATTTTCTTCTCATTGATGAGTTGAGCGGTTTTCTCGACCATGTTGGCCTTGTTGACCATGTAAGGAATCTCGGTGATTACAATCATCTCCCGGTTACCTCCATCCTTGGTTTCGATGTTGGCTTTTCCTCTTACTACTATTCGGCCTCTGCCGGTTTCAAAAGCAGCTTTTACCCCATTGTAACCATAGATAATTCCTCCTGTTGGGAAATCTGGTGCAGTTACATGCTGCATCAATTCGGATACAGTAATATCACGATTATCGATGTAGGCAACGATGCCGTCGATCACTTCACCCAAATTGTGAGGGGCCATATTTGTCGCCATACCTACGGCAATTCCCGATGCACCATTGAGTAGCAAAGCAGGGACTTTGGCAGGAAGAACGGTTGGTTCCTTGAGTGAATCGTCAAAATTGAACTGAAAATCAACAGTTTCTTTGTTGATATCCACCAGCATTTCCTCAGCAATTCTTCTCAGCCTTGCTTCGGTATATCGCATCGCAGCTGGATTATCTCCATCAATAGACCCAAAGTTACCTTGTCCATCGACCATAGGATATCTGAGTGACCACTCTTGGGCCATTCTGACCATGGTGTCATAGACAGCAGAGTCACCATGGGGATGGTACTTACCCAGTACTTCCCCTACGATTCTGGCAGATTTTTTATAAGGCTTGTTGTGTAAAACTCCCAGTTCCTGCATTCCGAATAGAATTCTTCGGTGAACTGGTTTGAGTCCGTCACGGACATCAGGAAGCGCTCTTGAAACAATAACCGACATCGAATAATCGATGTAGGCACCACGCATTTCCTCTTCAATATTAATCGGGATGATGTTCTCGTTTTCTCCTTGGGCCATAAATTGCTTTTTCGCGGGTCAAATTAAGCCGCAAGATAGCAAAAAGAGAAGGCTTTTGAAACCTCGGATTCAAAGTAAAACGGATATTATTCCGTCAATACCATTGACCAACTTTTCGATTTTGAAGATTGAAAATTGAGCTTCCTCTATATTCGATTCCATCATGCATGTGCTTCATCACCACTCCGCATCCCTGCACTTTGCATCGCTTAGTTCCAGGGATTCGTATAGCCAAACCCAATTGCATCGAATAAACAGACTGGTTGATTTCCTGAAATTCGGAAAAATCAGAAGAAGCATAAGTAAAGGATCGAAACTCTCCTCCCCCTTTTATAAATAGCTTGGTATATTCAGAAAAATCTCGCTCTACCCTCAATCCTACTCCGAAATAGGGATCTTCGGACACCGCCAATCTAGGTTCGTAGGGTTGATTGGGCAGGTCTAGAGCAGGATCATAGGCATTTTTTAATTTAAGTTGGCCAAATTCCCCCTCCAAAATAAACCGCCAAGGATAAATCTGACGGGCTCTTTGCCTCAACTCAGACTGCATGTACAAATTGTTTGAGCTGTATTTTCTATATCTCATTTTCAAAAAGCCTTGTCTTCTTTTGGCATCGTAGAGTACTAAACCGACTGTGCCATAGGTTTTGGAAATCTGATACGTAGCTCCTTCAAAAGGAAACTCAAAGTCTCCACCCCTCATAGGAGATAAATTACCCCACTCCATCCCATATCCTCCACCGATGGTAAGGAGGTTAAAAAGATTAATTCTCACCCCTCCATTTACCAATGGGAAAATCCAATCATTGGAACTCATTTCCAAAGGGCTTTCCGGACTGATGTCCAGTGGATTATCAAAATTTTGAAACTGGGTCAAAGGATAAAGGCTCGGATTTTCTGAGTAAAAGCTCATCCCTGTCTGATGATAAGCCGCTCCTGTAGAAAATTCAAAAGCAAACTGCTCGATCACATTTCTGAAAGCATTGCCTACCCCGGATTCACTTTTGGGATTCTTTGCTTTGGTACTGATTCCAAAAATGTCTTCATCCTGGGCCATGGCAGAACCGCTGATGAATATCAGGAAAACAAGAAAGAAAGGGAGTTTGGATGGGAACATGATTTTCTAATAACGCCGCATTGCATAAACCTATAAAAAAAGAAGTCTCTTTTTTTTTAGAGACTTCTTCAAATTTATTGCCATTCTTGGTAGCTGAAGGGATTAAGAATAACCTTTAGTCTTCATTTCTTCAATCATTTGATCCAGCTTCTCTTTTAATGCTGGGTCTTCTTTGATAGCACCGTTTACTTTATTGTAGATCGATACCCCAAGAACTTCATCATCTTTGATCAATTCTGTCTTGTAGTCAACCACAGATTGCTGAAGGGAATCCTGAAAATCCTTGATGGCTTTATAGGCAGCTCTTTCTTCGTCCGTCAATTCAATTTCAGCTTCCTTGGCAGCATCACCCCAAGCAGCTTTGATTTCATTGTATCTTGCTCCTCCATCGATTACCTCATTATTGATAATCATGTTTTTCAGCTCCTCTGTTTTATCCTCTACATACTGAGATGTCATTACCTCGACTTTAGCAAATTTTGCCAAATCTTCATCTGTTACTTCTTCTGCCTCCTGAGCTACACTAAACAAACTATACCCCATAAAAAGAGCTAAAAACATCCAAATTTTTCTCATAACTATCTTGGTTTAAATTAATACAACTAACAATAAACCAACCTCCGAAAGGAATTACAAGTTCAAATTCCGCTTTTTAAGAATTTTTATGATAAGCGGTTTCTGCCTCAAACTGATTCTTTCAATTGAGAAATGATCTGTATCGGATCTGCAGAATTAAACACAAAACTTCCCGCTACCAATACATCTGCTCCTGCCTGAAAAAGTAAAGGTGCATTGGTCAAATTCACCCCTCCATCTACTTCAATAAGGGTTTTTGAATTTTTAGAAATTATTAGATCCTTTAATCTGGATACTTTTGAATAGGTGTTTTCTATGAATTTTTGACCTCCAAAACCCGGGTTTACCGACATCACACATACCAAATCAACCTCTTCAATAATTTCTGCAAGAAGGGTAACAGAAGTATGAGGATTGATGGCAACTCCTGCTTTGGCTCCCATTTGCTTTATCGCTTGCAAGGTTCTGTGCAAATGAGGACAAGCTTCCAAATGGACTGTCAGGATCTCTGCCCCTGCTTTGCGAAAGGCTTCCAAATAATTTTCCGGACGAACGATCATCAAATGAACGTCCATAGGCTTTTTCGCATGCTTGTGTATGGCTTCAGTGACTGGAATTCCAAATGAAATATTTGGCACAAAAACCCCATCCATGATATCCACATGGATATAGTCCGCCTCTGATTGGTTCAACATCTCCACCTCCTTCTGCAAATTGGCAAAGTCAGATGCAAGAATCGATGGAGCAATAAGAGGTTTCATAGACAAATTGACTGTAAGATTACTTAAAAGAAATTATTGTTTGAGGAGCTTGGTCTGTTTGAATTGAAGACCATCAGACATCTGAACGAGGTATAGTCCGGGCTTCACTCCTGAAAGCTGTACAATAAATGGAGACTTGATATCTGAGCGAATCAGCTTGGATTGAATCAAAACTTTTCCTGTGAGATCAATCAATTCAAATTGACTTTCCAAGCCGTTGCCAAAATAAATCATCAATTCCTCGCCGGACAGTGGATTAGGGAATACCTTCCATAATACCTCTTCTTCAACTTCTGCTGAAAGAACCTCTCCGAAATAGGCCTGATAAAAACTTGGGATTCCATATCCCAGATTATTATCGGGGGTTTCAAAATTGCTGGCACTTTCCAATAGCCTTTGGATCAATTCATCCTTTTTCCATTCTGGTCTTGCTTGCCAAAGCCCGGCAGCCAAAGCGGTCACTTGAGGAGCTGAAAAGGAAGTGCCACTTGCCGCACCCGATGTGCCATTTGCTCTTAAAAGAATGGGGCTTTCTCCGTAAGCCACCAAATCAGGTTTTAACCTTCCATCTCCCGTTGGTCCACGGGAACTAAAGCCTGAAACGGACAGATTCGAGTTAACTGAACCAATTGCCAATATTCCATCAGCATCGGCAGGTGCCACCAAGGAGGAAGTTCCTCTTGAGCCATAGTTACCGACACTATTTACCACCAAAATCCCTCTATCAGCTGCAATAGAAGCCCCTTTGGTAATCGTAGCTGTTTTTCCGTCTAAATCAGCAAGGGTATAATTCATAGAAGGATCATCAAAATCCCAATAGCCTACAGAACTACTGATGATATCTACTCCTAGACTATCGGCATATTCGGCGCCTCTTACCCAATTTATTTCTTCAATTCTATATTCTGTGGCTACTTCTTCAGTGATGACTAAAACAAACTCTGACTCATAAGCCCCAGAAACCAAAACACCCGGCTCATTCGCCCCTATCAGGGAAAGCACATTGGTACCATGAGGATGATCTGTGAAAACCGATGGATTCCAAGGTCGGATAAAATCTTTTTGCCCGACAATCTGTCCATTGGCAATCAGTCCTTGGAAACCATTGGCTTGATTTACCCCGGGGAATCCTGCATCAAATACAGCTATGGTGATCCCTTTTCCCGTAAATCCTTCCTCGTGCATCACATCGATACCGATGACTTCATTTTGAAACTGGTAGGATTGATTTTGCTCTACTTCGGTAATTCGGGCATTTAGCTTTGGCACTTCACAATTGACCGAGCTACTCGCAGTTACCCGCAGATAGTTCTTTAGCCTTCCTGATGGAGGTGGCGTGAACCCTCTGGCTACCAATTCTACTTTTTCGACGAAAGGCAGTTCGTTAATGGATTTAACTTGAGTCTCATCTGCTATGACCACGGAGGCATTGAGCCATTTGCTGCTATAGAGCAGGTAAGAAGCTTTATTTGCAACTTCCTCCTCATATTTTTTTGCCACGGGCAAATCCAAACTATCAGCAGAAATACCTTCTCGCTGTCTTCTTTGAAGTGCTTTGGGGCTCAGATATTCACCGGGGTTGGATAAGGTGAATCCAGATTGAGGCTTGTATTTAAAATACACGGCATAACGATTTTGGGCTTCCGAAAAAGATATAAAAGCCAAAAAAGCCAAGGGCAACAAAATCAGTCTAATTTTTCCCATAATCACTCAATCTCAGGTGAATTTTCTCTCCTCCGTTAATCAATTGCTGACCCAAACAGTCATTTCTAGAGCAATAAGTTACCACTTCTGCATATTTTTCTACCAATCCCACCCCTTTTTGAAATACTTCATAGCGAATGTCTCGGAATGTCACTTCATCATCAGACTCTTCCTGCTTGACACGAACCAAGTCCCCTTCCAAAATCTCTATTTCGAAATCATCCATTCCCTCTGCCTGATAAGCCAGTCCGTTCCAGATTCTTCCTACTTCAGGCGGAAAGTTGAGGGTGACTAGGGTTTGGTTATTGATGGTTCTCAGCAAGGACAAATCCCTAATCAGGAGGGTATACTCCAAGTCTTTGGCCCAAATTACCTGATCTTCAGACCGGCTTCTTTCCACCACAAAAACCAGGTTGCCTTCTGCATTGAAATAGGAAGTCCTGATTCTGTCTCTCAAAAAAAAGAGAAAGTTTTCCGAATCATTTTCTCCAAAATGGATGGTCTGATCAACTTCATAAATCCAAAATCGACCGATTTCCAAAGGCTGAAATTCAAATTGCGGATCAAAAGATGGGGTCTCAACCTCCTCCTCGCATGAGGAAATCAAGCCAGCCAGAGAAATAAAAAAAAACAGATAAATCTTCCGCATAACTAATCAGAGAAGTAAAAATAACAGATTTTGTTTCCTGATTTTTAGAATTCGCAGTTTTACTTCTGAATAGATTTCTTTCTTGGGGAAATATTGTGGAGTAATTTAGCCCTTCAATCCAATTCAAAAATGGCTTTAAAGACTTTTGTAAAAATCAATCAAATCACCAATCTCACCGATGCAAGATATTGTGCAGGTATGACTGTAAACCTACTGGGATTTTGCATTAATCCGGAGAATCCCAACTTTGTCAGCCCTGAGGAATTTGAGGAAATAACAGGCTGGCTCTCCGGAGTAGAATTTGTAGGAGAAATCTCTGGTATCTCAGATGAAGAAATCAGAAATCAACTGGCCAAATATTCGGGATTGACTTGGGTGGAACATGATCGATTGGATGAGCTAATTCCCTTATCGGACCTCGGACTTTCTTTAATCTACAAATGCCATCTGGATGAAATCAATCATCTGGACTTGGAATTGGAAGAAAAATTAGGTTCAAAAGCCCTCTACCTCCACTTGTCGAAGATTGATGCAGCCAAAGAAAAGGAAGAAGAAATCCGCGTTCTCGCTGAAAAGTTTCCGGTGATTTTGGCAGATGGCTTCCATGCGGATGATGTAGTGGAGATTGTAGAAGACATGCCCATTTATGGAATTTCACTGAATGGAGGAACGGAAATCAAAGCGGGATTGAGGGACTTTGATCAAATGGCAGACATCCTCGAAGCCTTGGAAATCGAGGACTAGCATAAAAAACCCGGACTTTTCTGAATCAGTCCGGGTTTTCTTTTTTTAATCCCAAAGATCACTTTGCTTGTATGGGCTGTGAGCCCCCGTGAAAAAGCTGCCATCGATAAAGCGATGGGAAATACCCAAATCCCGCAGCTCCAGCATGTCCTCATCACGAAGCTGAATCTTGGAAGCTTCAAAATTTGAGAATATCCTATCCCTATTTACTGACTTTGGGATGACTGCGATATCTCTATGCATGGACCAGGCAATGAGGATTACTCCAGCATTGACTCCGTATTTTTTGGCAATTTCGGCTACCATGGGATTGGAAAGGAGAACGGGATCATTTTTGTGACGCTCTGCCCGTGAATCCGGTGAACCTAAAGGTGAGTAAGCGGTCAGGAGGATGGAATTTTCCTTACAGAAATTCACAAGAGGTAGCTGGGGAAGAAAAGGGTGCATCTCTACCTGATTCATTTCGGGGGCTTCACCTTTCATGGCAAGAATCTCGCGCAGTTTGGTTTGGTTGAAATTAGAAACTCCGATATGCTTTGCCAGCCCGGAGGCTTTTTGCTCCTGCATGGCTTCCCAGGTTTGAGTTAGCGGCACATCCTGATAAGTATAGAATTCTTCTCGGTGCGTGGCGAAAGTGACCCCATGCTTGAACGAAACAGGCCAGTGTACGAGGTATAAGTCCAGGTAATCCAATCGGAGATTTTCCAAGGACTTTTCCAATGCCGGCTTCACATCCTCATGCCTATGGCAATCATTCCAAAGCTTGGAAGTAACAAAAAGCTCGCTTCTTTTTACCAATCCATCTGACAAGGCATCGGAGATTCCCTGACCGACTTCTTTTTCATTTTGGTAAATAGCCGCACAGTCAATGTGCCTATACCCAGCTTCTATTGCCCAATAGACTGCTTTTCGTACTTCACCCGGTTTGCTTTTCCAAGTGCCTAAGCCGAGTGCAGGTATTTTATCTCCGTTTTTAAAAGAAAGGGTTTTCATCTGTTTTGTTTGATTTATTACTCTGTCGAAAAGACCTATAAAGGTTAATTTATGGATTCAGAAATTAGGTTTATTTACGTTGGTAGGAAAGTAAAGGGTCCAGAATATGGATTTTCATTCGGATTTTTTTTCCAAGTAGCGCTTAAAGCTATTCATCACCCAAAGATGCAATTTCGCCTGCGTATTGATGTAAATAATCCATGGAAGGCGGGGAACAAATTCATGAATGGCAGAAACGATATACCGGCTGTCCAAAACTTCTCTAAACTCCATCCATCCGTAATCAAAACGCTTGACCAGCCAGCCACCCGTGATGTAAAAAAGCTGTCTCTGCTCGTCGCTGCGGTCCGGAATCAGGGTTAATTGTAGCATGGGCTTTTTCCCCCAAAGCAAGTGAAACCCGATCTCACCCTGATTGGACACTTTACCATTGATCAAAAAGCGGAAAAACTTAGGCAGCCACAAATAGTATCTATTGGCGACCCAAAGTGCTGAATTCCGACTCTTGTTTGGGATTCGCTGAATGGAGCGAACGGTATTTTTTACACCTTTCTTTTTATAAAAATCAGGCAATTTGGGAGATGCTTCAGTTGTCAAAGCAATTTTGACAGATTCTTCGTAAGTGAGATAATCGATTTTCTTTTCCTTAAAAGACAACCGATCCGAAATCACCAAGGTGTGTCTCAGACTTTCTACCAAGGGCGAAACCAATTGAGGAGGGCTTTCTCCAAAAAGACCCACCCAAAATTTGCTAAGTCCCAAAGAAAAAACCGGGATAGAAAAAACCAGCCGCTTCTTCCCCATGGATTCGGCAGTTTTCTCCAGCATGCTTCTGTAGGACATGACCTCATCACTTCCGATTTCGATTACTTTGTCATAGACTGAGGGGTTTCCTATACAGGTGTCGATGATATCCAAAGTGTCCCGAAGTGAAATAGGCTGAGTCAGGGATTCCGTCCATTGAGGACACATCAAAACGGGGAGTTTTCTGACCAGGTTTTTGATCATATCAAAACTCGACCCACCCGGACCTACGATGATCGAAGCACGTAAGGCTGTTACTTTGGATTTCCGGGAGCCCAGGGTTTTCTCTACCTCAAGACGGCTTTTCAGGTGTCTTGAGAGTTTTTCTTCCGGTTCATCGGGTATTAAGCCTCCCAAGTAAATAATCTGACTGATGCCGTTCAATTCAGCTGCCCGACTGAAATTATCCGCTAAAAGCAAATCCGTGTCCTCAAAACTCCCCTGATTCAATCGGGTCGAGGCATTCATGGAATGAACCAGATAAATCGCCACATCCACACCCTTCAGAGCTTCTACTGTGGAGGAGATAGAATACAACTCTACCTGCCTCCATTCCACTTCAGGATAGGGATTGGATTTGACCTTTCGGCGGCTGAGCCCGATGATTTTATACTTGGATTTGAAGTTCTCGATAAACCAACTCCCTATGTAGCCACCTGCACCGGCTATAGCTACAGTCAAAGGTGAAGAAGTGGTGGAATCTGGTGTAGACATAAAAAAACTGGAATTGAAAATAAAACTAATTCAATTCCAGTCTGTTCACTTTACCCGACTATTATTTTTGAGCAAATTCTCTGGCCAAAGTAGTCGTGTGATACTTGGTGATCATATTTGGCACCTCCCAGATTGGCATGTTTCCGCTTTGGTAGTAGTCCAAAAACCGCTCGGTGACTTGAGCAAAATGGGCCTCATGACCATTGTGATATACGTCCGGGATTATTACCCGGTATTCTCCTGTTTGGGTCTGCTCCAAATCAATTTTTGGATAGGTACTTTGAAGGGTATTTTTGACCGCCTCTTCCAAGGCCTGCTGATTTTCTCCCAGAAGCTCTACATACAGCTCAGGACGGTAATTTTGCTCTTTTCCCTGTCGGATGACCAAGTTGGCTTTTGTTCCTCGCATCATGCTGTAGTGCGTATCTCCCGCTCCTTCAGGTGCCTGAAAATTCCAGATCACACTGACTTTGGCATGGATTCCCTTCAGGGTATAATTCATCTCTCCATTGGAATAGACCTCCAAGGCTCCATTTTTTACGTCTTTTTGGAGAAAATCAAGGAACTCGCTCTTTCCGGTTACTTGATTAAACTGTTCCAAACTCAAAACAGTGGCCCATCTTCTGGCTGAAAGCATGGACACATCAGTTGTATCCAATATTTGATCCGGGAAAGCTTCCCATTGAATCAGATCCACCAAATGGGTGGTCACATCTACAATCCCCTCTCCCTCGATTTCCACATCAAAGAACCAGTCAGGTCTCACCAAAGGAACACCAGAAACATATTTGAAAAAGTGATGCACCGACTCCTTGGTAATGGCAGGATTATCCGGGCTTCCTTTTTCCAATTCTCCAAAAACTTCAGGGATTTGAGAAAGCTCCTTTTGGAGCAGGGTTGTGATCTCAAACCGCTCAGTCATGATATCGTAGACCAGCAAATTCTTTTCTTTCGCTATCGCAAAAGCCTGTTTCAACTTTTCAAACCCGTCCCGATTGATGACCAAAGGTTTGTCCGCATAAACATGAATCCCATTTTGGACCGCTTCAAGGATGTAGTCTATCTTTTTATCATTCTTTCCTGCGACCATCATTACATTTCCCGGCTTTTGGGAAATCATCTTTTTGAGGTAATCCTCTCCGGAATAGATTTCCAGGTTCCAAGCGGTGGGATTTTCGGCTCGGGTATTGTAAGATTCCAATCGACTCAGATGATCTTTCAATTCATTTCCGGCAGGAGCAAAAATGTAAACCGTGGAATCCACTTGGGGATACATGGTCTTATGGATCAATCCGGCATGAAAATGACCGGGATCCAAAGTCATGATGGTTACATTTTGGGAAGTGGATTCACTCATGTTGCTTTCAGATTCATTCGGGCTACAAGCAGCGAACAAAAGGGCCATAAAGGCCCCTAAAGTATAGTTTTTAAGATTCATTTCCATTTTTCTGTGAGTTGGGAAAACCTCCTCATTTCATGCTTTTAGTGTGTTGAACGAAGGTTTGATGACTTATTTCTTCAGCTTTGTAAATTCAAACTTCAGACTTTCACATAATCCGTACCCCATGGTCTTCGCTGTGGTCTGCTGAGATGTGAGTTGGCCTCCGGATCATTGATAAATTCCTCTTTCACTGGATCCCAAGCTAATTTTCTTCCCATTTTCATCGCGATATGGCTAATCAAACATACTGAACAAGCCCGATGTCCAATCTCTACAGGAGAAAGCAATTCGGTTTTTCCCTGAATAGCATCCAGCCAGTTGCCGTGATGCTCATCACTTCGGGTAAGGCGAATTTCATTTTCCCCAATCTGAGAAGTGAGAATTTTAGGATCAGAAGCATCCAGTGCTTTGGCATTGTTGTTTTGGGCCACGGGATCAGAAGAGGAAGCCTGATAATTACCTCGGGAAACCCAAATCCATCCTTCTGTACCTTCATATCGGATACCATTGGGATAGCCTCCCGAAGTCAGCATCACGATGCCATTATCGTATTCAGCCTTGACCATAAAGTCTCCATGCACATTCCAAAAACCAGCTCTGGGAAATTCCGCTACGGCTTCAATGTATCTCGGCCCAGTCAGTTCGGTATCCATTCCCCATGCAGCTGAGTCAAAATGATGCTGACCCCAGCCGGTAATCATGCCCGCTCCGTAATTCTCATGCCTCAACCAACCCGGACGGCTGTAATCGTTTTGTGGATGCACCCCAATTTCTGAATAAGGGATTTCTGGAGTAGAGCCGAGCCACATGTCAAAATTCAAGTTAGAGGGAACTGGCATAGGCGGAGCATCCGGGCCGGCAGGATCTCCGGGAAGACCGATCCGAACGGTGTGAAGTTTTCCGATTCGGCCATTTCTAACCAGTTCTGCCGCAATTCTAAACTGCTCGCTGGAACGCTGTTGTGTACCCAGCTGAAGCACTACCCCGGTTTTATTGACTACTTCTACCAATTGCCGACCTTCTTTTATGGTCAGAGAGGTGGGCTTCTGGACATAGATGTGTTTTCCTGCCAAAGCCGCTTCCATGGCAGGCTGAGAATGCCAATGGTCCGGAGTAGAAATGATTACTGCATCGATGTCTTTATTAAGCAGCATTTCCCGGTAATCCCCATACTGCTTCACGTCCATGTACTTTTCGCCCAGCTTTTTGGTGTAGTAATCTTCGACCAACTTTTTCCCATCAGCCATTCGCTTACTGTCCACGTCTGACACGGCCACGATTCGGGCTACATCATGTCTCCATGTGCCTGGCAAATCATGATCCCGGGCGATTCTTCCGCAACCGATCTGCCCGATATTGATTTTGTTGCTTGGGGCATTTTTTCCAAAAACTGAAGCCGGAACGATGGTGGGAAAGCCAAATGCAGCTCCTACCAAAGCGGTTTTTTTCATAAAATCTCTTCTTTCCATATCGATAGTAATTTATTGCTTGGTTTTATTTTACAAATGTCCTCCAATAGGCTTCGGCTTCTTCGGCAGTAAGATCTCCGTCAAATACAATCATTCGGTATTTCAGGGAGTAGCGCTTTTCTGGTTGGAGTTCCCAGGATTCGTGTCGAATGGGACAAAACTCAATGAATACATTTCCCTTTCCATTGTATTGACCGACAGGCCAAACCCGCAAAGGTTCGGGATGGGCTTTGTTGGTATTGTGACTGAGAAAAAGAATCCCGCTTTGGCCTTCAGAAGAATCAGTTTTTCCTTTGACCATGATCCACTTGGCTTCCGTTCCATCAGCAGTTTTGCGGTCGTGGCCCTCTGAAGTCAAAATGGTACTGTTGTCATCTCCCCAAACTTCGGTGGCCCGGAAACCAATTCCTCCTCCATACCGATAATCATCCAAAAGGATTCCACCGGGGATTTTGGTGAAAATGGTGGTCGTATAATCGACCATATATCGGCCTTTGTCAGCCGGTTTCAATTTGATTCTCAAATCCTCCTCGATAGCCAATCTTTCAGACTCGGGAGCCTTCAGATCGATATGATTTTGCCGCACATTCAACTCTGCAGCCCCACCGGCTACTTTTTTGGAAAGGATATGAGAAAAGTCTACCCTACCCTTTTCATCCCCCAAATTCCAAAAATCCACCTCTCTCCCACGGATCGTAGCCCGTGTCCATGGACCCCAAATGCCATAGTGGTGGTAGTGATCTTTTGGCTGCACGCGACTGAGTACCTGACCGCTGGGCGAGCTGATGGGATGAATAAACCCCGACTTGCTAAAGGCCTCTTTTACTCCCTGAGGCACAGGCTCCTTGACTGTCTGATAGGTCAGGACTTTCTTTCCACCGAAGTAAAAGTCCACCCCTTTTTCAGACTCTTTTAGCTCGACTTCCTGCGCAAACGATCCCGTAGAAAAAAGGGCAAAAAAGAACGCAGAGGTCAAAATTCTTTTGAAAGACATAGAAATTTCAGGTTATTGGGCTTGTGATTTTGAAGTTATTAAAATCTCCTAAAAAGCATCCAACCACTAATCCAATAAACCCATGATCAGAGCCATTATCTACGGAATCGTTTTCTTTTTTTCGCTCCAGTTTTCCTTTGCACAGAGCCTTCCCGAAGTCACTTTGGACGAGGATTGGAAGCAGAAAATCAGTGATTTGGCTCCTGAAAAACCCAGCTTTCCTGGTACCAAAAAGAAGAAGGTTTTGGTCTTTTCATTGCATACCGGGTTCAATCACTGGGTAAGACCTCATACCGAAGAGGTAGTTAAAATTCTCGGGGAAAGGAGTGGTGCTTTCGAGGTAATCGGCAGCAGAGATATCGAATACATGGAATTGAAAAATCTTAAAAAGTTTGATGTACTCGTTTTGAACAATACCAATTCAAAGCCTGATAAGCGCAATCTTTTTTGGGATGAGTTGAAAATACAATCTTATGGTGATTCCGCTGCCACCATGAAAAAAGCGCTGGAACTGGAGGAAAATATCCGAAAGTACGTAGCTGGAGGCGGAGGATTGCTGGTTCTCCATGGGGGAAACACCATCCTCAACAACTCCATGGAATTCAGTAGACTTTTGGGAGGAAGCTTTGACTATCATCCCCCACAGCAAGCTTTTCAGGTTCGGTTGGAAAACCCCAATCATCCCTTGGTTCAAGCTTTTTCCCCTGAGGGATTCAACCATGTAGACGAACCCTATTTCTACAAAAACGCCTACGAAGAAGGTGACTTCACACCCTTGCTTTATTTCAACAATTCGGAAATCAAAAATCAGCGCAAAGGATCTGAGAAAACAGAAGGAAAAACTTACGTAGCTTGGATTAGACCTGAGGGAAAAGGAAAAGTCATGTACGCCTCCCCTTCTCACAATGCTCAAAGTTATGATAACCCTCAGCTACTCCAGTTTATTCTGGATGGAATGCAATACGTGGCAGGTGATGTGAAGTGTGATGAAACTCCTGTTGGGAAAATCAATCCTTAATGAGTTGGAGTGTAAGAATGAATTACCGCTTCTGCAGCAATTCTGCCTGAAGTCATTCCCGCATTGATAGAGGCATTGAGCAGATAGTCACCTGCCAAATAGACTTGATCGGTGATTTTGCACTCAGTAAAAGGAATCGAATATTTCAAGTCATCCACATGGGGCAAGGCATAGGAAATCGGGAAAGCTTTGACAAATTTGAAATACTCGCCCTTGATGCCGGAGATTTCTTCCAATTCATCCTGAACAGCCTTGATCAGCTCTTTCTCACCCAATTTGTTTTCCAAAACAGTGACGGAAAGCAGGGAGCGTCCATTTTCGGAATAAGCTTTAGACACATCATCTAGAAAGACAATATTATTTACCAATCGATCACCGGTCAGCAATCCGATCATCGGTCTGGCCAAGAATGATTTCTGCAGAGAAAAATACAGATTGATGACCTTTCTAGGTGCAGCAAATTGTCCCTGAAGCTGCTTCATCACCCGATCAGGCTGTACAGCGATGATAATTCTGTCTGCTTCGAGTTTGTCCCCATTTTCCATTTCAATGAGGTTTCCCTGAATTTCTTTTACCGGAGAGTTGAAGTAAACCTGGGTTTTGCTCAACTGTCTTCGGATCATTTTGGGGATTTCTCCCATTCCTTTCTCCGGAATCGCTGCATGGCCAAGAGCAAACATTTTGAAGACAAACTCAAACATTCGCGAAGAGGTATTCAGGTGCTTTTCGAGGAAGATTCCTCTGAAGAAAGGCTTGAAAAAGTTGTCAATAATCAGATCGGAAAACCCGAAGTTTTTCAGGTATTGATGGGTAGGAACTGAAGGAGCATTAAAAATATCCTCATTGGATTTCTTTTTTAGCTCTTGGGTGAGGGTAAACATTTTCACTTTATCCAGAAAAGTCCCCACTTTGGAAAAAGCCATGCTGACCACCTTCAATGGATTCCGCATGGGGTCCGTGATTATGAAGGAGTCTTTCCCGTCAAAAATCACCGCTCCCGGATCAAAAGTCTTCAGATTCAATGCCTGGAAATCGAGATATCGTTTCGCCTCAGGATAGGCCGTATTCAACACTTGGAAACCATGATCCATCAAAAACCCATCCTGTGCATCTGTTTTCATCCTACCTCCCACTTCAGCAGTAGATTCCAGAATGATAGGACTAAACCCGGCTTTTTCCAACTCCAATGCTGCAATAAGCCCTGCAATTCCTGCACCTACGATGTAAATTTTCTGATCTTCCATGTGTTAAGTTTCTTGAGGCGAAAATATAAAACCTTCCTTTCTATTGAAAAACAATTAGGATTTGCTCTTTTAACTTCTCAGCATGCAAAGGGTTTAAATCCATGAAAAATCCAAGAAATTGATCAATGGTTCTGAATTCAAAAAGGATATCCTTAACATCGCAATCTAGACCACCAAGCATGAAAAAACTGATCCTCACCCTATCCTTGATTGGATTAATCTCCCCGGTCTTTTCTCAAGTTTACTTTCCAGAGAAAAACCAATGGGAAACCAAATCCCCAGAAGAATTGGGGCTAAATGCCGCTAAAATCAAAGAAGCCATTGCATTTGCAGAAGCTCATGAAAGCACTGCAAATCCCAACTTGAAAATAGCCCATTACGAAAGTGCGTTCGGAAGAGAGCCCTTTGGCTACCCTGTCGGACCGATGAAAACCCGAGGTCCTGCCACAGGATTGATCATTTACAAAGGCTATGTAGTGGGACAATGGGGCGAACCGGAGCGAGTGGATTTGACCTTTAGCGTGGCTAAAAGCTTCCTTTCTACCACGGCGGGCTTGGCAGTAGAAGAAGGCTTGATCCAAAGCGAAATGGATTTGGTCTACCCTTACATGGCTCCCATTTATCCTTTTGACCCAGTAAAAGCAATGATGAATAAAGCCGACCATTTGGAGGAGGATGATGTTTTTGAACTTTTTGGCACTGAGCATAATCGCAAAATCCGTTGGGATGATCTACTGAGACAGACTTCCGATTGGGAAGGCAGTCTTTGGGGCAAACCGGATTGGGCAGATCGCCCTTCTGAGGGAGTTGCCCAAAAAAGAGCCCGTGCTCAAAATGAACCAGGAAGCCAATATGAATACAATGACACCCGGGTAAATGTCCTTGCGTTGGCTTTATTGAATGTTTGGAGAAAACCTCTTCCTGCTGTGCTGAAAGAGAAAATCATGGATCCTATCGGAGCAAGTGATACCTGGAGATGGACCGGATACGAAAACTCCTTTGTCATCCTGGATGGGCAGATCATTCAATCCGTCAGTGGGGGTTCCCACTGGGGAGGCGGAATGATGCTCTCTGCCTGGGATCAAGCCAGATTTGGGTATTTGACTTTAAGAAATGGAAACTGGAATGGAAAACAGCTGATCTCTACTTCATGGTTAGAAAAATCACGTACCCCTACTCCAGCTCAGCCCGACTACGGATTTATGAATTATTTCCTGAATTATGATCAGAAGCAGGTTCCTGCCGCACCTAAATCTGCCTTCCTTCACATCGGGGCTGGCACCAATATGATCTATGTGGACCAGGAAAATGACTTGGTCGTCGTGGCAAGATGGATTCCAAACGGAGACAAAGCAGAACTGGTCCGGTTGATTTTGGAGAGTTTGAAAAAATGAGTTGAGTCTGATGACGGATGACCAATTTCCGATGTATTAGAAGCGGAAAGAAAGGAAGTGGATGATCGGGAACCTTCCGTAAGAGAATGGAGTGATTTGGGGCAAGAAAGAGAATCCTTGCCCTCCTTCAATCCTTTGAATTCAAAAAACTGAGATAAAAAGAAGAGTTTTTGCAAAATTTTATTCTGAAATAGGCCAAAGAGTATTTATGGGAAAAGGGCTGTTTAGAACAAACTCTCCAAATAATTATCGCTTTTTCTTCCATATTTTTAAAGAATCTTCTAAAAACTTTAGAATCTGACTTGGTTTCCAAAAAATCTTTGTCTACTTTTGCATCGTCAATTTTGACAGAGCATTTTTCTGAGCCGTGAATCCTTACTGTCGCTTGTCTGGGATTTAGGAAACATGGCAAGAAAAGTAAGGACAACATTCATGGAAAACACAATCAAATTCTCAGACCTGGGGATTTCAGAAGAAATCTTGCGGGCAGTGGAAGAAATGGGTTATACCCAACCTTCCCCCATTCAATCACAAGCTATTCCGTTCGTTTTGGAAGGTCGCGATGTCATCGGACAAGCGCAGACCGGAACAGGAAAAACTGCGGCTTTTGCAATTCCAATCATCGACTTGGTCGATCCGGATTTCAACAAGCCTCAGGCCATTATCCTTTGCCCTACCCGCGAACTTGCGGTACAGGTAGAAGGAGAAATCCAAAAGCTAGCTAAGTACCACAAGAAAATTTCATCTGTGGCCATCTACGGAGGTGAATCTATCGACAAGCAGATTCGCACTTTGAAGAAAGGCGTTCAGATCGTGGTAGGTACTCCGGGCCGAGTTCAGGATCATATCAACCGAGGAACTTTGAGACTGGAAGATGCCGGAATCATCGTTTTGGATGAGGCTGATGAAATGCTGGATATGGGCTTCAGAGACGACATCGAAGCTATCCTTCAGGAGATGCCGGAGGAAAGACAAACCGTCTTCTTCTCAGCCACTATGGCCAAGCCAATCATGGACTTGACCAGAAAATATCAGACCGAGCCTGAAATCATCAAAGTCGCTAAAAACGAGTTGACCGTCTCCAAAATCGAGCAGGTTTACTACGAAGTGAAGCCTTCCTTGAAGATGGAATTGATGGCTCGATTGATGAACATCAACAATTACGCACTCAGCGTGGTCTTCTGTAACACCAAGAGAATGACTGATGAGGTCACTGAAGCTTTGGGAAGCAGAGGAATCGTAGCCGAAGCACTTCATGGAGATCTTTCTCAGGCTCAGCGTGACAAGGTAATGAGCAAGTTCAGAAAAGGACTTTGCACTGTATTGGTCGCAACAGACGTAGCTGCAAGAGGAATCGATGTAGACAACGTGGAAGCGGTATTCAACTTTGACATTCCACTAGACGAAGAATACTACGTACACCGAATCGGTAGAACCGGTCGTGCCGGCAAATCCGGAACTGCAATCACATTTATCACGGGTCGTCGTGAGTTCATGAAGCTTAGAGATTTGGAGCGCTATACTAAGGCTACGATCACTAAGATGACTCCTCCTTCTGTTTCTGAATTGGTAGAATTGAAGAAAGCCCAATTGGTGAAGGATGTGTACAGAGTACTGAGCAAGGAAGAAGACAATCAAATCTTCGAATCCACTTTGGGTCAGATGTTGGCAGAAGGACTTACTCCTGAGCAAGTTTCTCTAGGCCTAATGAAGATGGTCATGGGAGATGCCGTGAAGGAATTGAAAGACCAAGATTTCGGAATCGAGACTTCCTACGGAGACAGAAGAAGAGACGATCGTCGCGAAGGTGGCAGAGAAGGTCGATTCAGTGATCGTAGAGAAGGCGGCAGAGACCGATTTGGTCGAGGAGATCGATTTGAAAGAGGCCCTAGAAGCGGTGGAGACCGATTTGAAAGAGGAAGCCGATTCAGTGATAGAAAAGAAGGCGGAAGATTTGGCGGAGGAGCAGAAAGAACCCGGGATGCAAACATGGCCCGATTGTTTTTGAACTTAGGTAAAAAAGACAGAATCCGTCCAAACGATATCGTAGGTGCGATTGCCGGTGAAACTGGAGTGCCAGGAAAAAGCATTGGCGGCATCGACATATTTGACAATTTCTCTTTTGTGGATGTACCTCAGAAAGATGCGGATCACGTAATCCGAGTCATGAAGAACAACACCATCAAAGGGAAAACAGTAAACATGGAAATCTCAAAAGGTTAATAAGGTTATAGGTTAATTTGGTTTAAAGCACATTCTCTGAGAGAATGTGCTTTTTTTGTATCCAGAAAGTAAACGTCCATGCAGCTCTTTTTCCAGGAAACAATAACGGAACCCATCACCTACCTCAACGAAGAGGAATCCAAGCACCTAATCAGAGTGCTGCGAAAACAAAAAGGGGATCAGTTGAATCTCACGGATGGCAAGGGGAATCTTTACCAAGGGATTATTTTGGAATCCCATCCCAAAAAGGCAAGCATTCAAATCACCGGAAAAACTGAAGCTGAAAAGGACGATTTTCTGATTCACTTGGCCATAGCCCCTACCAAAAGTCCTGACCGTATGGAATGGATGGTGGAGAAAATCACCGAAATCGGCTTTCATGAATTGACATTGCTCGAATGCAAAAACTCGGAAAGAACCCACCTCAAAACCGATCGACTGGAAAAGAAAATCATCTCGGCCTGTAAACAAAGTCTGAAGCTTCGTATTCCTGAGCTGCACCCCACGATCAAATTATCTTCTTTTCTATCTTCTCCTGAATTGGAGAGGTATCATAAATTCATCGCGTACGTGGACGAAAACCACAGCAATCACCTGCTAGACTTGGCCAAGCCGGGTGAAAAATATTTGATTTTGATCGGTCCGGAGGGAGATTTTGATCCCATTGAGATTAAGGAAGCCCTTTCGTTTGGGTTTAAGCCAGTCTCTTTGGGCAAAAGCCGGCTTAGAACCGAAACAGCAGGATTGGCAGCAGTCCAAATGCTCCAAGTACTAAATCGCTAAAAGCGAACGTTTTTTCCCTTGAGCACTTGAAGTCAAACTTGAAGTTAACAGGGATTTTCTTACTTTAGAGTATTCAAGAACTTTTGAGATAGTTTAAGTTAAAATTTTCACTGACGTGCCATACAAAGAGCGAGAAATCGAAAAGAAATATTATTCCATAGGAGAAGTGGCGGATCAATTCAAAGTGGCTCCATCCCTTATTCGTTATTGGGAAGGGGAATTTGACATCATTCGGCCCAAGAAAGACAAAAAAGGCAATAGAAGATACACCAAGGATGATATCCAAAAGATCCGCTATGTCTATCATTTGGTCAAAGAAAAAGGGTATACGCTACAAGGTGCGCAGGAAGTCATTGCTTCAGGAAGGGATCAGGGATTTGACAAGGTTGCGGCTGTTCAGAAGCTTCAGGAAATACGAGACTTTTTAATCAATATGAAGCATGAACTCCAATCCAGAAAAGGATCATGAGAATCTGAGATATCACCTAGCCTTGGCTTTGGCACCAAAAATCGGTCCCACCGTCTTCAAGGCCATTTTAGCTTACAGCGGCTCTCCCCAGTCCTTTTTTCAACTTGCCAAGGGAAAAGCTTCCAAAATACCGAGAGTCGGCGAAAAGTTGCTGGACCTACAAAAACAGGCCGAACAGTTGTTGAGAAATGCCGATGAGGTCATTTCTTCCTGCTCCAAAAAGGGATACGATATTCTGATCTCAACTTCCCCTGATTTTCCCCAAAGATTAAAGCCAATAGAAGATAGTCCGGTGATCCTCTTTTCCCAAGGAAAAGGTACCTTGAATTTTGAAAGAAGCATAGGTATAGTCGGCACAAGAAGTGCAACTACCTATGGTAAATCCATCACTCGAAAGATCGTAGAGGATCTCCTTCCCTATCAGCCGGTTATCATTTCTGGTCTGGCCTATGGAATTGACATTGAAGCTCATCGGGCAGCACTGCAAATTGGACTTCCTACTGTTGCAATCATGGGAAGTCCACTCAATCAAATCTATCCTGCAGCGCATAAAAATACAGCCCTCCAACTTCAGGAAACAGGCAATTTGCTCAGTGAATATGCTCCGGGGAGCAAGATGATACCGGGTAATTTTCCTGCCCGAAACCGAATTATTGCCGGCCTTTCCGACGCATTGATTGTTGTCGAGGCAGCCGAAAAAGGTGGAGCCCTTATTACCGCTGAAATTGCGTACAGTTATGATAAGGAAGTTTTTGCTGTACCGGGCAACCTCCAATCTACCTTTTCCGAAGGATGCAATCATCTGATCAAGAAAATGAAAGCAAGCATTTACACCGGACCGGGAGATATTGCTGAGGCTCTTTTTTGGAGTAAGCCGGGGGAGGAAAAAGTCAAAAAGCCGAATTTGGACTTAAGTGAACGGGATGATGAAGAAAAGAAGATATTGACTCATCTTCAGGAAAAAGGAGAATCTGAAATAGACATGATTTCCTATTCCACAGAAATTCCTTTAGGAATTCTGTCTTCGAAGTTACTTTCTCTTGAATTTGAGGGGATCGTGAAATCGCTTCCGGGGAAGAAGTTTAAGCTATTGGTTTGATTTTCCTATAGCACTATCCTTCAAAAATCTCGGACAGATTAAGCCTAAATCCATCGATGCATTTGGATTCAACTTCGTCTCCTGAAGTGTAGAGATGAGAAGGCTGATACTTGCCATTTATTAGGGTATATATCAAAAGAGTCTGCTCAGTCGGCTGAATAATCCAATATTCTTTTACCCCAGATTCCTCATAAACTTCATATTTCAGTTTAAGTTCTTTTCGATTATTTCCCGGTGAAAGTATTTCGACCACCAAATCAGGAGCTCCCATACAACCCGCTTCATCCAGTTTGCTTTCATCACAAATCACACAAAGATCAGGCTGCAATACAGTGTCGATTTCCTTATTTTTTTTGGATTTGACCGGAAGTCTGACATCAAATGGAGCATGGAAAACCTGGCAAGGTTTACTTTTAAGATGCTCGTGGAGCAGATGGGTTAGTCTGACAGAGACCTTTTGATGACTCATACCAGGAGCTGCAGCAGCCCATTTATAGGCTTTGCCCCGGATCAATTCCATCATATCGTCAATTTTCCACCTCAGATAATCTGCATAAGAATAGTGACCATATTCAAGATCAGGCTCGTTGATAGTATGTAGCTTCTCGTCTTCCACACTAAAATTTAAGGAATTTCAATTGAAAAGAAAAAGGCTCTTAACTCCCTTTCAACTTTCTCACCACTTTTGGAAAATACCACATGTAAAACCCGCTGATCGCCAAAAATATCAATCCTATGGAAATCAGTGTGGAATAAGTCAACTTGGCACCTTCATCCCCAGTCGTGTAGTAATCAATAATACTTCCGTCATGTACTTTTTCGATCCAATCCGAATGACGGGTTCCAATGGACAATACCTCCCCAGAAAACCCATCCACTTGAACTTCCGTGAAGTGAGTTTTGAAAGTGACTTTTGCGGTTCCCTTGTCCGGGCGGATATCGATTCGGTCTACTTCAGGATCCTTTCCCAGCTTTTTCATTTCCTCCTCCCCGATTTTCACCATTTCCGAAGGCAAAATCCAAGCGCCCTGCTCCACTTTGGTACTCAAGGTGGGAGGAAGAAGCTCTGCCTTCTTTTTCCAAGCCAATAAAATGGAAGTAATCCCAATCAAGAGAAAAAATAAAAGTAAAGGAATGCCTACCCACTTGTGAATACGGCGATACCAGCGTAGCGCTTTGACTTTGGATTGGATGACAGAATCAGACATGAATCAAGGGTTGAATACAAATTTGGCCAGTTTCATAGCCTCTTGAAGTTCTGATTTATTGAGTCCCAAATCAAAGCCTTCCTGCTCAAGGGCAGGAATCATAAGTTCAGTGGCCATATTTCCCACCAAATTATCCTTTGCCATAGGACAACCGCCAAATCCCATCAAGGCTCCGTCAAATCGCTTGCAGCCACCTTCGAGCCCAGCTCTTACTTTTTCTCCAACCAATTCAGGCCTGCTGTGAAGGTGTGCACCAAATTCTATGTGTGGAAAAGCCTGAGTTTGCACCTCAAAAAGCTGGGTAATAAGAGCTGGAGTGGCTACTCCGATTGTGTCGGATAGAGATACCGTCTCTATCTGAAGCTGTGTCAACTTTTCGACAAATTCCGCGATCAATTCCAGGGAATACGGATCGCCATAAGGATTGCCAAAGCCCATGCTGAGGTAGACGACCTGCTTTTTCCCTTTGGCTGCGCAAAGGTTTTGAATGGCTTCGACTGTCTTTAGCGCATCTGCGATACTGGCATTGGTATTTCTCTGCTGGAAAGTTTCCGAAACAGATAAGGGAAATCCCAGAAAATCAATTTCTGAAAACCTAAGGGCATCTTCTGCCCCTCGTACATTGGCCACGATTGCCAAAAGCTTGGATTTTGCTTTGTGCAAATCCAGCATTTCCAGCACTTCAGCCGTGTCCCGCATCTGTGGAATAGCTTTGGGACTGACAAAACTCCCAAAATCGATGGTATCAAAGCCTACTTCAAGCAATTGGTTGATATAGGCGGCTTTAATAGCGGTATCTATAAAATCAGGAATCCCCTGCATGGCATCCCGGGGACATTCGATTAGTTTAATCATGCCCGAAGATAGGCAGAACAAAGAAATTGAGCTTAAATATTGGAGGAATGGTCAGTGGTAGCTATCGAAAAAAAAAGAAACCTTCGAGGTCAAAAAGACCTCAAAGGTTTAAAACACCTCCTTGGCAATCTTATAGGTAGCGTCCGCCTTACTCATGGTATAGAAATGAAGGCTGGGAACTCCTGCATCGATCAACTCTCGGGATTGCTGAATCGCCCACTCAATGCCCACTTCTTTCACCTCCCCATTGGTTTTACACTTTTCCAATTCATCCATCAAATCATCAGGAAGATCAAGGAAAAAGGTTCTTGGCAGCATGGTAATCTGACCCAAAGTAGTGATGGGTTTGATACCCGGGATGATTGGCACTTCAATCCCCGCTGCCCTCACTTTGTCAACAAAATCAAAGTATTTCTTATTGTCAAAAAACATCTGAGTCACGATATACTCTGCGCCTTTGTCCACTTTTTCCTTCAATTGCTTGAGGTCAAACCTGAGGCTTGGAGCCTCGAAATGCTTCTCAGGATAGCCCGCCACCCCAATGCAAAAGTCCGTATGGAAATTGTTCTCCGTCTCCTCATGCAGGTATTTTCCCTGATTCATCCGTACAATCTGCTCCACCAACTCGCTGGCAAAACTATGCCCTTCTCGTTCCGGGGCAAATTTCTCCCCTTTAGGAGCATCTCCTCTGAGTGCCAATACATTTTCCACTCCGATGAAATTCAAATCAATCAGCGCATTTTCTGTTTCTTCTTTGGTAAATCCACCGCAAAGGAGGTGAGGCACTGCATCAACCTGAAATCTGTTCATAATTGCTGCGCAAATCCCTACTGTTCCGGGCCGCTTTTTGGTGCTGACTTTCTCCAGAAGTCCATTCGGATGCTTTTTATAAATAAACTCTTCCCGGTGATAAGTCACATCTACAAAGGGGGGCTTGAACTCCATCAAGGGTTCGATTCCTTCCAATAGTTCCTTCAAGCTTTGCCCTTTCAGAGGAGGGAGAATTTCAAAAGAAAACAGCGTTGACTTTGCGTTTTTTAGATGCTCGGTGATCTTCATAAGGTTTGATTCGCAAGTAAAGTAGAGGGCGTGTAAGCCAAATTGGGTGATAGAAGTCGCTCGGCCTGCTCTAGGGAAATCCCCTTTCGCATGGCATAACTTGCAACTTGGTCTTCGGCGATTTTTCCTAGGCCAAAGTATTTGGATTCGGGATGGCCAAAATAAAATCCGGATACCGAACTCGTAGGATACATGGCGTAGCTGGAGGTCAGGGTGATTCCCACAGATTTTTCCAAATCCAAAAGCCGGGCGATAGTTTCCTTCTCCGAATGCTCAGGACAGGCAGGGTAACCCGGTGCTGGGCGGATTCCAGGATATTCTTCACGAATTAGAGAGTCGTTATCCAAAGCCTCTTCTTGGGAATAGCCCCAATAGTCTTTTCTGACCAGCTCGTGGACGTATTCGGCAGCAGCTTCCGCCAATCGGTCAGCCAATGCTTTGAAGAGAATATCGTTGTAATCATCCCCTGCTGCTTGGAATTCAGCCAATTTGGCTTCCATTCCCAAACCGGCAGTGACTGCAAAGCAACCCAAATAATCTGGCTGGTCCGGATGTAAATAGTCTGCAAGAGAACGATTCGGCACGCCTTTTCCTTTTTTGCCTTGCTGACGCAAAAAGTGGAATTGACCCAGCATCAAATTGGCATCGTTTGGTTCGAAGACTACTGCATCATCTCCTTTCCGCTCCACAGGATAAAGCCCGAAAACCGCCTTGGCATGCAGCCACTTTTCTTTAATGATCCTGTCCAGCATAACTTGGGCATCTTGAAAGAGCTTTTGGGCTTCTGTTCCCACTATTGGGTCTTCCAAAATCTTGGGATATTTCCCACTCAGCATCCAAGTACTGAAGAAAGGAGTCCAATCGATATATTTTCTCAGCACACTCAAATCCAACTCCTCCAAAATCGTTTTTCCTAACACCTTTGGCCTTACCGGCTCAAAAGAAGTCCAATCTATCGCCACGGGATTGGTTTTGGCCTCTTCGTAGCTAACCATTTGTTTGATGGACTGTTTGGCTTCGTGTTCTTCTCTTAGCTGACGGTAAGTCTCTTTGATTTGGAGACGATAAGCCTCACGGGTCTCTTCAGAAATTGCCTCACCTGCGATAGGCACAGATTTACTTGCATCGGTTACATGAACCACCGTGCCTGAGTAAACCGGGTCGATTTTGACTGCCGTGTGGATTCTGGATGTGGTCGCCCCTCCGATGAGAAGTGGAATCTGCAAGCCTTGACGCTCCATTTCTGAAGCCACATTAACCATCTCATCAAGAGATGGAGTAATCAACCCACTCAATCCAATGATATCCACCTTGTTTTTGATGGCTTCATCGATGATTTTTTGAGCATCCACCATTACGCCTAGATCGATGATTTGGTAGCTATTGCAGGCCAGGACTACACCCACAATATTTTTACCAATATCGTGAACATCTCCTTTTACAGTTGCCAAAAGGATTTTCTTCAAGGAAGAGGCTTCCTGACCCTCTTCAGGCAAAGGCATAAAGGGCTCTAGGTAAGCCACCGCTTTTTTCATTACACGGGCGGACTTGACCACTTGGGGAAGAAACATTTTCCCTTCTCCAAAAAGATCCCCGACCACATTCATCCCGTCCATCAAAGGTCCTTCAATGACTTTGAGCGGATTGACCAATTCCAGTCTTGCAGCTTCCGTATCTTCGATGATGTAGTCCAAAATCCCCTTGACCAAAGCATGCTCAATCCTCTTGGCTACCGGATCCGACCTCCATGCCTCGTTTACAACTTCTTTTTTATCAGCAGCCTTCACCGTTTCCGCAAAGTCAAGCAATCGCTCAGTTGCATCTGACCTTCGGTCAAAAAGTACATCCTCTACCCTTTCAAGGAGATCCTTGGGAATGTCGTCATATACTTCCAGCATGGTCGGGTTGACAATTCCCATATCCATCCCATGATGAATGGCATGGTAGAGAAAAGCAGCGTGCATGGCTTCTCTCACTCGGTCATTTCCACGAAATGAGAAGGACACGTTGGAAACGCCCCCACTCACTTTGGCGCCGGGAAGGTTTTCTTTGATCCATTGGGTCGCCAAAAAGAAATCCAGGGCATTGCGTCGATGCTCTTCCATCCCTGTAGCAACCGGAAAGATATTCGGATCAAAAATGATGTCCTGAGGATTAAAGTGTACTTGATCTACCAGAATTCGATAGCTTCGTTCGCAGATTTGAATTCTTCTTTCGTAAGTATCTGCCTGACCTTTCTCGTCAAAAGCCATAACCACCACCGCCGCCCCAAACTTCTTGATGGTTTTGGCTTGCTGAATATATTCCTCTTCTCCATTTTTCAGAGAAATCGAATTGACGATTCCTTTGCCCTGCACACACTTCAAGCCTGCTAGAATAATGCTCCACTTGGAGCTGTCAATCATAATGGGAATGCGGCTGATTTCCGGTTCGGAAGCAATCAGATTCAGAAATCGGGTCATGGCATACTCTCCATCTAGCATTCCCTCATCCATGCACACGTCCAAGACCTGGGCACCACCTCTTACCTGATCGAGAGCTATGTCCAGGCCTTCATCGTATTTCCCATTCAGGATGAGTCGGGCAAACTTTTTGGAACCGGTGACATTGGTCCGCTCTCCGATATTGACAAAGTTGATATTCGGGGTAAAAACCAAAGGCTCCAAACCCGACAATTTCATGTAGTTCTGCTTAGGCATTGCTTTCCTCCTCCTCAAGTTCTTCTTCAATTTTTCTTGGCTGAAATTCCGAAGCCATTTTGGCCAGTGCTCGGATATGATCCGGAGTAGTACCACAGCAGCCTCCCAAAATATTCAGCATTCCCTCCTTCAAAAACTCTCTGACTTGATCCGCCATTTCATTGGCGCCCTGATCATAGGCTCCAAACTCATTAGGTAGTCCTGCATTGGGATAGGCTGAAACGTAGAAAGGGGCTTTTTGGGAAAGCACTTTCAAATAAGGTCTCAATTCCTTTGCTCCCAAGGCACAATTCAAACCTACAGAAAGCAAGGGAACGTGGGAAACAGAAATCAAAAATGCCTCTGTAGTCTGACCGGAGAGCGTCCGACCAGAAGCATCGGTAATGGTTCCGGAAATCATAATCGGAATGCCTCCTTCTCGGGGATCCAAAGGAATATTTCTTTCCTCGTATACCTCTTGCACCGCATAGAGAGCAGCCTTGGCATTGAGTGTATCAAAAATAGTCTCGATCAAGATGATATCCGCCCCACCATCAAGAAGACCTCTCACTTGCTCTGCATAGGCTTCAGCCAATTGGTCAAAGGTAATCGCCCGATAGCCAGGATCATTGACATCCGGTGAAATAGAGGCAGTTCTGTTGGTAGGTCCCATTGCACCGGCTACAAATCGGGGCTTGGAAGGGTCTTTGGCTGTAAATTCATCTGCTACTTCTCTTGCGATTTTGGCTGATTCATAATTGATCGTATAGGCCAAATGAGGAAGTGCATAATCTTCCTGCGCAATGGTAGTTCCGGAGAAAGTATTGGTTTCGATGACATCTGCCCCAGCTTCTAAATATTCAGCATGTATAGCTTTAATAATATCCGGTCTGCTCAGAGAAAGGAGATCATTATTCCCTTTCAATGGCTTAGGATGATTTGACAGTTCAGGAGTTCTAAAGTCATTTTCATCCAGCTTGTAGCGCTGAATCATCGTGCCCATAGCACCGTCCAGAATTAGGATTCGCTTTTCTATTGCTTGTAAAAGGGCTTCGGTTCGGTTTTGCATGGTGATATTTTCTTCAAATCAAAAAGCTAATCGAGCAAAACACGGAGAAAAGTACGGAGAGGTATTCTTTTCCGCTCATCTTCTTCCGGCATATCCGGAATGGGAGTTAGCACCTTGTTATCAGGTTGCTAAGACGTCGTAGGGCCCTTCCCTCGGTCTTTCTCGATAAGCTGGACAAAAATAACAGCAAAAAATGAAATACAATCAACTGAAGGAAGTAAAACTTAGATAAAAGTAGATCCTCGTTTACTTTTTAATCAAGGCCTTACCCCAATTCCAAAAAGCAAATAGCTGCCAGACATATATTTATTCATAGAAATCTCACCTAACTGGTAGCCTGGAAAAGCCAATTCATATCCTGCCGACGCAGTAAATACCAGATCAAAAAGTTTACGCTTGGTCATTGGAAGGCCGTATTCAAAAAACGCCTCGGGTTTGACCATTACTCCCGAACTCCTCAAGTATCCATCAAAATACCGCTGTTCGAAAAGCTCAGGAAAGTCCGGCTTATTCACTTCACTAAGCGTATACCGTAGATTCCCATAGCCTAAACCTCCCAAAAATCCGAATGCAAAATTGCCGTACTGGATAAGCTTCAAGCCTCCGTTTGCATAGACGCGCAAACTGTTCAAGATGTGATCTTGGAAATTGCTTGCTTGTCCACTCATCGCCAGATTAAAGACATCAACTCCATAAAGAAGACCCTCTGTTTCTCCCAAAATCCGCAAGCCCCAATTAGAAGGCTTTCCTTCTAAAGGCTGATAGTCAAACGATTCAAGATAGGTATTCAATTCATCAGGACGGGTAAAATGAATTCCCCTCACCAGAGAAATACCAATAGAGGCATCCTTGTAAAAGAAATTTCGATCAGGAAGGGAAATCCCCGCTCCAACACGGATAAAAGCACCGGATTGAGCATTGTCGAATGCAATGCCATTCATATTCCAGGAATTTTCAAATGGACTAAAAGAATATCCTCCTCTAGCCATGACTTGCAGGGCTTCTTTTCTTCCGGGAATAGGAAAATCATAACTTAATTGAAAACCTATCTCTGTCAAGAAATTTCCAAACTGAGAAGTGCCTTCATGAATGTTGTTTTTCCTCAAAATAAAGCCTTGCTGAGGTTCTTGGAGGAAAAGCTCAAGGTTTCGGTCCAATTCTGCGGGGAGCATTTGAAAATTCATGAATCCGAATCCTAAACCCAAATAATGAATCAATTGAAATCTACCCTCCTCGGTCATTGAATACCCCACATTGAAAAGTGCCCTCGTCGTCCGATATCGGATTTCCATATCATCAAGCTGACTTGCTTTTCCGGTGTGTTGGCCTAGATCAAACCCCAGGACGAAATCATTGATTCGAGCCTGATAGCCAAGTCCCAAGCTGGAATATCTGTTTCTCAGAGAAGACAGCCCCCTGTCTTTTAGCATTTGATTGAATTGGGTAAGATTTGCGCCGGAAAACCCCGTGTATGCATAAAATGTAGGCCGCTTATTGATCAATTGCTGGGAAAATAAGGTCCCAGAAAAACCAATCAACAGAAAAGTAAGAAAAAACCTAAGGTAGGTAGACATGAAACAGGAAGGTCAAGATTTAAATCAGCCTGCTGAAAGGCAAAATTAATGCTAAACCCATCATTCAATACTTTCTTTTGTATTCAGATACTTGAAAATTTTATCATAAAGCCCCTCCGGGGAAAATGGCTTGGGGATAAAATCATTAAAACCCGCAGCAGCCAGTTCATCTTTAATTTCGTTGATGGAGGCTGCAGTCAAAGCCAAAATCGGAACCTTTGACTTCCTTTCGTCATTCAGTCCCCTGATGGTATTTGCTACTTCAAAGCCATCCAATTCGGGCATCTGCAGATCCAGCAATACCAGATCAAAATCTCCCTTTTCATAGGCTTCCAGAGCTTCTTTTCCATCCGACGCAATGACCCAGCTTCCTGTATTCCACTTGGTAAGGAATTTTCTAATTAAAATCTGATTCACTGAGTTGTCCTCTGCCACCAAAATTGATGCATTATGGAGAGATCGTTGATTTTGAATCAGCGTCTTTTCCATTGACTTGGCTTTCTCATCGTCAAACTCAAACGGAAGAGTGAATTCGAAAATACTTCCCCCTCCGGATCTGGCATGAACCTCAATTTCCCCTCCGAAAAGTTCCACCAAGCGTTTCACAATAGCCAATCCCAATCCAGTACCTCCATATTTGCGGCTGGTACTTGAAGATGCCTGAGTGAAAGCTTCAAAGATCGTTTTTACTTTTTCCTTGGGTATGCCTATTCCAGTGTCTTCAAAGGAAAACTTGATTTCAGTCAAATTTCCCTGAACAAATTCTCTGGAAATCTGAATTCTCACAAAGCCTTTTTCAGTAAACTTGATGGCATTGGATACCAGATTGTTCATTACCTGTCCCAGCCTCAAGGCATCGCCATAGATCACTTGAGGAATAGACTCATCCACTTCACAATAAATCTTCAGGCCCTTATCATTAGCCAAAAAGCTGTGCGAGTGGACTATTCGGTGCACCATGTTGCGGATTTCAAAAGGTGCCTTTTCCAATTCTACTTTTCCGGAATCTATCTTGTTGTAATCAAGAATGTCATTGATCAAGGCCATCAGGTTCTCAGCCGAGAACTGAAGCGTTTTCAAATTCTCCAATTGATCCGGCCTTGGGTCTTCTTCCATGAGAAAATGGGCGAGACCAATGACTGCATTCATCGGGGTCCGGATTTCATGACTCATCACAGAGAGGAATTGGGATTTGGCCTGAGAAGCGAGTTCAGCCTTTTCCTTAGCAATCAAAAGCTCCTTCTGAGCCTCTTTCAGCTTGGAAATATCCCTTGCCACTCCAGTATAGTACCGATGGATGCCCTGCTTGTCTTCGATCAGTTTTCCATTGGAATTGAATACCCTGTACTCTCCGTTTTTGTGCCGGAGTCTGAATTCCAAAAACTGGTTTTTGGCAAGAAAATCCTGAGTCTCGCTGATCATCTTTTGGAACACATCCAAGTCATCCAGGTGGATGAACTCGAAGATGCTCCTTCCGATCACTTCCTCAGAATCATAGCCCAAAAACTGCTTAACATTTGGTGACACATAATGCAGAAGGTAAGCTTCAGATAGTGAAAAAATGATTTCGGTAGACTCTTCCACCAGTCTTCTGTACTTTTCTTCAGACTGCTTGAGATTGACTTTGGCCTGATATTCTGAGTGAATATCCCTTACGATACTGAGCGCAAACTCTACCTGCCCATTCTCCACAATAGGTCTGATAATCCGCTGATAATATCGGTCTTTGAGGAAAAATTCGGACTCGACGATTTCCTGATTTTCGTATACGCGATTTAAGATTTCATTGACTTGCTCATACTCAGTGAGCTGGAAATCCTTAAGATATTTCCCTTCAAAATCTTCTTTCTTCAGCCCCCACTTTTCAAAATTGGTTCCTTCGGCCAGGATATATCTCCTATTCTTGTCCAAGAGGAAAATATTGGTATCGGGAATATTGGAGGCGAGCATACGGTACTGACGGTCTCGCTGCTCCTGAACCATCTCAAAGTTCTTTCTGTCTGAAATATCCTGAAACAATCCCTCATGGAGATAGACTTTTCCCAACTCATCGTAAACTTCCGAGGTACGGTCTTCAACCCACACTAAACTTCCATCCGGTTTTACGATTCGGTATTCTCCAGAAAAGGCCAGACCCTGCATATCTCCTTTGACCACATTTGCCTTGGCTAGCAGAGTTTCCAAATCCTCTGGGTATATCAAATCCAGGAAGGAGACTCCCTGCTCAATCAACTCCTCAGCATTGTATCCAAACCGACTGATATTCTGAGAGATATATTTGATTTTGTAATTCTTTGAGGGATTTACCCGAAACAAAACCGCCGGACTGTTTTCCACAATCAACCGGGCTCGTTGTGCAATTTGTTCGGATTTATATTTCTCTTCGAGATTTCTGAAAATCAGAGAATAGCCTATTTTCTCCTCACTTTCTGCATGAATAGCCCTAGCAGAGACTTCAAAAGGTGATCGGGAAGTATGGACAGTAGCCAAATGCCGCTCTGTTTTCCAGACCTCTCCCACATTCAGATTCTTAATGAAGTCAATGAGCCTTTCGCCGCTATCCCATCCAAAATCAATCAGGTCTTCGATTCTGCCCTTAAATGATCTGGATGTCTCAGGGCAGCATAATTGGATTGCAGCCTCGTTGAGATAAATTACCTCCAAATCCTCATTGACCACCATAATGGGGTCGACCACTTGGGCCAAAATTTGAGACTGAAGTCTCAGGTTATTATCGGAGATTCTCTTTTGGGTGATATCACTGCAAAAACCATACACCTCAAGTCCTTGGGACAAATACTCTTTTTTGCCGACGATTTCATAATGAAAATACCGAACCGAGCTTCCTGCTTTGGTGATGGTAAATTCCCCTGAGCACTGCGTAAGCTGAGCAGAGGCTTTTTTTAGATCTTGGATAAATCGCTCTCTGAAGGGTTTGTCTATTTTATACAGCAAAAAAGCTGCATCGACATATTGGGATTTATCCCCAATTTCCAATAGCTGAGAAAAACCGGCGGAGAAAAAAAACTTGTCCCTAAATGCACTGTATCTCCATGAGCCCGATTTGGACAAAACTTCCGTGGAAGCAAGCAGGTTTTCGTTTCTTTCCAGCTTTCTGAGTATCAGATTCCCCAGATAGGCACCGGCTATGATGTCACCAAGCTGTCTTAGGACCTGTATTTCTTTTTCCAGAATTGGAAATGAGGGATTCTCTATTTCAAACTGAACCAATCCCAACAACTTCTCCTCAGAGAGAAGAGGTATGAAAATGATTTCTACCTGATCTTTGACTCCCCGCTTGGATGAAGTGGAGGGAAGAGCAGATAGTTTGACCTTTCCGTTTTCAAGGTCAGCTTTGACCGAATTGAGCAAAGAAAAGTACCTCGGGCCTGCTGTTATGGACTTATTCTCTGTAGATGAAGTCCAAGAACTGATAATTTCCAGCTCCTTGGTTTCCTTGTTGATAATGACTACCTCCGCCTGTTGGGCGTTAAAAAACTGCCCAAACTTTTCTAAAGACAAATCAAGCTGCTCTTCCAGATCCGTCAGATTGGCGCTGATCATTTGGGACGAAATCTGATTGATGAGGTTTTCAATATCAAACCTTCGGGTCAGCGAACGCTCAGTTTCGATAAACTCGGTGATATCTCTGGAACTGAACATAATCCCTTGAATGTCGGGATGGTCCAATAAATTCTTTGCAAAACTTTCCAGATAAACCCGTTTTCCACTGGGCAGCCGAACCCAGAAATCAATTGGCACCTCTTTGTCTTTGGATTTAAGCACTTCCTCAAAACTACCCTTGACCATTTCGATGGAGCCCTTTTCGATCCAGTCCAGATAACTATTTCCCAGAATGCTTTCGGGAGGAAAGCCCAACTTCTCAGAAACCGAATCACTGATGAATTTGTACTTTCCCTTCTCATCCAAGATAGCTATGAGGTCATAGCTATTATTGAGAATACTCTGCATGAAATCCGCCCTTCTCGAGGAGTTCAGGATTTGGTCCTGTTGCCCATCGCTTCTCTCAGGCTTGGCTAAACCTTTTGCAATGAGGAAATGAGAGGTGTAGGAAGAGGGTAAAGAGTAAAAAGACCACTCGATGGATTGGTCTCCCCCCCCTTTGGCAAGTAAACGAGAGGAGAATTTAGCTTCTGTTTTCTTTCCAGTTTGGAAAAAATGATCCAACTCCTTTCCTATTTCAGGAGAGCTGAAATAAGATTTCCAGTTTTCATTTAACGGCTGGTAATGCTTAAGAAAGAATGTATTAAAATACAAGATCTCCTCAGCGTCCAGAAGCATTACGGGTTCATCCAGTTCATTCAGAAAATCAGAAATATCAAATTGCTGGAATGAAATCATAGGTTAAATCGGATCTTTTCTTTAGTCATTTCCAAATTTCCAATCCCTAGTCTAAAGAGAATTGAGGGAAAACTAATATGTTTTTGTCATTTATTTCTAATCATAAAGAATGATTTATTTCATGAATTTCCGGAGCATTAAACCTATTTTTAGGCAATTGAACCAGCTAATACATTAATCAACTCTTAAAATTCAATTTTATGATTATTTCAACCACACCAAGCCTGGAAGGATATCAAATCGAACAATACCTCGGAGTAGTCACCGGAGAGACTATCATTGGAGCCAACATCTTCAAAGACTTCTTTGCCAGCATCACTGATATCGTCGGAGGCAGATCTTCCGCTTACGAACAGGTTCTCCGAGAAGCAAAAGGAACAGCCATGGTAGAGATGGAAATGCAGGCAAGGGCATTTGGGGCCAATGCTGTCGTGGGAATTGACCTCGACTATGAAACCATACGAGAAGGAATGCTCATGGTCACTGTCAGTGGCACTGCCGTAAAAGTCTCCAAGCTTTAAACAACAAGTCCTGATCTTCAGGACTTTTTTATTATTTCAGCCACCTTATGAACGGTGGCTTTTTTACAAAAGAAATCACCCACCACGACCATAGGTGCTGATTTGCAATGGTCCAGACATCTCGTCTTTATCCATTTGCACTTTCCTTTCAGCTCAGGCTCATTCTCAAGCTCTTTTTGAAGCTTCTTTGCACCTTCCTTTTTGCAATCTTTACCTGTGCATACCAGCACTAACTTTCGCTTATATTTCATCACCAACTGGATACAGCCTGCATCATCAACCCACTCAAATAGGCTCCGTAGGTTCCCACTGCGTAGCCTAAAACAGCAAGCAAAACTCCAACGGGAGCCAAAGACGCATCAAATGCTCCTGCCACAATCGGTGCTGAAGCAGCACCTCCCACATTAGCCTGAGATCCGACCGCTACATAAAAGAACGGAGCCTTGATCATCCAGGCCACAAAACCCATGATCAGAATATGGAATATCATCCAAAAAATCCCGACTAAGAAAAAGACTGGGTTGTCCAAAACTGCTCCCAAATCCATCTGAGCCCCTATAGTAGCAACCAAAACATACAAAAGAACCGAACCCATCCTTGATGCTCCGGCACCCTCCAGATTTCTGGCTCGGGTGAAAGAAAGAATCAAGCCTAGAGTAGTAGCAATCACCACTATCCAGAAAAAGGTGGAATTCAAGGAATATTGGTCCAATTCAGGATAATTCTCCCCAAACCAAGGGCCAAGGAAATCAGCACATAGATGGGAAATGCCTGTAACACCAAATCCAACTCCCAAGATCATCATGGTATCACCCAAACTCGGAATACGCATGATTCCTTCCCGGAATTTGGTAATTCGGTCTCTCAATTCATAAATGGCCGAATTATCCGACTTCAGGAGTTTGTCCAACTTTTCCGGTTTGGCAGCCCAATACAACAAAAAGGCCATCCAAAGATTGGCCACGAGTACGTCCACTGCGATCATCTGTCCAAAAAGTACGGGACTCGCCCCGAATACTTCAAGCATCGCGGTCTGATTTGCTCCTCCTCCTATCCAGCTGCCGGCTATCGTGGACAAGCCTCTCCAAAGCTCATCCGGACCGCTTGCTGAGTAAATATCGGGAAACATCACCCCTACTGTCAAAAGCGCCAAAGGACCTCCCAGCATGATCCCCACAGACCCTGCTAAAAACATGGTCAGAGCTTTTGGACCCAGTTTCAAGATTCCTTTGAGATCAATACTGATGGTAAATAAGACTAATGAAGCCGGAAGTAAATATCTGGAGGACACAAAGTAGAGCTGGGAGCTTTCTCCTGAAATAATTCCCAATGAGTTGAAGACTGCAGGAATAAAGTAACAAAGCAGTACGGTGGGCACGTAGCGATAGAACTTTTGCCAAAAGGGATGTTTGCTAGCAGAGGTAGCGAAAACAAAGGCTAAGGTCACCGCCAATAGTCCAAATACTACTGCGTCATTGGTTAATAAAGGGCCAGATTCCTCCATATTTTAAATAATTCTTGGTCTGCAACAATACCCAAAAAACCCTGATTTCCCCAAAGCAAGACTAACGATCTTCCAAAATCCTGCTGAGCTCATTCAAAATCATGGCAGTGGCACCCCAGACAATTTCCCCGTCAATGTCAAAATATGGGGTATCCAATCGTATTCCTGACCCCAATTCAAGAAGGGTTTGCTTGCGAATTCTTCTGTCCAGAAAACCAGAAACAGAAGAGGAAATAATCCGGTCCACTTCCTTCTCCTCAGGAATAAAATCCGGTTTGGCATTAATTAAGCCCACAATAGGACTGACCAAAAAATTACTGGCAGGAATATACAATTCACTCATTTTGCCAAGTACCTCTATGGATCGCCGGTTTACCCCAATCTCCTCTTCCGCTTCCCGAAGCGCCGTTTGAATCACATCCAGGTCTTCCGGGTCCATTTTGCCTCCAGGCAAAGCGACTTGCCCACTGTGCACGCCAAGATATTGGGGCCTTTTGATCAGGGGAAAGTAGGCCTGGCCATGCTCAGGATAAAACAAGAGCAAAACTCCACTTTTTCGGTGATTGGAAGGAAGGTTGGGATCAAAGCGCTTCAAATTGATAGGCTGTGGCGCCATCTGCAAGTGAGCCTCCTTTCCCGGTAATGGGGATTGGAGCCTGTTTTCAAGATGTAAAATCAGCTTTTCAAATTCCATTGGAAGTCAAATCCACAGCTTTCAGCTTCTTATCCAAGTAGGATTCAGGAAGGTAGCTCTCTGTACCCTTATTGAGCCGAAGTTGGCTAAACCGGTGATTTACCACATCAATCACCCAAACCATAGGCCGGAATCCTTGCTCTTCCTGAAAATAGCCCAAGACCACAAATTCTTTTTCATTGAGCCAAAATCCATCTTCAAACATGCCTGAAGGACCCATAAACAGTAACCTTTCTTTCATCCCATCTGCCCGATACCAGATCACTTCAGAATCGGGATTGAGAAAAGGTTGGTCTAAAATCTCCTGAGCTTCTACCTTGTATTGGTAGATGTCTATGGTGCCTTTTCCTTTGGGATGAAGAAATTGATAAGGAAAAAGAGGATCGCCCTCCTTGATCGGGTTGGCTTCGGGCATTTCCATCGGATCAATGGAATCAGTCAGAATGAGCTCAAAATCAGCTCCATCCATCATCCCAACTGACTCGGACCAGTGATTAATCCAAGCAGTCTTCACCATCAGTACCGAATCAACCTTACTATGAAAGCGCTCTAAATCATTTGCCTGCTTCTCATCTGCCAGGGGACTTTCTTGAGTCGTCTCCCCCCGCTCACAGGATATAAAAAAAATGCCAAAAATCACGGCGCCCAAATAATTGAAAGATCCTTTCATAGGTTTCAGTTGAAATATGAAACTAAGCTAGGTTTGGGAAAAAACAAACTCCCGGAAATGAACTCTGTCTAATCGCTTCATTGACAAGGCTTTTTATTGAATGCAAGGACATCCTCCAACGCAAGCTAATGAGGCAAACTAATGCAAGGAACTGCTAGTCTTCATTAACCAAGGCAAAATGAAAACAGAATTTGAGTCTTTGAGAACTGGGTTTGAAAAAGACTACGAGAAAATAAAAGGCCTCAAAAAAATAAAAAAGGCCGAAATATGACTTCGGCCTTTTCCTGCTCTCAAACCTATTAAACCTATTGTAGATATTCAATTCATGAATACCTTCGAAAAGTAGAAAATGTTTTTATTCTGTCCAAACAATCGATTGCGAAAAATATTCAAAATTTTATTCGGTGAGGATTTTTTGGGCTTAAATGGCAGATAATCAAGTTTTTTTCTTGAGAAAAAATTTTCCTTTCCCCCAAAAAATCTCAAATTCCCAAGCATTGCCAAATATTCTATGCCTCAACGCGCTCTTCCCCTTGCCAAAAAAATCTTTGAAGGCTACTCCACCTACATCGAGACCTTCAATACCTACACCCGATTGGCACCGCTTTACTTTGCTCAGAGAAACTGGACCGCGATGCAGCTCAACCACCGGCAGAGGCTAAGACTGTACAAGGATCTTCTTTTTCACTTGATTACCATTTTTCAGGAAATGCTTGGACCCGACAGCACCAATCGAGAGATATGGACTTTAATCCGGGCAGAGTATCAGCAAATGATTCAGAATCGCCCGGATGCTGAATTAGCCGAGACTTTTTTCAATTCGGTATTTCGAAAAACCTTCCCGGACAATTTCTTGGATGAAGAGCTCATGTATGTGGAGGCGGCAGAAATTTCCTATGATTTTGACGAAAACTCCCCATTGCTCCATACTTATCCTGCCAAAATGGGATTAGAACCCATTATCCGACAAATTTTGGAGGATTACGATTTGGGAGCGCCTTTCATGGACAAGGAGCAGGACATTCAGTTTTTGATTCAGGGAGTGAAAGAGGTCATCCTCAGTCGATATCAGGTAGCTGAAGATGCCAAAACCCAAATTCTGAAATCGGTCTTTTATCGCAACAAAGCCGCCTACCTGATCGGAAGAACTTATGTCGGAGGCAAATGGATGCCCTTTATCATTCCTTTTCTCCATGGTCCAAAGGGGATTTTTGTGGACACTTTGATTTTTGACCCGCATTTAATGAGCCACTTGTTCAGCTTTACCCGCTCTTACTTCATGGTCAATGTGGAAATCCCATCTCAGGTGATCGGTTTTTTGATCTCAGTGATTCCCCACAAGCATATCCACGAATTATATAATGCGATCGGCTTCAACAAGCACGGGAAAACACTCTTTTATCGGGACTTTTTAAATCATCTTGAAAAAACTCAGGACCAGTTTGTAATAGCGCCGGGGATCAAAGGAATGGTGATGACGGTTTTCACGCTGCCCTCATTAAATATTGTTTTCAAGCTCATCAAGGACCATTTTGAACCGCCCAAAAATATGACCCGACAGGAAGTCAGGGAGAAATACAAGCTGGTATCCCTGCATGACCGAGTGGGAAGAATGTCCGACACCCACGAATTTGAACATTTCAAAATTCCACTTTCCCGTATCAGTGAGGAGCTAATGAGAGAATTGAGAAACACAACAAACTCTCTTTTGAAAATAGCCGACAAATACCTGATCATCAAACATCTATACACGGAAAGGAGATTGATTCCTCTGAACATCTATCTGGAAGCTTGCAGTACAGAAGCTGGAAAGAAAGCGGTGGAGGATTATGGAAGAGCGATTTTGCAGTTGGCGCAAGCCAATATTTTCCCCGGTGACATGATGACCAAAAACTTTGGACTCACCCGGCAGAAAAGGGTGATTTTCTACGATTACGATGAGATCGAATTTTTGGAAGACATGAATTTCCGGGAAAAGCCCAAAGCAGAAACTTACGAACAGATTTACGCCTCGGAGCCTTGGTATGAAATCCACAAAAATGACGTTTTCCCGGAGGATTTTAAGCGCTGGATGATTGGAAGAGAAGATCTCATACCTCATTTTTTGAGCTACCATCAGGATCTATTTAATCCGGCTTACTGGAATTCGCTCAAAGAAAGAATTGCACAGGGAGAGCTTATTCATGCCTTTCCTTACCCGGAGGAAATCCGTTTTCGACCTTTTGAGCAGGATTAGCATTGCTTGAGTAAAAATTACAACAATAAATAGCCTCCAACCCAAGTTTATTTCATTCTTAGCGCTGCAAAACTTATTTTTGGGATTGCGGGTTTTCCATTGAATCACCTCGACCCATGCTTACCGAAACTCCACCAGCCACATCTACCCTAACCTCTAAAAAGATAATCCTCCATACTCCGGAGGATGATGATCGGCCGGTCTATATCTCAGGCAATTTTAACAATTGGGCCACTCAAGACTTCCGGTTCAAAATGCATAAAGTGGAAAAGGGAAAGTATGAGTTTTCTTTTCCCGAACATATGGACCTTCCTGAGGAGTTGATTTACAAGTTTACGAAGGGGGATTGGTCAGAGGTGGAAATCGATCGGTATGGCAATAGGACTCCGAATAGGCACTGGAAAGACCAATCTCAGGTCAAAGTAGAACGAGTAGCGAAATGGAGAAAAAACTGGCTCCCTTATCGACCATCCCAGCTTCCGCAGATTCACCTGATGTCGGAGGAATTTGAGATCCCTCAGCTCAATACCAAAAGAAAAGTGTGGGCCCTTTTGCCCCACGACTACGACAGCAGCGACGAGCATTATCCTGTGTTGTACCTTCAGGATGCCCAAAATTTGTTCAACGAAAATGCAGAATTCGGCAACTGGCAGATAGACAAAAAACTCGCTGTCATGTCTGATTACGGCATCGGAAAGATCATCATCATAGCCGTGGAGCATGGAGAATCCGAGCGGGTTCAGGAATACAACGTGGGCAAAACCCTTCTGGGACATGGCAGTGGGAAGCAATACATTCGTTTTGTAGTGGATACGCTCAAGCCTTTTGTAGATAAGACCTACCGTACCCAACCCGAACGGGAGTTTACCGGAATCGGAGGAAGCTCCATGGGTGGATTGGTCAGTATTTTTTCGGGTCTGATGTATCCGGAAGTCTTCGGAAAACTGATGATTTTCTCCCCTTCTCTTTGGGTAATTCCAAAAATCAAGCTGGGATTCCTGGATATTTTCGAACCTCAAGACACCCGAATCTACCTCTACGCAGGAGGAGACGAAAGTGAAACTATGGTGGACCATGTCTTGAAATTCCGAAAGCGCCTTCTAAAAAGAGAAAGTCTCAAAGGGAAGATGAAAGTCCGCCTTTCCATCAACGAGCAGGGAAAACACAACGAATCCTATTGGAGTGATGAATTCCCCAAAGCCATAGAATGGCTATTTTATAGTGATAAACCGGAGTAAGCTCCAAACTAATTTTAGCATGCAATTCAAACTCAATCCCAAAACCCTTTCCGAATCCGGACTGAGGGTGATTCCTGTTTTGGAAAATGAACTAGAGCAAACCTTGGAAAGCAAACTTCCGGGAACGGCTATTTCGACCGCTCTTTTTTCGGGAAAAAAAGACACGCATTTCACCTTAAGTCAAGAAAGTCAGCTTATTCTTTTTTTGGGTCTTGGCAAAGAACCGGACTACAGACAGGTGGAAAATACCTTTCGTAGGATTCTTACCAAACATTCTTCCTTAGTAGAAAAGGAGGTTTATTTAGACTTTCCGGATACTCTTTCCGATTCTCTTATTGAGGCTGCTTTGGTTGGTTTTCAGTTAGGTACTTACTCGATTGGCTTTTTCAAGAAAGAAGGACCAAAAAGCTTTAAAAAACTGAAAGTTGGGGTTCGGATTTCTTCTTCAAACCCTAAAAACCTTGCAACTTCCGCCCAGAAAATAGCCGAAGCCAAAATGGAAGCCTTTCGGCTGGTGGATCTCCCACCGAATAAAATCACCCCACCCAATTTGGCTGATTGGGCAAAAAACCTGGCCAAAAGATTGAATTTGGGGGTTAAAGTTTTTGATCCCAAAAGAGCCAAATCTGAGGGTTTGGAGGCCTTTTTGGCTGTAGGAAGAGGATCGGCAAAAGAGCCGAAATTCATCATTTTGGAATATCGTCACCCGAAGGCAAAATTTCACCTGGGCCTTGTTGGTAAGGGAGTAACCTTTGATACCGGAGGACTGAATATCAAAACTCAGGGAATGCATCACATGAAGTCGGATATGGGAGGTGCTGCTGCTGTATTAGCCACTACGCAGCTGGTTGCAGAGCTGCAGCTTCCGATTCATCTTACCACCATCGTGCCTGCGGTGGAAAATGCCATTGATAAGGATGCCTACTTGCCATCCGAGGTAATTGGCAGTCATGCAGGATTGAGTATAGAGGTCGTGGATACGGACGCTGAGGGTCGATTGATTTTGGCAGATGGGCTCTCCTACTTGGTTAAAAACTATAAACCGGATCATCTGATCGACTTGGCAACCCTGACCGGAAGTAGCATAGGAACCTTTGGCTATGAAAGTGCTGCCTTATTCTCCAATGATGGAGGACTCTCTCACGGCCTTCAGGAGGCTGGAGAAGAAATCGGAGAAAAGTCATGGCCTTTGCCTCTTTGGGAGGTCTATGCCCGGGAGATGGATTCTGAAATTGCAGATATCCGAAATTACCACGGGAAGCCATTTGCAGGTGCCATCACCGCTGCCAAGTTTCTACAGGCATTTACTCATGAGCATCCTTCCTGGGCTCATTTGGACATTGCAGGGGTATCTTTTACCGATACGGAATTTGCAAAAACCAAAACCGGGTCTGCATTTGGTGTGAATTTATTGCTTAAGTTTATCCAAAAGCAGCTTTAAGAATATGGATACTTCCAAGACTTTTCTTTGCATTTCCAATTACTTCAAGGGAAATGCGTTTCTGACGGCCCTCAAAAAACAAGGAAACCGGGTCTTTTTGGTTACCACAGAGCAACTCAAGGGCAAGCCTTGGGCCTTTGAATACATCGATGAGGTGTTTTACATGCCCGGGCAGGATTTGGACTGGGACATGGACCTTTTGCTTAAGGGCGTGGGTGGCCTGATGAAAGATCATAAGATCGAAGCCATCATTGCTTTGGATGATTACGATGTGGAAAAAGCCGCTTTTCTACGGGAAAATCTGAGAATTCCCGGCATGGGTCAGACCACAGGAAGGTATTTCCGAGACAAGTTGGCAATGCGGATGCGGGCAAAAGACGCTGGAATCCGTGTTCCTGCCTTTTCTTCCCTTTTCAATAATGAAGACATTAATCATTTTGCAGATACAGTACCTGCACCTTGGGTGCTAAAGCCCCGCTCTGAAGCTTCTGCTCATGGAATCATCAAAGTTCATGACAAGGATACCCTTTGGCAAAAGATTGACGAATTGGGAGAAAATCGGATTTATTACCTGGTTGAGCAGTTCAAACCCGGCGATGTGTATCATGCAGATGGACTACAAGTTGACGGAAAGAATCTTTTCCTTACCGTATCCAAATACTTGGCTACTCCTATGGAAATCTCTCAGGGAGGAGGAATTTTCCGCTCTGCCAATATCAAATATGGGTCTGATGACGACAAGGCTATCCGCAAAGTGAATGATCAAATCATGAAGGCCTTTGGTTTGAAAAACGGAGCATCCCATACCGAATTCATAAAATGCCACGAGGATGGAGAAATTTACTTCCTTGAAACCGCTTCCAGAGTGGGTGGCGCACACCTCGCCGAAATGGTAGAAGCTGCCACAGATGTCAATCTATGGGCAGAATGGGCAAAGATTGAGGATGCCGTAGCCAAAAGGAATAAATATCAGCTTCCTAAGGTCAAAAAAGGCTATGCGGGAATTATTCTTACTTTATCTCCATTCGAGCATCCGGATTTGAGTGTATTCGATGATGCTGAGGTTTGCTTCCGGGTCCCTCTGGAATACCATGCGGGATTGATTGTCAAATCGCCCAAGCAGGACAGGGTGATGCAGCTTTTGGATAATTATGCAGACCGATTTGCCAAAGAGTTTTCTACCTCTGCAGCTGCACCGGAAGTGAAAAAATTCCATTAAAAAAATAAATAGGCTGTCTCATAAATCGTTTCGTTGTCAGCCTGAGCGGATTCGAAGGCCATTTCCAGCTTTCCGGACGACATTTCGATTTCAAGACTCCCGTCTTTCAAGTGCTCAATGTGCCAAACTTCACTTTTGAGACAGCCTCTTCGCTTTTTAAATGATTCCCTTTTCCGGATGCCTTCCAGTCACCGATTTTCCAAAGACTTTCATCTCTTCGATTTGGGCATCCATTTCTCCATTGGGATAGATCACAGGACCGATGCCTGCCTCCTTCTTTTTGTAATCCAAGTATCCTACGACTATCGGAACATTTGCTCCAAGTGCTGTGTGATAAAATCCTGTTTTCCATTTCTTTACCACTTTTCGGGTACCTTCAGGAGTAACCATGACCACCAGCTCATCTGACTCTTTTAGCATCTGAGTCATGGCTTCTGTATAGGTTTGCTTTCTGCCTCCCGGGATACGCTTTCTATCGATGGGAATTGCCCCCAATCCGGAAAGCAACCAGCCCAAAGGGCCTACCATAACTTCCTTTTTGATCGTAAAGCGGACGGGAATATCCATCAGATAAAAAGCCGCACGGGCATAAAGGATATCCCAGTTAGAAGTATGAGGAATGGCTATCAGGACTGCTTTTTTCAGTCCTTTCGGCCAGTTGGCATTTAGGCTCCATCCTGAAACCCAAAAGATAAATTTGGACATCAACTTCATCATAGTGCTTTTTCTTTTTGATGCTTGGGTGCATTTGCCAATTCAAGAATACTGGGGTTTTCCTCTACAATTTTCATGGCCGCATCATATCCCGACTGAAAGAGTTCAGGGGCTTTTTTAATATCAAATACTCCATATTTACCCAAACCCGGAGCTTCGATAAAGTAGTCGCACTTGGATTTTCGGCTATACACATTGTAGTTCATCGTCATGATCACAGATCGTTCGATGAGGTTTTTCATGTTTTTGATATTGCTTTCCTCGGGAAGATGATTGCAATTGACCCCGATGACGAAATCACAAGTTCCCTCCAGCGGCTCCACAGGCAGATTATTCAGCACTCCCCCGTCCACCAGATATTTTTTACCAATGTGAATCGGCTCAAACATGCCCGGAATACAGGCTGAAGCCATGATGGGCTTAATCAATTCACCCTCATCGAAATACACTACTTTTCCCTTTCTGATATCTGTAGCTGCAACAGCCAGTGGGGTTTTCAGTTGGGAAAAATCATCATGAGGAAGATAGATTTTAAAAAGATTACCGACCGTCTCCATTTTCAGAATCCCCTTCCATGAAATCGCAGGACGCATGAATTTGAAATAATTGGTCTCCACGATGATTTTCAACACTTCCTCAGGCCGATATCCCTGACAATACATGGCCCCGGCGATGGCACCTGCGGAGCTTCCGGTGATTTTGGTAGGGAAAATTCCCACTTCATTGAGTGCTTTGAGTACACCCAAATGTGAAATCCCCCTTACACCCCCACCGGAGAGGGCAAGACCTATACGCAGATTAGAGCTCATCGAGTCGGAAAGTTTGATCCAAACGTACTCCTTTTTCGGTCATTTTCACGGTGCAGCATTCATTTACCGGATCATGCTCCAAAAACAGCACATACTTCTCTCGTGCTGCCTCTTCCAAAAATGCCTGTTTTTCAGAAAGTGTAAGCAAAGGACGAGTATCGTAACCCATCACATAAGGCAATGGAATATGCCCTACCGAAGGAAGCAAGTCAGCCATAAATACTACCGTGTGCCCCTTGTATTTCATTTTTGGAAGCATCTGCTTATCGGTATGCCCGTCTGCGGTAATCACATCAAATCCTTCAAAAAGCGATTTCTTCTCCAAATCGATAAATTTCAAGACCCCATGGTCTTGCATGGGAATGATATTTTCAGTCAAAAAAGATGCTTTTTCTCTTGGATTAGGCTGGGTGGCCCACTGCCAATGATCGGAGTTTGACCAATAGGTTGCTCTGGGAAAAGTCAGCTCATATTGCCCATGGGAACCATAGCGAATTCCTCCTCCACAGTGGTCAAAATGCAGGTGAGTCAAAAACATATCGGTGATATCTGTAGGAAGTACTCCCAGCTGCTTCAGGCTTTTGTCCAGAGAATCATCCCCATGAAGATAGTAATGGGAGAAAAACTTGGCATCTTGCTTATCTCCTATTCCATTGTCAATTAAAACCACTCGATTTCCATCTATAGCCAGCAGACAGCGCATGGCCCAGGTGCAGAGGTTGTTCTCGTCAGCTGAATTGGTCCGGGACCAAAGAGTCTTGGGTACTACTCCGAACATGGCTCCTCCGTCCAATTTGAAAAAGCCGGTATTGACAGTATATAATTCCATTTGGGTTATTCTTAATGAGTAATTAGGGCTAAAAAGCCAAAAGCAACCTTTCCCAGGGTGGATAGATTGCTTTTTGGTTGATCTGATTCTTGCGTCTCCGCAATCTTTCCCCGTTTGACTTTTGGGGCAAATTTAATTTTCTAATTTCAACTTCTCCGAAGGAGCTAAATCAAGGTGTCAAAGTTTACTCCTCGACTACGCCCATGGAGCAGAATTTCTCGATTCTCTGCTCAATTCTCTTCTCCGGCTTGATTTTATCCAGTTCCTTGAGGGATTGAAGAATCGCTTCCTTGATGGTTTTGGACATCCACTTTAGGTCTTTGTGAGCTCCGCCAAGGGGTTCAGGAATGATATCATCTACCAAACCATTGTTTTTCATGTCCTTGGCAGTCAGTTTGAGCGCCTCGGCAGCCTGCTCTTTGTAATCCCATGATCTCCAAAGAATGGAAGAGCAGGATTCAGGAGAGATGACAGAATACCAGGTGTTTTCCAACATAAATACGCGATCGCCGACAGCAATTCCCAATGCACCACCGGAAGCGCCTTCTCCGATAATGATGCAGATTACGGGCACTTTCAGCATAAACATTTCCTTCAGATTGCGGGCAATGGCTTCTCCCTGCCCTCTCTCCTCAGCTTCCAATCCAGGAAAAGCTCCGGGAGTATCGATTAGAGTAACGATTGGCTTACCGAATTTTTCAGCCATTTTCATCAGACGGAGGGCTTTTCTGTATCCTTCCGGATTAGCCATCCCGAAGTTTCGCTCTTGACGCTGCTTGGTGTTGCGGCCTTTTTGCTGTCCGATAAACATGACCGTGCGGCCATCAATATCTCCAAGACCTCCGATCATCGCTTTATCATCTTTTACAGTACGATCTCCATGCAATTCAATGAAGTCATTGGTGATCTCGTAGATGTAATCCAGGGCGTAAGGTCTGTCTGCATGACGCGAAAGCTGCACACGCTGCCAACGGGTCAAATTGTCGAAAGTCTCTTTTTTCAAAGCAAGGATTTTTTCTTCCAAAGACTCAATATCGGAACTCAAATCGATATTTCGGCCCTTGGCCAAATCTTTCATCTCTTGGAGTTTTTGCTCTAAATCAGCAATGGGTTTTTCGAATTCTAATACCATTTGGGTGGTTTTTGAGAAAAGCAAAGATAAGGATAATCACAGTTTGACAAACCCCAAATGCCCGACATATCGGCAGGAAAGACCAGAAAATTATTGAACTGAAAAAGAATAAGATAGCGGGAAAAGTAAAAAATATTAAGAAAGCCTATTGCATCAATCCATGTATTGCCTACCTTTGCACCACTTCAAAAGAGAAGGTCAACGGAGTGGTAGTTCAGCTGGTTAGAATGCCTGCCTGTCACGCAGGAGGTCGCGGGTTCGAGTCCCGTCCATTCCGCATAAAACTTAATTAAAAGCTAAACCATTAGGAGTGGTAGTTCAGCTGGTTAGAATGCCTGCCTGTCACGCAGGAGGTCGCGGGTTCGAGTCCCGTCCATTCCGCACAAAGCCTTAGAGAAATCTGAGGCTTTTTTGTTGTTGTTAGTTCAAGTATTCCTTTTTTCAAAATTGATCTGGGAAAGCAGAAAACAATAATGAATTGCTCACAAACTGAAATGGGAATTCAGCTGGTTAGAATTAATGTCCCGACTCTGTCGGGAAGGTCGCGGGTTCGAGTCCTCCCGAATTTCTTCGGGACTGGCTGTCCATTCCGCACAAAGCCTTAGAGAAATCTGAGGCTTTTTTGTTTTTTTCCTGCGATAAAAAGCGCAAAATAAATTCGCAGGGGATTTTAGTTTGAGACTAATGGCTGAATACTCATCCTTAGTAGCTTCGCGACTTTGTGGCAGAAACCATTAAACCACACTACTATCCACTATCACCTCTACATTCGCATGCAGCCAAAGTAGTGAAGCCGGAAATTGCGTACTGATCTCCGGTTTTTTAAGCCGCTCGAAGGCCTCCTTCTTTCCCGAACCGGAAATAAACAGCAAAATCTTTCTGGATTGAAGAATCTCCCCCACCCCCATCGTCATCCCAAAAGTTGGCGGCTGCTTTAGGGATTTGATCATGCCGTTGTTAAGTGTGCTTTCTGCCAATTGACAAACATGAAACCCAGACTTCAATATTTCTCCGGGCTCATTGAGAGCAATATGCCCGTTGACTCCAATCCCTAGAATACAGATATCCACCGGACCTTCCCTCTGAATTAGCTGTTCCATTCGCTGACAATCCCCTTCCGGATCTTGGGTAAATGGATCAATCGTCCAATACCACCCCGGGTCAATTCCCATGGGTTGGACAAATTTGCTCTGAACATCAAACTCTGAAGTGAAGGTAGACCCCTTTTCCAATCCTCCCCATTCATCCAATTTGACCACGCGCAGCTTTTCGCAGAAATCCGGATTGACCGACTTTTCTTTGGCCATCTCCGCATAAAGCCCTGAGGGAGAACCTCCGCTTGCCACACAAAAAAGCAAGTCGGGCTTCTGATCGATTTCCTTTTTGACCAGTTCAAAGCCTTTCTGGCTCATGGATTTGAAATCTGGGAGGTAGTGAAAATTCATTTTGAAAGGTTTTTATGGCAAATAAATAAAAAATCTGGTCGCTCTTTTTCTGCGGAGGAATCTATTCTTCAAACTTTTCACGGGATGAAAGTCAAATTGAAAACGATTTTGAAATCATTGCCTATCTTAAAAGAAAAAAACCACCCATGGCAATCAAGAATACTTTCAACTTAGGACTAGTCGTAACCCTTATGGTTTCCATCTCTTCCCTTTTTGCACAAAAGGGAAAGTCCAAACCCGACCCACTGAAACAAACCGTCCAGCAAATCATCGAATCCCGATATTCAGACATGACTGAGCTCAGCGACAAAATCTGGGCCTTCGAGGAGACTGCTTTTCAGGAAAGCCAGTCTTCCGCAGCACTTTCCACCTATGCTGAGGAGCTGGGATTCAAAGTCACCCGAGGAGTCGGAGAAATCCCCACCGCATTTTTGGCGGAATTTGGTTCAGGTTCCCCCATCATTGGAGTTTTGGGCGAATTTGACGCCTTGCCCGGTCTTTCTCAAAACAAAGTTCCTTTCAAAAGTCCACTCAACGAAGGAGCACCGGGTCACGGATGTGGGCATAATCTTTTTGGAGTAGCCTCTCTAAGCGCCGCAGCCACAATCAAGGATTTGATTTCCGAGGGAAAGCTACAGGGCACCATCCGCTTTTATGGTACTCCTGCTGAGGAAAAGTACTTTGGCAAACTTTGGATGATCCGCTCGGGAATCATGGATGATGTAGACATTATGATGGACTGGCATCCCGGAGATGAGACGGAGACCGATGTGCAAAAGGGCCTGGCTTTGGTGGATTTTATCGTAGAGTTTAGCGGGCAGGCTGCACATGCCTCCGGCGATCCCTGGAATGGTAGATCGGCTTCGGATGCTTTAGAACTATACACCACAGGGATCAACTATTATCGGGAACATATCAAGCCGACGGTAAGAATTCACTATCACATTCAGGATGGCGGCCAAGTCGTCAATGTGGTGCCTGACTACAGCAGCCTTTGGGTACGGGTCAGAGATACTTCCCGGGAAGGTCTGATGCCCGTCTGGAAGCAAGTGGAGAAAATGTCCGAAGGTGCAGCCATTATGGCCAATGTAACCCATAAAGTAACCTTGGTATCCGGCGTTCATGAGATTTTGGTCAACCGAACCGGTTCAGCAGTGATGCAAGCCAACCTGGAAGCTTTGGGTCCGATTTCCTACAATGAAGAGGAGCAGGAATTTGCAAAAAAGATTCAAGAGGCTACAGGGAAGCCCCAAATTGGCCTGGTTTCCGAGATCAAACCCATGAAAGAGACTTTGGAACACAGCATGGGAGGAAGTACGGATGTGGGCGATGTCAGCTGGGTGGTACCGACCATCCGAATGAGTGCTACCACCGCTCCCAATGGTACGCCTTGGCACTCTTGGGCAGTTGTAGCCTCAGGAGGAATGTCCATCGGACATAAAGGAATGGCCTATGCAGCCAAAGCTTTGGCGATGACCATGGTCGATCTCTACCAAAATGAAGTCTTGAGAAATGAAATCAAAGCCGAATTCAAGCAGAAAAAAGGGGACTATGTGTACAAAGGAATCCTTCCTGACGGTCCTCCCCCATTGAATGCGGGATACTAGGATAATTGAAAAATACCCGAAACCAGTTTCGTCATGTATTCCAATTGGAATGCCTTTCGAAATTGGTTTGGTAAACACAGATGTTGGCGTGCATGCAAAAAAGATATTGAGACAATTGAATAACATACTGACCCTTTTAACTGCTGTGACTCTTTTAACAAGTTGCGGAACGGACAATAAAACAAAAATTACTGACCAAGAAGCAGAAGAAAACTTTGACAAACAATATGCGGAATCAATGAAAGATCCGCTGTTTGCCCTCGACTTAGATTCTATAAAATCAAGTCATGTCGACAGATTCGCAGAACTTAGGACAATCATAAATCAACATGACCCTATTGGACTAATTGAGATTGGAGCACCAGAAGATGAATATGAAGCAGAAGTAAAAACGATTATTGTTCAATTAGACCATGACATGACCGAACAACAAGTTCACGACTTGATTTATCAGGAGTTTTTAATATGGTTTGAAGACGAGTTAACAGCAGGTCCAAAAGAAGCCTATAAGGAACTTGCGGCTGACATTCACGAATGGATGAAAAAATAAAAAAACTCGACACGCCAATCGAGTAGACGGCCTCGCCAACCGTTAGGTTGACGAGTTTCACCTACGCCACGGCGCACAGTTTCTCACACCATCCCCGAATGTTCGGGATATGAGTCTTCCAGAATCAAGTTCGGGACAAGCTGACGGCTGTTTATGGGATTTTAGGTTGAGCTATCCTACTATTATGGCGGGATTTGAAATAATCCACCCTAATCATTAGGCTGATTATTTCCAAGATCACCCCATTTCCAGTAACTTAAAACTCGTCAAACTTTACCTTTTCTTAAAAATGCTCAAATCCCTGCTTCTCTCCGCTTTAATACTGATTTCCTTTTTGGGAATGGCACAAACCTCAACTGATGACCAAGCCCAATTGGAGGCTTTGATTCAAAATTCCTTTGATGAAATCTTTTCTGAATATCGATCCGAGAGCCTGAAAAAATTCTATACCGATGATTTTATCCTCCTCGAACAGGGAGAAGTCTGGGACATGGAAAAAGTAAACAGCTATCTGACCCGGGCCCAACAAAACCCCAACCCTCCTACCCGAACCAACCGCTTTGATTTTATCAAAACAGTGGTGGAAAGCAATCGGGCTTGGATCGCCTATCACAACTATGCCACCATTTCCCGTGGAGAGGAAGTTCTGACCGAATTATACTGGCTGGAAAGTGCCACTGCCATTCGTACTCCAGAGGGATGGAAACTGGATATGCTGCATTCTACCCGGGTGGATATTGAAGAATTGAAAGATTGAAATATTGGAAAATTGAAAGATTGAGAATTGACCATTGACATTGGGAATTGATCATTAGCCATTGATCATTGGTCATTTAAACAGCTTTTCCAATATCTTATACGTAATCAGATACGTGGGCTTGACTCCATCCATTCCCAAAGCCCCTGAGGCCAAAGTACTTCCGGTTTCCAATGGATTATCCGAAGCATAGTAGGCATAAAGCACTTTCACATTGGAGCGGATACTTCCTCTGATTTTGGAAGCCGATTGAATGGCCTTTTGGTAGTGCGCCCCTTCCATTTCCAGACCCACGGCTTTCCAGGAGGATTCCATGAAGTAGGTAAGGATGTCCCGGTTTTGAAGGGAAGTTCCCAAAACGGTAATCATGCTTCCTGAATACACGCCAAGTCCATAGCCTTCAAAATCCGCCTTTTTCAATTCATTTCGGAAAGGATAATTATCAGCAGTACCCTCGAAAACATGGGAATCGGGCACCATCAGATCTCCCTTGCCACCATGAAGGATACCGGCCTTTCCCATGATGGAAGTAGATACGACATTAAGCGGATATTTCTTTTTCCCCTCGGAATAAGGCTTCAATAGCTCATCAAAGCATTCATAGGCCTGCTCACCAAAGGCATAATCCATCACTACAAACACCGGTCGCTTGCTCAAATCCTGAGGCAGTTGAACTCCTGGGAGAAGCGTGTCTTTTTCCAGATGTGCGGTATCAATAATCTGCACTCCGATATTGGTTCCGGACTCATCTGGCAAGTCGATAAATCCATGCTTCTCTGCATAATCCTGAATTTTCTTTCCGGGATTGTTTTTGGCACCGATGGAGATGGAAGTAGCCACTTCCTCGATCGCTTCGAAACTATCCGAACCCAAAAGCTGATGGGAATAGATCGTATTTAGGACGCTGTGAAGGTTAGCCGAAATGATGTGGATAGGACGCTGTATCAACCCCTTTTCCAAAAGGGTCGCTTTGATGCGATTGGCCCACAACTCCCCGTAAACGTGATGACCAATACGCTCACGAAGGGTAGCAGAGAAGCTAATCTCTCTATCCATCCCTAATGAGGTTTCCTCCATGGCCAGTTTACCCAAGTGATAAACGATGGAGAAGAGGCTATTGGAATTGGAACTCTTGGCAAACTTTCGAACCGCCACCAGGGTCTCCTCAAAGGTTCTCCCGATAATATGGCTCAGATAAGCTGAAGCGCATTCTATATCGAGCTCCTCTCCTGCTTTTTCTTTGTTTACGAAATCCTCCAGCATTTTCCAGTTGGGAGAGATTCTGCCTTTTGGGTCTGTGCTGTTACGGGCGATTTTTCTGGATTCGATGTAGAGAAAAGTCAAATGGGTCAGAATGTCGTAGATGTCCGAACGTCCGCGGGTCATCTCCACATACATGATTTCCTCATCGAGACGATAGCAATTCCGCTTTCTCTTAGGTGGTACCAAAGGGGTAAGATGAGAAGTCTCATACCCTTCCCGGCTGATAAGGCGGATATAGCGACATTCCTCGATTCCTTTGGGTAGCCGCTCCATGACATACAGCAAGCCATCCAGCTCTACTTTTTCCTGATCAGAAAGAGAACCGTAAATCTCTGGACTTAAGACCATCAAGGCTTGAACCAAACCCTCTCCAGAAACACCCATGGGCTTGTAACTGCCCCGGTTGAAGAGGTGTCTCATGGTGATGTACAATCGCTCGATGGCTGCTCTGGATTCTTGTGCTCTCGTTCTTTTCATATCGTTCAAATTTATCTTAATCAATCACTGCCTCAACCCAAATCCCAATTACAAAATCAAAAGGGTTGGGGTAAAAAAGGGTAAAATTCTGCGAATTTAGGCAATTATGGGCAATTATGGAGGAGGACTGCTAAAATTTAGAATTCAACCCAGACAGCAATCTCACTTATCCATTAGGAATTCTTCATTCGATCGGCAAAGTATTTCTTCAACTTTTCCACCTTTGGCCTGACCACAAACTGACAATAGGGCTGCAAACCATTGAGATTGTAGTAATCCTGATGGTAAATCTCGGCAGGATAAAAGTTGGAAAAAGCAGTAATCTCGGTCACGATAGGCGAATCAAACACAGAGGCGTCATTCAGCTCTTTTTTCATCCGTTCCGAAAGTTGCTTTTGCTCCTCATTCAGATAAAAGATAGCCGAACGATACTGCGGACCTACATCAGCCCCCTGACGGTTGAGCGTGGTCGGGTCATGGGTAGCCCAGAAAACTTCCAGAAGTTGCTCAAGACTGACTTTGCCCGGATCAAAAAATACTTGGATCACCTCAGCATGTCCGGTGGTGCCGGTACATATCTGCCGATAGGTCGGTTCTTCCACGATACCGCCTGCATAGCCAGAGACGACTTTTTCCACCCCTTCCAATCGTTGAAAAACAGCTTCGGTACACCAAAAACAGCCTCCGCCTAAAATTATACTTTCCAATCCAGGGATGACTTCAGGTGAGGTAGTCGGAATTTGAGATTGATTTTCCATTTTGATTATTTGTTAAATCCGGTTTCTTAATAGGAAGAAGGAGGAAGCTAAAATGTCTATATAAACTTAAAATCGACTGGCTTCGGTCTTCTAGCCACATAGGCCTAGAAAGTACGTCAACTTGCATTATTGCGGATAGTCCTACTTTTTATCCTAAAACCAAACACCGGTAAGCTTACTTAGGTTTATCCGCTTTGGAAATTCTCACCGGTCCTTTGGGCAATTCCTGTGGCGAAACCGGAATACCTTTTTGAGTCACCTGAATTGATCCTTCGCGATATAACTCCATCATGGCTTCTCGGACATCCGGCATAAATAGCCTCCAATCCTCAGGATACATGGATCGCACTACTTCGGAAGGGCAAAAAGAGGAGGTGTTTCTTCTTCTGCAAAAATCCAAAATAGCCGATTTCAATATCTCCATGAGCTAATTCAATGGCAGATCATGACGAAAGCCGGAGGGAAATTTTTTAAGGTGAATCGTACCTGAACCTCAGAGAAATACTTGGAAAAGAGATTTTTCAACAGATAAGAATAACATATCTGGACAAACTTACCCTTCGAAGTCAGGGAGTTTTTTGAGTGGGTAAGGATAGCGTCGGTAGCCTCCTTGCTGATCAGACTAAACGGAAGACTGGAAAAAATCGCATCCGCCTTTCTTCCTTTCAGGTAGAGATGAATGTTTTCTGCTGAATCATTGATAATCTGAATATTATCTTCCGGAAACTGCTTTCTCATTGCCTTGCAGAAGGATTCATTGATCTCAAATACCAGCAATTGGGCTGATTCAGGCATTCTGCTGACAATGCCCTCGGTGATGCTCCCATCTCCACCTCCCAGTTCCACGATTACCTCTGCATTGCTTAGATCGGTGAATGAAAGCATTTTTTTCACTAGGGATTTGGAGCTAAAAGTGACTGCTCCCGTGGTTCCCAGATTGGAATACAATTCCAACAATAAATCTCTTTTACTCATATTGGACTAATGACCTTCGAAGATACCTGAATTTGTTTTACTTTTCCGATATAGATTCACACACCCCTTAAATATCATGGCCCAAAAGGCTCAAATTCATTCCCACTTACCCGCCAAATTAGAAAAAATCATGAGGACCTTTTGGGGTATGTCTTGGGTATATCTCTTACTCATGCTCATACTCAGAGCGGCGGAAATCCAAGTGGTTTTTCAATCCCATGTGTTGGAATTTGATGGAAGTTCGCTTTTGGGAGTCAGTCTTTTTCAGGATTTGGGTTGGATATTTTATTTCTTGGGTTTGCTTCTGATCATCCATCTCCTGCTGAGTCTATTTTCGGTGACGCTATCCAAAATCCTGGTTCAGACCCTTCTGACCCTGGCCCTACTGATTCATATTGGGTTGATTTTTTACTTCTCGAAGACCCTCCTTCCTCTGGGCAAAGATCTTTTTGCCTACAACTGGAACGACATGCTCCTCACAGTCAAGGCTTCAGGACAGCTCAATGCCCTCAATTTGGGATTAGGTTTGGTGTTTTTCGGATTTGTTTTGGGTCTGCTTCATCTGGGTGTATATCTGACCCGATTGCCTTTAAAGACTTACTTTTTCCTTACAGGAGGGCTGATAGTTTTTGTGATTCTTTTTCGTTTTTCGCCTGATTTTGAATTGGACGAAGGGAATGAAATTCGAAAAAACATTCAGCTGAATAAATCCAAGTTTTTGGCAGAAGAGACCTTTGACTATCTCGTGTACGGTGGGGAATATTATTTTGATTTTTATTTGAGAAGTGGCAATGAGGATCTGGTAGTCAAAAAAGATTTCAACAAGGATGAATATCCTTTTGCACATCAAGCCGCCTATCCAGATGTTTTAGGGCCGTTTTTCGATTCCCTTTCCTCTCCCCCGGATTTGGTGTTTATTTTGGCAGAAAGCTTTGGCAAGGCATATTCTGGAAAAGGTGCCTATTTGGGAAGTTTCACTCCTTTTCTCGATTCTCTGGAAAATCACAGTTTGATTTGGACCAATGCCATATCGTCCACGGGGAGGACTTTTGGCATTTTGCCTGGAGTTTTTGCTGGATTACCCTTTGGAGAAAAGGGTTTTTTGGAGCTGTATGATGAATTCCCTTACCATCAGACGCTGATCAGTATTTTGAGAGACAACGGCTACAAAGCCCGGTTTTTTATCGGCGCTGACCGGAAGTTTGACCATGAGGGGGATTTTCTGGAATACCAGCAAGTGGATCAATTGGAAGATGAATCGACTTTTCTTCCCGGTTTTGAAAAAGCACCTTCCAACAATGGATTTTCCTGGGGATATTCTGACAAAGAATTGTTCAAAAACGGCCTGCTGAAGTTACCTTCCGAAAAAACAGGTCCTGAAATCCGGATCTTTCAGACCCAAACTTCTCATGACCCCTACATCGTCCCCGAAAGGCCATTTTATGAGCAGAAATTTTCCTCCCATTTGAGGGATTATCTTCAGATCAGTTCGGATCGAATCCCTGAATACGAGGCTTACAAAAACATCTACATGACGGTACTCTATGCAGATGATGCCATCCGGATGTTTTTTGAGGAATACAAAAAGCGGCCTGAATTCGCCAACACGATATTCATCATCACGGGAGACCATCGCTTGCCGGAGATTCCCATGTCTTCCCGACTTGACCGCTTTCACGTCCCATTGATGATTTATTCTCCTTTACTCAAATCAAAGGAAGAATTCAAAGGCTTGAGCAGTCACTTTGAGGTCACCCCTTCCCTTTTGTCTTTTTTGGAGAAAAATGCCTCATTGAATCTGCCTGAAGAATTCATTTGGCAGGGACAAGTATTGGACACAGCCCGAGTCTTTCGCTCTCAAATCGCCATGCCTCTGATGAGGAACAAGAATCAATTGGTAGACTATCTAAGCGGAGAATTTTTCCTATCTGACGGACAGCTGTTCCTTATCAGTGACGGCCTCAATATCGATCCGGTCGAGGACGCCAATATGACCAACCAACTCATAGGGGAATTTGAGGATTTCAAAAACAAGAATGCTTACACCATCCAAACCAGAAAATTGCTCCCTCCTCCCCAATAATGGAATTAGGGGGTCTTTTTCCCAGCTTCGTTAAATACCTGCTCCAAAAGCGGCAAAAAGTAGTTCCAGTAAAAGCTATGGCGATTGGTGTGGTCGGCAGTCACATAGAAACCTCTCCAAAGCGTAGGTAATCCTGCAAAAGTGTGGTAGCCTAGATTGGGATCCATATCAGAAAAATCCCCGGAAAAGTAATATTGCCTACCTCCGTTGATTTCTCTAAACACTGCCGATGGAAAATACCTAGGCAATCCCATTTTTTTCAATCGCTCATACCCTACTGTACTCGGATCAATATCATAGTAAGAAATGACCTGATAATCTCTTTCTACCAATACAATGTCCATCCAGTCCGGGTAGGGAATCACCTGAGGCAACTTATACCCATGCTTATTCATCTTTTGGGTTCGGACCAAGGGCACTTTATTCTGATAATCAAGACCATAAACAAAGACTTCCACCTCTCCCGAATCCCGGATAAAAACCATTCCCGGCCCGGTAAAATCCCAGCTACTTCCTTGAAACGAATACATTTCCAAGAGCCAAAGAGGAATTTCCTCATTTTCCTCAGGATTGAGCTCGTCGAAATACCTCGCTATCCATCCTGTCCATTTTACCCCCATTAGGTTCTCAAATTCCGATCGGACAGATTTGCTCGTCGGAGAAGCCATGGAGTTAAATTCCGCTATGAGGTATTTCCCTTGATCTTTAGCCTGTCGGACGAGTTCAATTTCTGATTTACCCAATCCTCCATAGATCTTCTTTTCCTGCTGCACTTGACCAAAATCACTCTCATAAACCCCATAGGTGTCAGCCAAAAAAACCAAATCCGATTCAGATACCAACCTCTTTATCTCCTCTTCTGATTTACCTTCCAGATCTTTTACCACTCCTTTTTTGTCTTGAGATCCATCTGGAAAAAAACCAAAGTAATCCTGATCTACTAAATAATCTGCCCCGGTATTTTTTTTGAATTTTCCATGATTAAGCGCCCAAATGACTCCGGTATGCTCTCTATAATTTCTGTTGGGAACAGTCTTATCCACCAAAATTACCTCCAGTTTTTTCTCAGGATAAAATCTCCAAATCAGGTAGCTGAGCAGAGGCAATCCCAAAAACAAGATTAGCAGAGGGGTCAGTCTTCGAAGGTAAAGTTTTACTTCTTCTCTCATAGGCATGGGTAGATTCTAAAATCTGTATTCTGTACCAAGGGACAGGTTGAAGTTGTTTCGGACATTGTTTTCACCCAGTTCATCTCTACTCCATCCAGTGAATCCAAAAATCATCCATCTCGAGGTGATCAGCTGCTGATAGCCCAAACGGACCCGATAGGAATTGAGCAGTTGGCTTTGGTCTCGGGTTTCCTCATCAGGTGAGACTCCAGTGCCCAGTTGCAGACTGAAGAAATCCTCTGCTGTTTTAAAGTAATATCTGGCTTGAAGCTGCCCGGAGGTACCAGTGCCTGCATCATCCGGAATCACATTAAAGCGGAAATTGATCCACCAATTCCCCACGTATTTACCCACTGACCCGGTGATCATATGGGTAACTTCTGAAAATCCCAGATACCGATAGCCACCTTCTACTTCCCAGGCTTTGGGCAAATTATGATAATAGGATGCTCCCAGTCTTAACTTTGGAAAAAAGCTGGCACCAGAGCCGCCGACATTCAGGTAGGCGTAACCATTTTTCCCGATGGAAGGATAGGCATCCAATTCGTAAAGTGTACCAAACCCATCAAAACGCTGCGATTGAGTCACCCTGGCAATCAATGCTCCGGTGAGGTTGGTTCGGGTACGTCCATAGACTGACCAGGTATGCCAGGGTGAAATATCTCCAAAAAACGTATCGTAATCATAGGTCGCACCCACAGCATTGGTTCTGCGAAGACGTTGAAGATTTTGAATGTAGCCCAGCATCCCTTCAGGCTTGTATCCTTTTTCGAAAAGGGGTTCCACTAATTCATACGCCAGATTATAGTCTTCCTGGAAATAGGCAATTCTGGACTCTCTGTAGGCCAATTCATCCGGTAAAGGGCTGAAATTGGACTTTGCCTTTTGCAAAACCACCGAGGCTTGATCCAACTGATCCGCCCACATCAGGTTGTCAAGATAGGCAGCGTATCCATCCGCATAGGCTGGGGAAGCTTGGATCGCCTTATCGAGATACATACTAGCCGAATCATTCTTCCCTTCCCAGGCATAGCTCCTGCCCACCAAAATCAGAATATCAGCATAGGTAGGGGATATTTCCAAAGCCCGAAAAGCGATCTTTCTTCCTTCCTGATATTTTCCATCCAGAATCAATTTCCTGGACTGAGCCAAGAGCTCGTCAGGATCCTGAGACTGCTGAGCCCAAGCTGTCCAAGCAAGGCTCAGAAACAGAAAAAGAAGCGGCCATTTTTTAATGCAGATCATTTGTTCTTTGCTATTAGGTCTACACGAGCCCTGAAAGTAGGCCGAAACGAAATCCAATAGATTTCATCAAGCTGTACCCTTGGACTATTCATAGACTTGTGGTTGAATTGAGCGTTTTCTTGTCTTCGGCTGTTTTGAATCCTTTTCGGATCATCGAGCCCCAGCCACCTTTTCCTTTGATAAAGTCCCAATGACCCTTCAAACCCCACCAAACAACCTTGGGATGGACAGTAAATGGCTCAATGATAATCGTCCAGATCAGTCTGTTGAGATCCTTTTTGTCTTTGTAGTGGTTGAAAGCGATCTGCTCATAGAGGATACTGAACGAAGATACCAAGATCGAAAGCAGGTACATCAGGAGAAGCAGGGCAAAAAAGTAAACCGCACTAAAATCGCCCAGATAAACCAATATGACAGTATAAATCACTCCTAAAATCTCGATGATGGGGCCGGCTTTTTCAAAGACAGACCAAAATGGAAATGAGACCATACCGATGGTATTGTATCTTGGGTTGAGGCTCATTTTCTGATGAAGCTGAAGCGTTTCAATAGTTCCTCTCATCCATCGGTTTCTCTGCCGGGAAAGGACATCTTCGCTTTCGGGCACCTCAGTCCAGCAAAGTGGGTCAGGAACAAAGGCTACCCGATATGGAACCTTGGCTTCTTCCATGTATCTTCTCATCCGCACTACCAGCTCCATATCTTCTCCTACAGTCTTAGGAAAATAACCTCCCACCTGCCTCACCAGACTGGTCCGGAAAAAACCAAAAGCCCCGGAGATGATTAGCTTTCCGTTGATCCGAGTCCAAGCCATTCTTCCCATCAGAAAAGCCCTTAAATATTCCACAACCTGAAATCTCCCCAATAGAGAATTGGGTACCCTATACTGAGTCACGGTACCATCCATGACGTCACAATTATTGGCTATTCCAATCACCCCTCCCACGGCGATTACTTTCCTATTGGTCTCTTCCATAAAGGGACGCACCATTCTGGAAATCGAATCACTCGCCAAAATACAATCCACATCAATACAGGCTAAAATATCCATCCGCGCGATATTGATACCGGTATTCAGAGCATCTGCTTTACCTCCATTCACCTTGTCAATGACCGTCAGCCTCCTGAAGGACATATTGGAAGATCGATAAATCCCTCGGACAGGCATGGTTTCGATTTCAGGATGATAGGCATAGTCTGTTTTTTCCAATTCAAAATGACTGATCAATTTTTCCAAGGTGTCGTCCTTGGAACCATCGTTGATCAGAATCACTTCAAACTTGCCGTAGTGAAGGGAAAGCAAGCTCTGCACATTCTGGACTATGGTTTTGCCTTCATTGAAAGCCGGAGCCAAAATGGATACGCCCGGTGCCATCGGTGAAGTGACAATATCCCCATAATCCGCAAAGCGGTTTTTTCGAAGATAATCTCTCATTTCCAATGAACTGAGCACCATCATGATCAGGTAAATCACAATCACGGAGAAGCTAACCACCAAAAAAAACCAGCCAAATAGCTCGAGAATGAGATAAAACAGAAAGTTATACATGGGCTAGAAGTGGGTCATTAAGGTGGTTGCCAATTCTTTTGAAATCCTCTTTGGAGGATGTGGCCATGAGATTTTCAAATGCTCTTTGATCGAGCTCCTTCAGACTTCTCAGCATTGTCCTCTCGATGCGGAAGTCCTTGTTTTTTTCCAGAATCTCAGTAATCAACCGAAGGGATTCTTCATTTCCTAAGATCCCTGCTGCCTTTCCCGCTTGGATTAGCAGTTCGGGATTGTCGGAGGTGAGACAGGAATTGATAAAATCCACTTCCATATGAGCTCCCAGTTCTTGGTAGGTTTTCAAGGTCTCTATTTTCTCCAAATCATTCATGGAAGGAGTGTGCTTAGCCAATTCTTCCAATAGATCCATTTTACCCAACATCCTTACCAAACGAATGGCAAATATTCGGATACTCGCATTTTTCGAATCTAAGAGCATGGATAGATTCAATGGCCTGTAATTGTCCACAAAACGGATAATTCTCAGGAAATTCATCTGCTGCCAATCGGATAGCGGATATGTTTGATCTCTCAAAAATGACAGGTCAGACTTCTCAGACAGATTCAGCAAGGCAGCCACAGAGAGGGAGCGGAGATGATAATTGGATGAATCCGAATATCGCTTCACCTCTTGAAGCAATTCAGCCAGATCCATCTCGTTGACCTCTACCAGTGCTTCAGCAATTTTATGCCACTTTTTGGAATTTAACTTTTGCTGAGTCACTTTGACCAAGCCGGTTCTCCCGTATAGGGCCTTGAGTTTCCCCTTAAATTCCCCCTTCATCTTCTTGTTCAAACTGATTATCCTGTCAATCAGAACTTCTTTATAGAGAGGCTTGGACAGTAGAGAGGTAGGAAAGTATTGGTTTACCTCCCAATCCTCCATATTCTCGATTTCTTCGGTTTCTTTTTCGAAAAGAAGCGAAGTGAGCGGGTCCACGACCAGATGATCATAATCTTTGATTAGCTCTTCCTTTTTAATCTTCCGAGACTTATAGATGAGCATGAATAGAATGATAAAAAAAGCTGAACCAAAGAAAAAGAAAATGATAAAAGTGACTCCAATCAGCTTAAAATCAATAAAATAGGTAAAGGCATTTTTAAAGAAGGGAGAATAGCGGACCTTGTATGCCAATGCAATCCAATCTGACTCCGGAAGAACTTCTTTGTCTTTGGGAAAAAAATCACGATTTCGAATCAGGGTAGAAAGGTACTCCTTTACTCCATCAGTCGAAGAAGGTGCAGAATAGATAGAAAAGATCAAAGAATACGTTTGAGCAGCCGTATCCGGAAGATACTGCAGCAGAGTCAGGTCAGCAGTGGTAGAACTGAGCCTCCCAGAGTCATTACTCACAAGAGGTAACCAAGACTTTCCCAATAAAAGGCTATCCTCCTCGGATTCAGGAAAATATACCTGAAAGCTAAGACCCGGAATGGACTCCTGTACGATCAGAAATTCCTCAAGATTTGCATAGGGAGAAAGAAAATCCCCTTCCTGCCCGGAAACTTTTCCGGAAACTAGGCAGAAGAGAAGTAATACGCCGAGTAAAGCTTTTCTCATTCAGCTCAAGATAGGATTCTTTTCACACGTATTGCAAGTTCATTGGGGTTAAATGGTTTGGAAATGAAATCTGAAACTCCAAGATTGAAGGCTTCCAAGACTACATTTTCCTCGTCTCCCAGAGAACTTAGCACGATGATCGGAGTCTTGGGCATGAACTTTTTGGCATGGTGGATCAATTCAATCCCACTTCGGAAAGGCATCATCACATCCGTAATGATCAAATCAGGATTAACCGAGTCAATAGCATGAATGCCTTCATTGCCATCCTTGACTAAGTGGGTGTCGTATCCATCCTTTTTCAACCTGAACTGAACTAAACTGGAGATCAGCAGATCGTCTTCGATAATTAGGATTTTTTTTGTCATGTCGGGGGCGAAAACAACCCTAAATATAATAGGCTAATTGAACCAAAAACACGTTTTGACCACTCAAATAAGGCTCAGAAATGAAGAATGGATCTCATACCCATAAAATCGTATTTCAAGTTGCAATTTTAGCCATTAGTCAAAAAAAAAGTTTATAAAAAAAAATCTCAATGGATGATTTAAGGTCATTTAGTAGCTTGCTAGTTGAAGAAAACCAATCAATCGAATGAAAAAACCATTTCTAAAAGCGAGTTTGCTTGGATTGATGGTGACGGGTATTCTAATCCAATCCGCTAGCGCACAAAGCGATCCGACTGGAAAAAGAAGAGTAACCGGCACCTTCGCCATCACCAATGCCACACTCTTTGCCTCCCCAGGACAGCCTGGTGCCAAATCAACCGTACTTTTTAAAGACGGGGTGATTTTGGGTGTAGGGTCAGGTATTTCCATCCCTGCAGGAACTCAGGTTATTTCTGGAGACTCTTTGTTTATTTACCCGGGATTTATCGATGGGGCAGGCAGCATGGGAGTCACCAAGCCTAAAGACCCCGAAAAACCAAAAGACTTTGTCTCTTCAGCCCCACCGGATGAACTAGCCGGAATCACTCCTTGGAGATCGGTAGTGGATCAATTTGATCCAGCCTCAGGAGATGTCAATGACTGGAGAAAAGCGGGCTTCACAATTTCCCATCTTTTGCCTGACGGAGGCATGATTCCCGGCAAGTCAGCCGTAATGGTTTTGGGCGATGGAAAATCCACCAATCTGATCCGATCCAACACTGCCCTAGCAGCCAATTTCCGCGGGTCCAGAGGAATGTATCCTGCTACTGCTGCCGGTGTCATGGCCAAATTTCGTGATGTATATCAAAATTCAACTTTGGCCCTTGAGCATGAATCCATGTTTGCTTCCAATGCCGGGGTAACCCGACCCAAAACCACTCCTACCCAAACGGGAATGGCTGCTGTGATCCAAAAACAAATCCCTGTGATATTCGAAGCCCCGAGAGAACTGGAAATCAGAAGAGCTATTTCTCTTCAGAAGGAACTGGGATTCAACCTGATTTTGACCGGATTGGAAAATTATGAAAATGTAATCCCGCTTTTGAAGAGTTCTGGGATTCCAGTTTTGATCCAATTGTCGCTGCCTGATGATAAAGCCATCAAAGCTCAAAAGGAAGACGGAGTAAGTGAAGCCACGCAAGCTCAATATGCACGCGTAAAAGAATCCTACGAGGCAGCACTCAAGCAAGCGGCTATGCTAGAAGCAGCGGGAATTCCTTTTGCCTTCTCCACCTCTGGTGCCAAATCAGGAGATGCCCTGAAGAATTTAAGAACTATGATCGAAAACGGGCTGAGCGAAAAAGCCGCCCTCTCTGCATTGACCACCAATGCTGCCTCCATTTTGGGTATCTCTCGCATGGCTGGTACGATCGAAAAAGGAAAGCTTGCCAATTTCATCGTAAGTACCGATTCCATATTCAAGGATGACGCGCAAATCAAGCACGTAGTGGCTGATGGATACATCTTTGACTACGAAGTGAAAAAGAAGTCTGCAAATGGCAATGGAAAGACAAATGCCGGCGAAGGTGCTTCTATTGCCGGTGTTTGGGAATATCAGACCGAATCTCCAGCAGGGACCACCGGCGGGGAGTTAGAATTCACCAAACAAGGTTCAGGCTACGAGGGCACTATTACTTATGATGATCCATCCGGGTCAGGAAAAGCAAAAGCTCCGCTAAAAAACATCAAAATCAACGGAAATCAAGTCAACTTCGAATTTGATGTAGATGCCGGTGGTATGGCCATTACCGTATCCATTTCCGGAGAAATCAGCGGTACTTCCATGGAGGGAACCATGTCCATTGCTCAGTTCGGGTCCTTCCCGCTTTCTGCCAAACTAGCCTCACCAAGCCTCTAAAATGAACAGTATGAAAAAGTTAACTTATATACTCGCTGCATTCTTGGGCTTAGGGCTAAACCTGCATGCCCAAACACCCAAAGGCAGCATTTTGATCAAAAACGCAACCGTACTCACCGTCACTCAAGGCAATCAGGAAAATACCGATGTCTTGGTTCAGGACGGGGTAATTAAGCAAATCGGAAAAAATCTTTCTGCTCCTTCCGGAGTAACCACCGTAGATGCAACAGGCAAATATCTTATGCCAGGTATAATCGATGCCCACTCTCACGTGGCCTTGGATGTGGTAAATGAAGCATCATCCCCTATCACCTCCGAAGTACGAATGAAAGATGTAGTCAATCCATTCGAAATCGGAATTTATCGTGCTTTAGCCGGTGGAGTTACAGTATCGCATGCCATGCACGGCTCTGCAAATGTCGTAGGTGGACAAAATGCCACCCTGAAGCACAGATGGGGAGCTAAAGATCCTGCCGAAATCATCATGCAGGATGCTCCGAGAACCATCAAGTTTGCACTTGGTGAAAACCCAACCCGGGTTCACGGAAGAGGAAACGGTATCCAACCAAGAACAAGAATGGGCGTGGAAGCGGTATTGAGAAACGGATTTAATGAGGCCATCCAATACAAGAAGGCCTGGGAAACCTACAATTCTGCCAAAGCACAAAAAGGAAATAATACTCCCCCACCTGCTTACAGTGAAAGACTTCAGACTTTGGCTGATATCCTCGATGGCAAAATTATCATCCATTGCCACTCCTATCGTGCAGACGAAATCTACATGCTGATCAATGTAGCCCGTGACTTCGGGATCAAAAAGCTGGTGTTCCAGCATACCAATGAGGGATTCAAAGTAGCACCTGAAATCGCTGAGTATACCATGGGAGCTTCTGTATTCGCAGATTGGTGGGCGTACAAGTTTGAAGTTTACTATTCCACAGCATTCAATGCTGCTATTCTTCACAGAAATGGAGCCATCACTTCCATCAATTCAGATTCTGCAGAATTGATCCGTCACCTTTACCATGAGGCCGCCAAAACTCAGCGTTATGGAGGTTTGACCGACGACGAGGCTTTGGCCATGATTACCATCAATCCAGCCAGACAATTGGGCATTGATGACAAAGTAGGTTCGATTGAAGTCGGAAAACAGGCAGATTTGGTGATTTTCGAAGGACATCCCCTATCCTCTTATGCTGTTCCTCAGATGACTTTCGTGGATGGCATCAAGTATTTCGACATTAAAAAAGACAAGGACGATCAGCGTCAGCTAGTAGCAGCTACAGAAATGGTAGAACCTATTTTCCTAAGAGCTGACGAAGAGGCACACCGATGCATGCAGGATGTGGATGCTTACTTCGAAGCCTTCCAAGGAGCATTTTTGGAAGAGCATAAACATTAATTCCCCAAAAAGACTAGATCATGAAAAATATACTTAAAACGGTTTATACGCTGCTTTTGGGCTTTTTGCCCCTGGCAGTCCTAGCTCAGATAGACGGGGAATTTGTAAAACCTCGTTCGGGTAAGTTCCTTTTGCAAAATGCAACAGTGGTAACGATCACCAAGGGGACTTTGACCAATACCTCAGTCTTGGTAGAAAATGGCAAAATCGCCCAAATAGGAGCAAATCTTTCTGCAGGAGATGCAGAAGTAATTGACTGCACGGGCATGTTTGTGTACCCTGGCATGATTGATAGTGGCACCCGGTTGGGTATGGTAGAAGTAAGTTCTGTTCCCGAAACGGTGGATTATGCAGAAATCGGAAATGTAACTCCAAATATGCAGGCACTTACCACAATCAATCCCAATGCAGAAGCCATAGGGGTGACTCGAGTCTCTGGAGTTACCACTGTATTGGCAGTTCCTACAGGAGGGCTTTTCCCTGGAACAGCCGCATTGATCAACCTGAATGGCTATACCCCGGACCAGATGTTTGGAGGATTCAAGGCCGTGGTCATGAATTTTCCAAGCTCAGGAAGAAGAGGCCGATTTGACAGAAGATCCGACGACGACATCAAAAAAGATGCAGAGAAGGCCATGAAAGAAGCGGATGAGATCTGGAACAACGCCAAAAACTACCTGGAATTGAAAAATGCCGGAGCCTCACTTCAGTACTATCCTGAGATGGAGCATTTGTCCAAAGTACTCACCAAAGAGCTGCCACTTCTCATTCAAGTCAATGCCGCTTCTGATATTCAGAATGCCATCAAATGGATAGAAGGAAAAGATATCCAAGTGATTTTCTCAGGTGTAGCGGAAGGCTGGAGAGTAGCTGAGGAGATTGCCAAAGCCGGTATACCGGTAATCACTGGACCAGTGCAGGATTTGCCTACCAGACAATCTGATCGATACGACGCAGCTTATGCTAATGCAGGTAAAATGGCAAAGGCAGGCGTAAAAGTGGCCTTGAGAACTGACGAGGAAGAAAATGTGAGAAATCTTCCTTTCCATGCGGCTTTTGCTGCTGCTTATGGCTTAGGCAAGGATGAAGCTTGGAAGGCAGTTACCATCAATCCCGCTGAAATCATGGGTATTGCAGACCAATATGGATCTGTTGAGGTAGGAAAAAGAGCCAACCTGATTGTGTCAACCGGGGATCCGTTTGAAACCCGTACACAGATCATGCATGTATTCATCGATGGATACCGAATTCCACTTTCCAACAGACATATCCGGCTTTATCAGGAATTCCTAGAAAGGTCTCCTGGTCTTAAAGCAAATTGATTTACAGAAAGAGGCTGTCTAAAAAGTGAGTTTGTCACATTGAGCGAAGTCGAAATGTCGTCCATAAAGCTGGAAATGGCCTTCGACTCCGCTCAGGCTGACAACTAAACGATTTATGAGACAGCCTCTTTTTTTTGAAAGATTGAAAAAGCAAAAGATTGGAATATTCCATAAACAACGGCTCAACCTTAAAATAATCTAGTATGAAAGAAAATTTAAGGCCTAAATTGAGCTGAGAGGTTCAGCACCCGAAAGCTTTACTCTTCTATCTTCAATCTTTCAATTTTGCAATTTTAAAATCTTCCAATACCCCACATGAAAAAAACTATACTCTCGGCTTTAGCTCTTAGCCTATTTCTTGGGAATTTGTCTGCCCAAGACGGCTTTCTCCCTTCCCAACTAGCCGACCAGAAAAAATTTGAACTGGATTACCTCAAGGCAGTTCCTTTTGACCGCTTTAAAATCCACCTGCAGGAACTGACCAAAAATCCTCACATAGCAGGAACACCTGAAAATGAGTTGGTCAAAGACTACATGGTCAAAATCATGTCCGATGCCGGCATGGAAGTCAAAGTGTGGCCTTATGATGTGTACCTTCCAAATCATCCGGGAAAATCTGAACTCCAGATTGTTTCACCAGTACAAATGACTCTCTCTCAAAAGGAGGGTAAGATTGAAGAGGATCCTTTTTCTGATGACCCCAGACTTCATTTGGGATTCAATGCTTTCTCGGGAAGTGGTGATGTGACCGCGGAGGTGGTTTATGTCAATTATGGCACTCGGGAAGATTTCCAAAAACTCGCCGAAATGGGAGTTGAACTGAAGGGAAAAGTTGCCCTTGCCCGATATGGGGGTAATTTTCGTGGATACAAAGCCAAGTATGCCGAGCAATACGGGATGATTGGATTGGTGGTCTATACCGATCCCAAGGACTCCGGATTTGCAAGAGGGGAAGTTTATCCAAAAGGTCCATTTTTCAATGAAACCACCATTCAGCGTGGTTCCATGCTGACTTTGGAATTTACCGGTGACCCACTCACGCCCAATAGACCTGCCCTACCTCTTGACGGCTCCAAAAAAGTAAAAAGAGACGATCCATCTACGGTGGATTTCCATACCATCCCCGTCACTCCCATCGGCTATGGTGCTGCCAAAGAAATCCTGAGCCGGATGACCGGTGCAGAAGTTCCTGCAGAATGGCAGGGAGGTTTTGACTTCAAATACCGAATCACCGGAGGTGAAGACCTGAAAGTCAGAGTGATGGTCGATCAAAAACCGGACTTTATCCGAGCCAATAATGTCGTAGGAACATTCATTGGGAAAGATTTTCCGGATGAATGGATTATCCTTGGTTCCCACTACGATGCTTGGTCCTTTGGAGCTACGGATCCCAATTCTGGAACTGCTATGCTTCTTACTTTTGCAGAGGCTTTGGGTGCTCTGTACAAAAACGGGCAAAAACCATCCCGGTCCATTCTCATTGGACATTGGGACGCAGAAGAACAAGGAATAATCGGTTCCACAGAATGGGTGGAGCATCTGAAAAAGGAATTGGGAGCAAAGGCGATCTCCTACATGAACTTTGACGGAGGCGTATCCGGACGAAACTTCGGAGCTTCTGCCGCTCCTACCCTCAAGAAACTTATTATCGATGCATCCAAAGAAGTGACCTACCCTGATTCAGCCAAAACTGTCTTTGAGATTTGGGCAGGAAGAAATGAAGAACCAAGAATCGGGAATCTGGGCGGGGGTTCAGACCACATCGCATTCTACATGCATGTGGGGATTCCTTCTTTGAGCGGAGGTTCGGGTGGGACAACAGCCTATCACTCTAACTATGACAACTTCCACTATTACTCCAAATTTTCTGACCCGAGCTTCAAAATGGGTGGTGCAGTTGCTCAGCTTTTTGGCTTGGTAGCTATCCGGCAGGCCAATGCAGCCGTGATTCCTTACGATGTTCCCAGATATGCTCAGGACCTGAAGGGGCACTTTGAGCAAGCTGTAAAAAATGTTCAATCCATTGATCCCAATTTCCAGGGATTTGACCAGGTATCTTCTGCCCTCACTCAACTAGAAAAAAGCTCCGAAGCCTACCAAAATTCACTTCACAAGGCTTTGAATGAGGAAACCTTACCCGCTAAGCACTTGGCAAAAATCAACAAAGGATTGATTGGTCTGGAAAAAAGCTGGATTGACCCCAAGGGTATGTACTATGGAGAATGGTACAAGTCTCTTTATGTCTGCAACGATCCCTTCTCAGGATACGCTTCTTGGATTCTTCCTGGCATTCAGTACGAAGTGGCCATTAAAAACACCTCGCGCTTGGAGGAATGGGATACCCGCTATGCCAAAGCAATTTTGGACCTGAGTAAAAAGATAGACAAGCTGACTGGACTGATGAACTAAAATTAAAGAGGCTTTCTTATAAATCGTTTCGTTGTCAGCCTGAGCGGAGTCGAAGGCTATTTCCAGCTTTCAGGAAGACATTTCGACTTCGCTCAATGTGACAAACTTCACTTTTGAGACAGGCTCTTTTTTTGCCTTATTAGACAATTCAAATTTTTGGCCTATCAAAAATCACATTGCTTTCTGTAAAGGCTAAAGCTAAATACAGAATTCTGTTGGACGAGGGTGGAATCCTAAAAGCGCATCCTTTTTCGGAATTAAGCAAAAGCGTACTTGTAGTTTTTTTCAAATCAAAACTTGCGCTTATCTTTTATATAAATTACTTTTATTCAAGTGTTTACTCGACTTTTCAAGAGTTAGCTGCCCGTAAAGGCTCTGATTATATTTTCTTTTAACCTAAATTTTTAAACCAATGGCAAAAACAACCCTCAAGAAGGAAGAGCTTGACGCACTCAAAGCAAAAGCGAAAATAGCCTCCTCAGCCACCGATTTGTCTGAGCGATTTCAAAAAATCGGTAATCGTTTTGTTTTCAAGGCAATGAGAAAAACTCCCCGCTCCTATGCCGGGGTATTGGATTTGGATCCAGCCTCATTTAAGCTGTCTACCCGATTTGAATTCAGGGAGATCTCCCTGATCAGTCCGGATGATTTTGACTATGTCCCCAAGCTAAGTGCAGCAGACAAAAAATCTGCAGAACCCATTGATGAAGAGTTACAGGCGTTCAAAAGCTATTATGCCGTGGATTCTGGACTATTGAATCCGGTAAGTATAGTAGCGGATGCTTTGATAGCCAATATGCCAGAAGTGGTAGACCATCGTGTCAACCAATCTCCAGTCAAAGATCAAGGTGGTAGAGGTACTTGCGTATCTCATGCTTGTATGGCTGTCTTGGAAGCTTTTCCGCATATCTCAGACAATCTTTCGGAGCAGTACACCCATTACAAGTTCAATGAGTTTCTTAATCGCCCACACAATCAGGATAACGGACTCAAAACGACTGATGGTGCGCCTTTCTTGGCAAGGAGCAATGGTAGAGTCTGCTTGGAAAGCCAATGGCCTTACATTTCAAGCCAAACTACCATCAACAACATGGTGGCCAACAATACCTATGGCCCACCTCAGGCCGCAGTGAACAATCAATCCTTCGGGATTGGGAGCTACAAGATCATCGAAGACAAGGGATTGGTGGGAGAAAGCATCAAAAATACCCGCTACTTAGAAGCCCTTCTATTTCAGGGTTACGACATTGTCTTTGGTTGCCATGCTTCATGGGATGATAAGGACAATAATGATATTCTAGACCCATTCTTAAAAAGCGATGGCAGTCCAGCCAACTCAGGTGGACATGCCATGTTGATTGTCGGATACAATAGAAATGAGCAGTATTTCATTGTCAAAAACAGCTGGGGAGCCACTTGGGGACACAATGGCTATGGATATTTTCATTACAATTTCATCCGGGCTTGTGCCAAATACGGATTTGTGGTACATAGCACTGTTCCGGCTGCACCACCGAATCCACTTCCGAGAAAACTTGCTTTGGCCCCTTACAACAGCTCCAAAATCAGCCGGGCAGCTTTACGTGCAGCAGTGGTGTTCTTCAAGACTTCATCCGGCAGGTTTGCCGTGGCCGAAGCCTATGCAGGAGACAATCTTTACCTGAGAAATCTCCGTGTGTACAATCCGAATGGAAGTTTGCATCTCACGCGAAGTGCGTTGATTATCCGAAGTTCCTATCTCTGTGATTTGGATACCGGTCGGGAAACGAGCACCAATGCCGACTTTTGGTGGGAAGGAGTTAGAGCTGGGGTTCACAATCTCGTTCCGAGAAACAATGCCCAAGCCTGTATCGGATACAATCTGGCTGGTCTTAATCACGACAACATCAGCACCATGAATATGTCCACCACTTCGGTGTATTCGAAGCTTTTGAACTTTGCTGTTTTTGTGGGCAAAACCAACGCAGGCAGAACCTTCAAGATGCTAGTCCATGCCAAATCAGGGAATAAACTTCACATTTCTTATCTTGAAGTCTATAACTCAGACGGCAGTCGGTACAAATACAAAGAATCCATTGACGTTCCTTCATCCTGGACCTACAATCTGGACTCTCTCTCCCTTTCAGGAGGAAATCAGGCAGATATCTGGTGGAATGTCATTTCGGATAATGTCGCCTTCCTGAGACGTTATTCTACAGCAAAACTCAGATTAGTCTGGACACTTTAAATCATGAAAGTAGACTTTGAACTGGATACTGTTGAATCTTTGAACCTGGAAAAGGGTAAAACCTATCGGGTGCAATCCGTGACTCATCCACTGACTCGTGAATTCTTCATGATGAGCCCAGAAATCATCTTACCTGATTTTATTAGGCTCGAAAAGGAAGAAGGTCTGGATATAGAAGGATCTCATGGTTGCATTTACACGCTGAAGGCAGATAATCCCGGGAAAGGGATTCTCATTTCATCTCTTATAGATTTGAAATCAGGAATTGCAGTCAAAGAAAAAAAGGTATCGGTTGAGGTAAAGTAATCCCCTTGGAATAGATTTAAAAAGTAAAAAGTGCTGCAGGCTTGTAGCACTTTTTTTTATCCTATCAGGCAAATCCTATTTAGAGCATTATTTATTCAGCTGGATCGGTATCAATTGATAGATGGGCTGACCATCCGAGCTATTACCTTCCACCCTCAGATTGATTCGTTCCGTCCCATAAGGCACATAAATAAGTGTCTTAAAGCGTCCATTTTCCACTTTTACCAAAGGATTCCAATACAGCGTAGCTTTTGGCTTTAGGTACAGATCCTTTGGAGGAACAGAGGCAAACTCCGGAAATGTGGAATATCCTTGAATTGGAAACATCTGAAATCCCTCCGAATTGAATCTTTTATCAGAATCAGGCCCTGTACGAGAGCCATTTTTGGTCTCGATCATCAAAACCCCTGAATATCCTGCCATCCCAAAAACCACATTGGAAATGTTGTCATTGTATGCTTTAATCGACTTCAATTGGGAAGGTTCGAAGGAAAAAAGTCTCTCCCTGAATTCGTCCTTTTCTAAAAAGGGCATCGAAACCCCATCAATAATCAACAAGGGCGAACCAGTACTCTCTCCGAATGTAAAATTCCGAAACTTAAGGGTGGCGGAATTCAACTGAAGCAATCCTAATATCTCTCCCCATGTCTTAGTTTCTAAATCATTCGAAGTGATTTCGCGATTAGGTTCTCCATACCCATAGTTTCGCTCTGCCAGTGACTCTTTCTCTTTTTCTGCCTCTTTTACAAACTCTTCCAACAGGATGAAATCACCTGATAAATCCATCAATGGATTAGCAGATTCTGGAATATTAACGACTTGATACGAGGCTTTTGGAAAAGATCCCCGGAAGCCCGGCCGCTCCCAAGGAATAAGTTCCACACTTCCATAGGGTTGAAGCTTTTTATCCAAAGCTGCAATCGCAACCTGTGCCGAATCCCTAAACTGGAATCCGCTCGCCCAAAAAACTCCCGATGAATCTGAACTCACCTGACCATAATCTTCCAGGTCCCCTTGCACCAAAGTGATGGGTACTGCCAAAGGATCTTTCCTTTTTTCTGGAAAAAACTTACCCAAAACAGATACCCCATATTCTATGGGGTGAGGCAGATCACTGTCAAAGGTTTCTTTCAATGGCTGGTCTAACCAATCCAATGCTTTTTCCAAACGAAACTTCGGTTCCACTTCCATTTGCAGAGCCCCTTCAGCAGCAGAAACAACCACCTCTCCATCAATAGGATTATCCAACTCGTCTAAAAATTCCAACTCCAAGGAAAGGACCCTGTAATTCGTGGAATCATTAAAAGAAGACTTAGGAACCACCTTGATTTCACCAAAAAGCTCTTCTTCCTCCTGCACCTGCTGTTCCAATTTTTCATGAGGATCAAGGACAGGAAAGGGAAACTCGAAAAAGTCCATTTCCCCAAAGTTCATGCTCCATCTTGTGTAAGCCCTGAGAAGATAATTCCGTCTGGAAAGGGTATCAGCGAGCACAAGCCCTCCGGATATTTTTCCGTCTTTTATCGGAAACAAGCCCTTCTGAATAGAATTCAACTGTTCATCAATTATCTCCCAATGAATCGCTCTGCTCAGTGTATCCTGTTTGGTTTGATTTTGATAGAGCATTCTCCCTCCCAGCCATAGGGTCTCTCCGGGATAATAAAAGGCCTTATTGGTGGTAAGCCATGGCTTTTCCCGGAGGTTATTCAAGAGATTATGGCGATTTTGAAATACTTCCAACTCATCCAAAAAACCCGCAAAATTTTCATCAGGAATAAAATCCAAGGGTAAGGATCGAGCCATCCGCTGCCTTCCGATAAATCCCGACAAAACTAGCTGGGTAGGATGCAGCAGCGTGCCTTTTTGGTCCACATCAAAATGCCCGGAGGGAGCCATTATCCACGAGATGGCATGGTAAATATTGGTGTAGTAGTCATTTGGCCAAGGTTTAGTCAAATGGTGGACCTCCACTCTCTCCGGAAGAAAAATTCGATAAGTTCCATTTCCAAGAGGCTTCACATAGACAAATTCAAGTTTTAATGGAACAATGGATTTGTTTAACTCATAGTAAAAATCATTGGTCCGGTCTTCTTTGGGTATTTTCGGGTTGGCGATGTAAAGTTCGAATCCCTGGGCTCCTGAATTCTTCAAAAGAATAGACAAAACCAAGTGTCTTACCGAGTTTCGATAATTCAACTCTTTTTCCCTCATCCAGGTAGAATCAGTTAGGGAATTCTCAGGCGGAAGTTCTTGGTAAAATGCCTGTCCAAAAAAGCGGGAGGCATTTCGGAGCATTCTAAAGTCCTGCAAATAAAAATCGATTCGATACCCCAAAGCCCTATTTTCCAATAATAAGGGTTGCTGGGCGGAGGCTTTGGTGTAATTAAATCCTTTATCGGGCTTGACTGTTTCGAAATCGATGACCCAGGGATTCAATATTTCAATATCCCGGCCGAAAGGATCATCCGGAACAGCTAAAAATACCTCTTTGAACATTTTGAGATTTCGTTCCCAGCTCTTGTCGCGCTTGGCCTTGAGTTCGACCTCGGAAAGTTGATCCTCCAAAAAAACAAGCTCAAAGTTCTGAACAAAGGTTCGACTCCCTTTTCTTTTGATTTGAACCGATTGAGTTCCAAAACCCACAAAAGATGCTACCAGCTCAAATTCCTCTGGCAAATCTCCTGAAATCGAAAATCTCCCCTCCTCATCCGTAGCAGAACCAAGCGTGGAGTTATTGATAAATACGTTGGCAAAAGGCAGAGACTTTCCTGAGCCTTTTTCAGTGACAATTCCTGAAACAGTCTGTGAGAGGAGATCGGGAGAAAGAAAAAGAAGAAGAACAATCCAAAGAAATCTCATCGGAAATCAGGTTTTTCGGGTAAAAGACTCAAACTAAGCTTTTTATTTCAATAATCTATTTTCCCGAAAGAAATCCTGCTTGTGTCCAAAATTCAAAATCCAAGTGTTCATTTTAGAACAGTAAATCCAATCAAAAGTCCCCGTACGCTGAAAAAAGCCTAAACAATAACTTGGAACAGCCTTTGGTGAAGGATATAAAAAAACTTGCAACCATGCTGACTTTTATTCTCTGGTGTATCCTTTTTGTCCTCTGTTGGCCCATTGCCATCGTAGCTTTAGTACTTTATCCAATCATCTGGTTATTGCTGCTTCCCTTCCGATTGATAGGGTTTGCGGTAGACCTGAGCTTTGACTTGGTGAGAAATATCTTTATGCTTCCATTTAGATTGGTCGGATACAAATGAGCTCATTTTACAAACCGATATTGACCGCTCTTTTCTATCTGGCACAGGTGGGAGTTGTAATGGCCCAGGATTCAATGAACTATCGGATTACAGAAAACTATGTTCCGGACGATCTTGATCTATATCAAACTATCGTAAAGTTAGACCAGGAGTTTTTCGGATACTACAATACCTGCGAGACCCAATTGGAGCTTTATGCAGATTTCTATGCCGAGGAATTGGAATTCTATCATGATCAGGGAGGGCTGAGCACAAGCAAATCAGAAATAGTCCAATCGACCAAACAAAACATTTGCGGTAGGGTCACCCGGCATTTGGTTCCCAATAGCATTGAAGTATATTCTATCCCGGGTTTTGGGGCAGTAGAAATGGGCCTACACTATTTCATCAATGCAGACAACCCGCCAAACGAACCCAGAAAGGTGGGTCGGTTTATGATCTTCTGGAAAGAAGGTTCCGAAGGTTGGAAGATTTCCAAAGTGGTCAGCTTGCATTAATCAACTCTATTTAAGAACGTACTTTCTGCAAACTGCCTACTGCAAACTGGCCACTAAGCCTCCCTACTTCCTGAATACAAATCGTATTTGAGCAAGCGGCAGTCAATCGTCCCGTTCCAAAATTCGATCCTTCGGCTGGCTTTTAGGCCTACTTTCTTGGCCAATTCCAGATTTCCGGTAAAAATATAGCCTCTGTATCCTGCACATTTTTGCTTCATAAAGTCACCCATTCGCCGATAGGTGATTTCGAGCTCATCATTCTCACCCAATCTTTCTCCGTATTCCGGATTGAACATGATCACACCCCGGGGCTTTTCCGGAATTTCCGTCTCAGCAAAATCACAAACCTGAAACTCAATCATGTGCTCCACTCCTGCATAGGCAGCATTTTCTCTGGCAAAGGAGATGGCCTGCAGAGAAATATCCGAAGCGATAATTTTCACCTCAGTTGCTTCCACGATTTTATTCTCCAGTTTTCGCTTTTTGGCCAAAAATGCCTCAGGGTCATACCCCAGAATCGATTGGAAGGAATATTGATCCCGGTATAGCCCAGGATATCTTTTGGTTGCCATCAAAGCGGCCTCGATCGCCAAAGTACCCGAGCCGCACATGGGATTGATGAAAGGCACACGAGTATTCCACTCCGTGGCATAAATGGTAGCGGCGGCTAAAGCCTCCATCATGGGGGCTTTTCCGGGAATTTTGCGATAGCCATGCTTGGCAAGGGTTTCACCCGAAGTATTCAGATAGACAGTAGCTTGAGTTTCTTTCCAAAAAACCTGAATAACCAAACCCGAGAAATCTGCTCCTGAATCCGGTCGCCTTCCATATAGATCTCTAAACCGGTCTACTATAGCATCTTTTACTTTTACATTGACAATCAAAGGAGTGGTTACGGATTGATTTTCTACCACCGAATTCACAGAAAAGTAACCATCCACATCCAAGTATTCTTCCCATTGGATGGCTTTGAACCTGCGATAAATATCCTCTGCAGAGCGCAAATAGAAGGATTTGATCTCATAGAGCACATGGGAGGCGGTCCTTAGATGAAGATTGAGATCCATGCAATCTTCCAGAGATGCCTTGATACTGATGCCAGTCCTCACGATCTCCTCAGGCACAAATCCCAGTTCCCGAATCTCCTTTTCCAAATAACTTACCGAGCGGTCCTTGCAGGTAATGAATACCTTCCCTTTTTGGTTAAAATCAAGCATGGACAAAGGTAATCAAACCTATTTGGCTTTTGGGAAAAAGACTTTCAATCCCTTACCATTCATCCCAAAGCCCAAAAAAGATGCAATCGTTTGCGTAATTTGGAAAGTAAATTCATTGCCCCAGCAAGCTGAAATCGGGAATTTTACCTCAGACCCTAACTCAAAATACTTATGAAATACAGGAATCGATTCTTAGTCTATTCACTCACCCTAATGACACTTTGGTCTTGTGGACCTACAGAAAAGCAGGAGGACGGATGGAGAGACTTATTCAATGGAGAAGACCTCAGCGGATGGAAAGTCGTGGCGGGTACGGCCACCTTTGATGTAGCCAATGGAGAAATCATCGGAACTGCAGTGGCCGGTTCTCCCAATACGTTTTTGATTACAGAAGAAACATTCGGAGACTACATCCTTGAGCTGGAACTGAAAGTAGAACATACCAGCAGCAACTCTGGCGTGATGGCAAGAGGACAATATGACCCAGCAGCCAGAGATGGCAAAGGCTTGGTATTCGGCTATCAGATCGAAGCTGACCCTACCGAAAGAGGCTGGTCAGCCGGAATCTACGACGAGGCTAGAAGAGGCTGGCTGTATCCGGTAGATCTCAATCCCGAGGCTAAGTCCCTTTTCAAACTCGGAGAATACAATCATTACCGTATCGAAGCAATCGGAGACGAAATCAAAACTTGGCTCAATGGCCAGGAAGTAGCCTATGTGGTAGATGACATGGACAAAACAGGTTTTGTTGGACTTCAGGTTCACAGCATCAGAAATGCAGAGGATGCAGGGAGAAAAACCTATTTCAAAAATGTCAAGATCAAAACTGAGAATCTGGACCCCAAACCTTGGGGCAAAGACCTCCCGGTAGTCAATAACCGACTCAATCAACTGACAGATTATGAAATAGCTAATGGTTGGAGGCTTCTCTTCAACGGTCAGAACAGTGAAGGTTGGAAAAGTGCCAAAAAAGATGATTTCCCTACTGAAGGTTGGAGCATTACCGATGGAGTTTTAACCATCGCAAAAACAGACGGAAGCGAATCCCAAAACGCGGGTGACATTGTGACCACCGAGCAGTTCTCCGCTTTCGACTTAGCCTTTGACTTTAGATTGACAGAAGGAGCCAATAGCGGGGTAAAATATTTTGTCACGCTAACCGAAGGAAATAAAGGTTCGGCCATCGGACTGGAATACCAGATTTTGGATGATGAAAAGCACCCGGATGCCAAAATGGGAATTGACGGAAACCGCACCCTTTCCTCTTTGTATGACCTCATTACTTCCAGCAAGCAGCCGAGATTTGTAAGACCAATAGGAGAATGGAACAAAGGCCGCGTAGTCGTCTATCCTGACAATCGCGTGGAGCACTACATCAATGGAGTCAAAGTCGTGGAGTATGTGAGAGGCTCTCAGGAATTCAGGGACTTGGTAGCGGGATCCAAATACAAGATCTGGGAAAACTTTGGTGAAGCTCCTCAAGGCCATATTCTGCTTCAGGACCATGGAGATGAAGTCAGCTTCAAAAACATCAAGATAAAAACCTTAAATTGATTTCCTTTAACCCAAAAGACCATGGCTAAACCCAATAGAAGAGAGTTTATCAAGAAAAGCGCAGCTGCTGGTATAGGGATTTCAGCTCTGGGGACCTTTGCTTTCTCACCCAAATCCTATGGCAGAATCATCGGTGCAAATGATCGACTCAATGTTGCTTTGGCAGGATTGGGAAGAAGACTTGGCGCCTTCTACGAGCCCATTGGATTGAAATCAAGCAATGTGAATCTCCTTTTCCTCTGCGATGCTATGCAGTCGCAGATGCCTAAGGCCGCCAAAAACTTCGAGAAATGGATTGATTACCAGCCCAAGCAGGAACAAAACATTCTGAAAGTACTGGAAGACAAAGAAGTTGATGTTCTGATCAATGCCACTCCAGACCATTGGCATGCACCGGGTACTTGGTTGGCACTGGAGCGAGGAAAACATGTATATGTAGAGAAACCCTGCTCTCACAATCCCCGAGAAGGAGAATTGCTGATTGCGCTTCAAAAAAAATACAACAAAGTCGTACAAATGGGCAATCAGCAGCGATCTGCCCCGGAAAGCCGGGAAATCATCGCTGCCATTCATAATGGAGCTATCGGAAATGTATATATGGCCAAGGCCTTCTACAGCAATAACCGAGGCCCGGTACCCAATCCTGTGCAGCAGGCTGCTCCTGAAGGCTTGGACTGGGAACTTTTCCAAGGTCCTGCACCTAGAAAGCCCTACATGCATGACACCTGGAATTACAACTGGCATTGGTACGGTTGGGATTACGGGACGGCAGAGACCGGTAACAACGCAACTCATGAATTGGATGTGGCAAGATGGGCCCTTCAGGTAGATTATCCTTCCGAAGTGATGGTGGTTTCTGGCAAGATGCACTATCCCGAAGACGGCTGGACTATGTATGACACCATGGATGCGACCTTTAAGTTTGAAGGAGGGAAAGTGATCCAATGGGATGGGAAAAGCCGGAACAATTATAAAACATATGGCTCCGATCGGGGGACGATTATCTATGGAACCGAGGGCTCAGTCTACGTGGACCGGGGTGGTTACAAGCAGTTTGATCGATCAGGAAAAGAAGTAAAATCGAACTTGGCGAACAATAATGAGGGAGGTACCGTATTAGGAGGCGGAGGAGACATGAGTACAACCCATGTGGTCAATTTCTTCAATGCTGTAAGAGGTCTGGAAAAGCAGAATTCCAATATTGAAGAAGGTGCCGTTTCTACCCTACTTTGCCATCTGGCCAATATCAGTAGCAGAACTGGAGAGACCTTAACATGTGATCCAAAAAATGGACATATTCTCAATTCCCAAGAAGCCATGAAGCTTTGGACTCGAGAATACGAAAAAGGCTGGGAACCTCCGAAAATTTAATCAACAGTTCATTCAATTTGGTTTTCTTATATACCAGACACCTCCATCCGAATAGGTTGGGGGTGTTTTTTTTGCATAATCAAAATCCCTCTTGTACCTATAGTTTTTTCACTTATCAAAAGAAAAAGGATCCATAGTCCAGCATAGATTCAATTTTTCGGAAACAATTGCATAAAATATCCTTATTCACACTTTTTACGGTATTGCTAGATTTTCAAAAAACTCGCAGACTACTTAACCATTTTACAATCCAGAATTTTATTTTTTAAAATTAATAAAAGACCACATTAAGTTTTATTATAAAACAAATAGTTCGCAATCGATTCCGTAATTCCAAGCAAGTAGGGATTGTTATGATTTTTCCTTCTATCTACCTTAAACCACATATTAAAACTCATTTTTCTCCTCTTATACCTGAAAGCAGAAAATTGAATAATCAAATCTATCTATAACAATAACCCCTTTAACTATGCGTACAAAATTTTACACATGCCTCTCGGTAGTGTTAATGATGTTGCTCAGTGCAGGATTTGCATTGGCGCAGGATGTGCAGGTGGGTGGTACCGTTTTGGATGAGACAGGCACCCCTATTCCGGGTGTTTCTATCCTCCTCAAAGGAACCACACGAGGCACTACCACAGATTTAGATGGAAAATACTCCATCGCCGGTCCCTCTACGGGAGTCCTAGTCTTTTCATTTATCGGGTACACTACCTTGGAAGAGACCATAGGAAACAGAAGTAAAATAGATGTGAGTCTAAGTCCGGATTTATCTGAACTTGAAGAAGTGGTGGTAGTGGGCTACGGTACTCAGAAAAAGAGTCAGTTGACAGGTGCTATTTCTTCTGTTGGAAGTAAAGAAATTCAAGAATTGCCGATTGTGGATGCTCGTCAAGCCCTACAGGGACGTGCTGCAGGTGTGGACGTAACTCAGGCTGGATCTAAGCCAGGGACAGCTCCTCAAGTACGTATTAGAGGTCGTCGATCATTCAACGCTTCTAACGAACCTCTTTATGTAATCGACGGAATTCCTACAGCAGGTGGACTGGAAGACATCAACCCTCAGGATATCACCTCAATGGAAGTTCTGAAAGATGCCTCTGCAACTGCCATCTACGGATCAAGGGGTGCAAATGGGGTTGTATTGATCACTACCAGAAGAGGAAGCACAGGAAAGACCGTAGTATCTGTAGATTCTTACTATGGGATCAATTCGGAGCTCGGACAAATCGAGGTTTTTGATGGACCTGGTTTTGCTGAGTACAAAAGAGAATCCAGAAGAGCTACAGGAGCATATCCAGAAGGACCTTCTACTCCTGAAGCTGACGCAAGAATTTTTGAGCCGGTTGAATTAGATGGGATAGCTACTGGAAGAAGCACAGATTATGTAGGTGGCTTGATGAGAACCGGAAATATCCAGAGTCATCAAGTTGGTGTGAGCGGAGGAAATGAAAAAACCACCTTCTTTATCTCCGGCAACTATTTCCGGGATGTAGGTGTCATCCAAAATCAGGACTTTACCAGAGGAACTTTCAGAATCAACCTGGACCATTCCATCAGCAAAAAACTTAGAATAGGTACTTCCACTTTGGTTACCTACAGCAAGAGAAATGGTGAAAACTTCAATCCAATCGGTGGAGCACTTCAGGAAAACCCTTTGGGTAAGCCTTTTGATGACGAAGGAAATCTGATCTTCCTTCCTACTTCCGATGGTTTGAGAACCAACCCATTTGCTGAAATCGTGCCCGGTGCACAAGTAGACGAAACCTACAGAACCAGAATATTTAACAGTATTTATCTGAACTGGGAAATTGCCAAAGGCCTAACCTACCGATTCAATTTCGGACCAGACTTGACCATCAGAAGATCAGGAAGATTCACAGGTTCCCAAACCAATGCACGAAGAGGCGGGGACGCTACCGGGAGTGTAGATGATCGATTCAACTTGAATTATACCATAGAAAACATCCTGACCTATGACAAGAAGCTGGGCACTGATCATAATATTAATGTGACTTTGCTTCAGTCTTTCCAGCAGGACAAATTTGAGCAATCCACCATCAGCGTATTGGGTATCCCTGCTCCTTCTCAGCTTTACCATAGATTGGGAGATGCATCTCAGATCACCGGTGCCAACACTAATTTGATCGAGTGGGCGCTTCTTTCCTACATGGCTAGAGCTAATTATGGCTACAAAGGGAAGTATCTTTTGACTGCTACAATCCGTGCTGATGGTAGCTCCAGATTCGGGGAAAACAACAGATTTGGATATTTTCCATCTGTAGCTTTTGGCTGGAACATGCATGAGGAAGGATTCATCAAAAACTCCTCTTGGATCGATCAGTTGAAATTCCGTGTCAGCTACGGTTCTATCGGTAACCAAGCGATCAATCCATACCAGACTCAGCCTCTTCTAGGAAGAACATCCTATGCTTGGGCTAGTGGCGGAACGGCTGCATTTGGATACAGACCTAATACGATTGGAAATCCAGATTTGAGATGGGAAACCTCCACTACCTTCAATACAGGTTTGGACTTCTCCATTTTCAAAAACAGAGTCTTCGGTACACTTGAATACTATGTGACCACCACTTCTGATTTGCTGGCACCTCAGCCATTGCCCAACTCTACCGGATTTGGAGGATTTACCACCAACATCGGTAAAACACAAAACAGAGGTATTGAATTGACCTTGTCTACACTCAATATCGAAAAAGGTGACTTTGTCTGGTCTACTGACCTTATTTTCACAAGAAACAGAGAAGAAATCCTTGAACTGCCCAATGGAGATGATATCGCAGCAGGTAGATTCATCGGACAGCCTTTGACTGTGTTTTATGACTTGAAGAAAGTTGGAATCTGGCAACTGGATGAGGCGGATGTAGCTCAGTCTTTTGGTGATAAACCTGGAGAAATCAAAATCCAAGACACCAACGGCGACGGAAGAATCAACTCGCTGGATAGAGTGTTTATCGGATCTGCGGTTCCTGACTTTTCATTGGGTATGACCAACCGTTTCTCTTTCAAAGGTCTTGACTTGTCTTTCTTTATTTTTGGAAGATTCGGCTCTACCATTCGATCTGCCTTCCATGACAACTTCAACTCACTCTTTGGAAGATATAACAATTTGGCCGTGGATTATTGGACTCCAAACAATCCAACTAACCTCTATCCAAGACCAAATCAAAACCAAGAGCGACCTAAGTACAATACTTCAATGTCCTATTTTGATGGAACCTTTATCAAGGTGAGAAACATCAATTTGGGCTATACCTTAGGGCCAGATGCGTTGAAGAAAATCGGTTTTGCCAGTCTAAGAGTCTTTACCAGTATCCAAAACCCATTCATCTTCTCTGAATACAGAAGAGTGCACAAGGGAATAGATCCTGAAACCTTCATCGATGGTGAGCAAGGTGTTGAAGGCGGTGTAGTCAATGCAAACATTGCACCTCCTGTGGTTCAGTACACCTTTGGAATCAACGCTAAATTCTAACTCAACGCAAGAAGACAATGAAAAACAATACATTAAAAAATAGACTTCTGGCCTGGGGAAAAACAACACTTTTCTTTACCGGCCTTGCCATAGCCACTTCCTGCCAAGATGCATTGCAGGAAGATGTAATCTCGCAGATTGGCACCGAATATCTGAATACTCCCAAGGGAATTGATGATGCAATCAACTCATCCTATAGCTCCATGAGGGTATGGTATGGTACAGAGCGTGGAAACAACTTCACAGAATTTGGTACTGATATCTATACCAATGGTGCCGATGGCTCCTGGAAATTCATGAATACCTATACCAACCAGTTTGATTCCCAAACTGGGCACGTGAGAGAGCTTTGGGATGAACTGTACCGAGGCATCAATACTGCCAATGCTGTGATTGACAGAGCTCCCAATGTAGCAGGAATGGACGCTACCATTAGAGCTCAGCGGATTGCAGAGGCTAAATTTATCAGGGCCCATCATTATTTCCTTTTGGTTCAGCTGTTTGGTCCTGTTGAATTAAGATTGACTGAGACCATCATTCCTACCAATGAGGTATCCAGAACTCCTGAATCCGAAATCTACGCAGCAATTATTCAGGACCTGAACGAAGCCATTCCAAATCTAGAAGACAAAAAAGCTTCCAGCCAATATGGTAGAGCCACCAAATATGCCGCTGAGCACCTGTTGGGTCGTGTTCACATCACCAAAGCCACTTCTTCTTCCGGCGCTGGAGATGACTATTCCAAAGCAGAGGCCTTACTAAAGGATGTCATTCAAAATTCCGGCTTGAGATTACTCAGTGATTTCGGAGATGTACATGCCTTCGGCAATGAAATCAATGACGAAATCATCTGGTCTGTGCAGTACACAAGAAGCCCTCTGACAAACGGTGGTGGAAATAACTCCCACGTATTCTTCTTGATGGAATACGATACACAGCCAGGTATGCAAAGGGATACTCAAAACGGAAGACCGTTTAAGCGATACAGACCCACTGTCTACGCTTTGGAAACTGTCTTCCAAAACCGGGAAAATGACAGCAGATATAAAAAGTCTTTTAAAGACACCTATTTGTCCAACAGACCGGGAACCTACACTGCGACTTTCGACAATTCCAAGACTAGTTTGTCCTTTGCAGCAGGGGATACTACCATGTTCCTTCCAGGTTTTGAAATGTCAGTGGAAGAAAGAGCCAAAAGACCTTATCAGGTGCTAGTACCTAGCAGATATGATGAGAAACTTTTCCCAGCCTTGACCAAGCATTTGGATCCAGGACGGGTAGACCGTACCCAATTTGAAGGGGGTAGAAATTATCTGGCTATGCGATTGGCTGACACCTACCTTCTTTTGGCAGAGGCCCAATTCCGTCAGGGAAAATTGGCTGAAGCTACAGAGACCATCAATGTGGTAAGAAGAAGAGCTGCTTGGCCAGGAAAAGAAGCTGAGATGGAAATCACTCCTGACGAATTTACTTTTGAGTTCCTCATGGAAGAGAGAGCCAGAGAGCTTACCGGTGAGCAGACCCGTTGGTTGGATTTGAAAAGATGGGGTAATCTGGTTCAGCGTGTAAAACAATACAATCCTCAAGCTGCACCGAATATTCAGGATTTCCATACGCTACGACCTATCCCTCAAAATCAGATTGATAGAGCAGCAGGAAATCAGGAAGGTTTCCCTCAAAATCCGGGATATTAATCCACTAAGTAAAAAGACATAAAAAAGGGGGCGCTGAAATTCAGCGCCCCTTTTTTCAATTAAGAAAACCAAAAATTATAAGACTATTGTGGAAGATCGGATGGTAATATGGGAAGGGATCGTAATGACTTGATTAGGCAAATCAGGCTGACGGGGTTTAGTCAGCTTTTTGATCAACAATTTGGCACATTCCTCACCAATCGAAAAAGCGGGCTGAGTAATCGTAGTCAAGGAAGGATTTAGCAAGCTGGCAATGCTCAAATTCGAAAAGAAAGAAATGATTTTCAAATCATTGGGAATCTTCAAATCTGTTCTTTTCACGGCATGGTACGTGGCCAAAGCCAATTTCTCAACAGAAGAAAGAATACCGTCTGGTCGATTGGGTCCTGTAAGCAACTTTCGGATGGATTCAATATTCTCCTCCTCTTCTTGACAGCAAGTGATATTTAATTGAGGCTCAGGAGAAAGCCCTGCCTGTCTTAAGGCATCCAAATACCCTCTATGTCGCTCCTTGGTGATCGACAGCTCTTTTGAAAGCATCAAAAAAGCAATCTTTCTGCAACCCTGTTGAATCAAATGTTTGGTCCCCTCAAATCCGCTTTCGTAATCATTGGTGATGAATTTGGTAGTAGGAATAGCCGGACAAATTCGGTCAAAAAACACCAGTGGAAATCCCCGCTCATGAAGTCGAGTCAAATGGGATATATCGCTGGTTTGACTGGAAACAGACATGACGATCGCATCTGCACGTCCATTCATCAGAAGATTGACAATTTTCTTTTCCCGATCCACATCCTCATGGGTACAATACACCAATAAGTGGTATCCATGCTCCTGGGTCACTTCCTCAATGCCGTCAACCACTTTGGAGAAAAAGTTGCTCATCCGCTCAGGAATAACCACCGCAATCGTCTTGCTTTTGTTTTCCCTAAGGCTTCTTGCAAAAGGATTAGGCTGGTAATTCAACTTTTCAGCCATGCTAATGACCTTCTTTTTGGTCGCTTCGCTGATTTCGTAGCTGTCATTGAGTGCACGGGAAACTGTCGACGGGGAAAGCTTCAGTTCAGCAGCAAGTTCTTTGAGGTTAACTCCGGTACTCATAGATCAGATGGGTTTATTGTGAATAAAATTTCTTTAAAAATTTCACTCAATCAAAATAGTGAATTATTTCCATTAAAATAAAATGTGCAATCGTTTCCGTATTTAGCTGTTTTCAGAAGAGGGATAAAGGATAAATTTATTTCTCAAACAAAGGCGTAAATAAGCCATTCTGCCCAAAATGATACCTGTACAAACCCACCCTACTTTCCTGTCGGATGATTTTTTGTTAAAGAATGAATTTGCAAAAATCCTCTACCATGACTACGCCAAAGAGCTACCCATTATAGACTATCACAATCACCTGCCCCCTTCAGAAATCAGGCAAAACAAGAAGTTTGAAAACATCTCAAAAATCTGGTTGGCAGGAGACCATTACAAATGGAGAGCTATGCGGACACTTGGGGTTAAAGAAAAATTCATTACGGGAGATGCAACTGACCCTGAGAAATTTGAAAAGTGGGCATATACCCTACCCTATACCATGCGAAATCCACTTTATCATTGGAGTCAAATGGAGTTGAAGAGGTACTTCGATGTGGATGATCTTTTGGGGCCAAATAATGCTCAGGAAATCTATTTCAAAACGACAGAAATGCTGCAAGAAGACCGGTTTACGACCCAGCAGCTTTTAGAAAGAATGAATGTGGAATTGGTATGCAGTACTGACGATCCTGTCGATACCCTTGAGCATCATGAGGTTTATTTTCACAGTAAAGGGCAGGTTCAGCTTTATCCCGCTTTCCGTCCCGACAAATCCTTCGCGATTGAAAATCCGGAAAATTACCGCTCCTATTTGGAGAAACTCTCCGATTGCGTAGGTTTTGAAATCAACTCCTTCGACACCCTTATCGAAGCTTTGTCCAACCGGGTTGAATTTTTCCACTCAAGAGGCTGTAGACTTTCTGATCATGGACTTGAAAAATTGGTTTACTCCTCAGATAGCCGACTTTCTGCAGATGGAATCCTTCAGAAGGTCCTCAGAGGAAATCAAGCCTCTCCGGATGAAATAGAATATTTCAAATTCAAAGTGCTGAAAAAATTGGCAAAAATGTATCATGCCAAAGGCTGGGTGCAGCAGTTTCACTTGGGTGCCCTGAGAAATACCAACTCCAGAATGCTTAAGGTTTTGGGACCGGATACTGGATTTGATTCGATTGGAGATTTTGATCAGGCTTTGGCACTGGCAAGATTCCTTAATGAACTGGACAGCACGGATCAATTGACCAAAACTGTAATCTACAACCTCAATCCCAGGGATAACGAAGTCTTTGCTACCATGATAGGCAACTTCAATGACGGTTCTGTGAAAGGTAAAATACAATTCGGATCCGGGTGGTGGTATTTGGATCAAAAAGACGGGATGGAAAAGCAAATGAATACCCTCTCCAATATGGGATTGATCAGCTGTTTTATCGGCATGCTGACCGATTCCCGCAGTTTCCTTTCATTTCCAAGACACGAATATTTCCGAAGGATTCTGTGCAATTTGTTTTCCCAAGATGTAGAAAACGGAGAATTGCCTTGGGATGAAAAGTGGCTCGGAAAACTGATCTCCGACATTTGCTATAACAATGCAAAGAACTATTTCGACTTTTCTCCCAGTAACTATCGCATTTGATGATTGACTCTTCTATATTTTCCATTCATGGGAAGAAAATTGCTTTCTCAGGCGCAACGGGTGTTTTGGGTACTACTATGGCCCTGCATCTGGCCAAAGAAGGTGCCGAGGTACTCATTTTGGGTCGCACTCCAAACAAGGTAAGCGACCTCGTCAGTGAAATCAATTCACACGGCGGAAAGGCCTGGGGGTATTTCGTAGATGTTACTGATGAAGACTCCCTTCAGAAAGTAGCCCAAGTCATCGAATCCCAACATGGTCGAATTGATGTCTTAATCAACTCTGCAGGCGGAAATATGCCAGGTGCAGTCATCCGACCGGACCAAAACTTTCTGGACTTGGATACCAACTCCCTACGGAAAGTAATGGACTTGAATTACTTGGGAACTGTGCTGCCAATCCGGGCACTGCTTCCCCTTATGCTCAAAAACGGCAAGGGAAATATTCTCAATATCAGTTCAATGGCAGCTTCACGCCCCATGACCCGTGTGATGGGTTATGCATCAGCCAAAGCAGCAATCGACAATCTTACCAAATGGCTTTCGGTAGAGTTGGCTCAAAAACACGGGCCTGAATTCCGGGTCAATGCCATTGCTCCGGGTTTTTTCCTTACAGAACAAAACAGAACCTTGCTTACAGAAGCAGACGGTTCTCTCACCCAAAGAGGAAATCAAATCATAACCCACACTCCGATGAACCGATTTGGAAAGCCTGAGGATCTTTTGGGAGCACTTCAGTGGCTTTGCAGTGATGCATCGGCATTTGTCACAGGCACCATTGTAGCTGTGGATGGAGGGTTCAGTGCCTATTCAGGGGTTTGAGGGAATTAGTTGATAGTTATCGGTTATTTGTAAGTGGTAAGTTGTAAATGCTTGAAGAAATCTTCACTCATCGTTCAGATACAAAAGCCAGATTTAATCGTCTAATTTCTTTCCTAGAGAATCCATTAAAAAAGAACTGATAGCCAACATATACTAACTTTATTACTAAATAACCAAATACTAAACAAGCAATTCCATGAGCTACAGAATGGAGCAAACCATGCGTTGGTATGGTCCCAAAGACCCGGTAAGTCTCCGGGACATCAGACAATCAGGTGCCACAGGAATCGTCTCTGCTCTTCACCATATTCCCAATGGTGAAGTCTGGTCTAGAGAGGAAATTCAAACCCGAAAAAAGACCATTGAAGATGCCCGCCTGACTTGGTCTGTGGTTGAATCGGTTCCAGTGCATGAGCAAATCAAAACCCGAACCGGTGATTACCTCCAACTCATCGAAAACTACAAGCAAACCTTACGCAATCTGGCTGCAGAAGGTGTTTACACCGTTTGCTACAACTTCATGCCTATATTGGATTGGACTCGCACCAATTTGGAATATGAACTTCCCAACGGAGCAAAAGCACTCTTGTATGAGAAAAAGGCAGTAGTAGCATTTGATCTGTTTATTCTTGAGCGAATGGAGGCATTTTCGGAATACAGCCCCCAAGAAATAGAAGATACCAAGGCTTATTATGACCAACTAAGCCCAGACGCCAAACAACTCATTTTGGACAATATTCTAAAGGGATTACCCGGGTCTGAGATTGGATACACCTTGGATGAATTTAAAGCCATGCTTCAAACCTACTCCGGAATAGATGCAACTAAGCTTGCGGAACATTTGAGGATGTTTTTGGACGCAGTCACACCTGTTGCAGAAGAGGTGGGCGTCTATCTGTGCATTCATCCGGATGATCCTCCTTTTTCCCTTTACGGACTCCCTAGAGTAGTAAGTACAGCCGCAGATGCCAGGAGAATTCTCACCCAGACTCCAAGTCATCACAATGGGTTGACTTTCTGTACAGGGTCTTATGGGGTCAGAGCGGATAATGACCTTCCAGCCATGGTCAGGGAATTTGGAGACCGCATTCATTTTATCCATTTGCGAAGCACCAAAAGAGATGCTGAAGGGAACTTCTACGAAGACAATCACCTGGAGGGAAATGTGCCTATGGTTGAAGTCATCGATGAGCTATTGACTTGGCAGGAAAAGCGTAAAAAAAGCATCCCGATGAGACCAGACCACGGCCATCAAATGCTTGACGATCTGAATAAAAAAGTATCCAATCCAGGCTACACCGGCATAGGAAGGCTAAAAGGTCTTGCAGAAATCCGAGGAGTGGAAGAAGCCCTGGTATGGATGAAAAAAAGATAATAACAGATTCCGCTTCATCACTCTTCCCCGGAAAATTCATTTTTCCGGGGATTTTTATTTCAAGCCAATCTGATTTTTCCCGGTTCTTGGAAAAGTTTCCTATAAAAAAAGAATTAAATCTTCTTCAAACTTATCTTAGCCTTTAAACCAATAGACCCAATCATGGCTGAGTTTTATTCCAAAAAAGACCTTCTTTTCCAGCTTTTTGAAAACCAAAATTGCCTAGAGTTAGTCACTTTCCCCTATTTCACCGATCATTCAGAGGAAACGTTTAAACTGGTTCTGGATGCAGCTGAGCAGATTTCGGTCAATTCTCTCTACCCGATTTTTAAGGAAATGGACAGAAATGAACCCCAGCTGATTGATGGAAAAATTCGAATTCATCCCAAAATGAAATCAATTATCAGTCAGTTTGGAGAAGACGGATGGATTCAGGCAATTTTTTCTTACGAAGAAGGAGGGCAGCAACTTCCATGGACTATTCATCTCTGTGCGGGATTTATCATGCAAGCCGCCAATTATTCCGCAAGTGTATTTCCTTTTCTGACCACAGGAGCTGCCAATCTGATCCGAACGTTTGGATCAAAAGAATTGATAGATAGGTTCACTCCTAACATGTATTCGGGTAAGTGGCAAGGAACCATGGCATTGACCGAACCTGATGCGGGGAGTTCGCTTTCTGATTTGACCACCACCGCATTTCCTACCGAAAAGGAGGGCGTCTTTCACATCAAAGGCCAAAAGATCTACATTTCTGCGGGAGACCATGATGCCTGCGAAAATATCATTCATCTTATGCTGGCACGAATTCAAGGTGCTCCTGCAGGAACCAAAGGAATATCCCTCTTTGTGGTACCCAAGAACCGGGAAAATGGAATGTTGAATGACGTCCTCACTCAGGGGATATATCACAAAATGGGATACAAAGGTGCTCCCATAGCCCATTTGATGATAGGTAGCAATGAGGGATGCGAAGGGTACTTGGTAGGTGAACCCAATCAAGGGCTGAAGTACATGTTTCAAATGATGAATGAGGCACGTCTGGGAGTCGGAATGAATGCCGTAGCGATCGCAACAGCAGCTTACCATTCGTCTCTCTCCTATGCTAAAGAAAGACCTCAGGGAAGAAAATTGACCGAAAAAGATCTCAACAAACCTCAAGTGCCAATCATCGAACATGCGGATGTAAAAAGGATGCTCCTATTCCAAAAAAGTGTGACTGAAGGAGCTCTTGCCCTGCTTGTTTATTGCGGAATCCTTTCCGATAAAATTTCAAAGGAAGAAAATGCCCAAAAGAAAAAGGAAATGCATCTCCTTTTAGATTTACTGACGCCAATCGCCAAATCTTATCCATCCGAAATGGGAGTCCAAAGCACTTCGGCTGCTGTTCAGATACTGGGAGGGGCAGGTTATACCACTGATTTTCCTGTGGAGCAATATTATCGGGAAGCGAGAATTCATCCGATTCATGAGGGAACTACGGGAATACATGGTTTGGACCTTTTGGGGAGAAAGGTGCTTTTGGAAGATGGATTAGGCTGGAAGCTTTTGCAAAAGGAAATTCAAAAAACTATCCAAGAGTCGCAGGACGTGGAAAATCTTTGTGAATTGGTAAAGGCTTTCGAAGAAAAACTAAAAAAATTCAACCATGGCGCTGCCCAGCTTTTATTTAAGATGAATCAGGGACCAGAAAAATTCTTAGCTGATGCTTCTCTTTTCTTGGAAGCTTGTGGGATTTTAACTGTAGGCTGGATGTGGCTAAAGCAGGCTGTAACTGCCCAAAAGGCCCTAGAAAAAGGAAATCCTGATCAAGACTTCTATTTTGGAAAGCTCGAAACCGCCCGGTATTTCATGGAGTATGAGATGATAAAAATTGAAGGTTTGCTTCCCCGGTTCCACTCCAATTCTTACCCAACGATAGATATGAATAAAAACTGGTTTTAAAACCTATTAATCAAAGCAGACTAAGTTTATTGTGTTTTAAGGTATTACTGAAGGTAAGCCTGGACATAAATTTGAATTCAACAACAATTGTCTATTTTTGGCAATATTGCTTTTAAATCGAAAAATCTAATGAAAAGAGTACTTGTAAGCGGTGGAGCCGGTTTTTTGGGAAGCCACCTTTGTGATCGTTTACTTTCTGAGGGTCATGAAGTTTTGTGTGTAGATAATTTTTTCACCGGAAACAGAAGAAATATCCACCACCTTCTTGATAACAAGAATTTTGAATTGTTAAGACATGATGTCACCCATCCTCTCTATGTGGAGGTGGATGAAATATACAATTTGGCTTGCCCTGCCTCTCCTATCCATTATCAGTTTGACCCTGTTCAGACCACCAAAACCTCTGTGATTGGAGCGATGAATATGCTAGGCTTGGCAAAGAGACTCAAAATCAAAATCCTGCAAGCTTCTACTTCCGAAATTTATGGAGACCCTGAAATTCACCCTCAACCGGAGTCCTATCGTGGCAATGTCAATACACTTGGTCCACGGGCTTGTTATGATGAAGGGAAGCGATGTGCTGAGACCTTGTTTTTCGATTACCACAGACAGCACGGAGTAGCCATCAAGGTCATGAGGATATTCAATACTTATGGTCCACGTATGCATCCCAATGACGGAAGGGTGGTTTCCAACTTTATTGTTCAGGCACTCAATGGTCAGGATATTACTATCTATGGAGACGGAAAACAGACCCGCTCCTTTTGCTATGTAGATGATAATATCAATGGGATGTACAGCTTGATGAATTCTAGAGACGGATTTACAGGCCCTGTGAACATTGGTAATCCAGGAGAATTCACCATGCTTGAACTCGCCCAACTTGTAATTGAATTGACCAACAGCAAAAGTAAATTGGTCTTCATGCCTTTACCTCAGGATGACCCAATGCAAAGAAAGCCAGTTATTGACCTTGCCAAGAAGGAACTGAATTGGGAACCCAAAATCCCACTAAAAGAAGGGTTAGTCAAAACCATCGCTTATTTTGACTCCATCCTTAGAGAAGGGTAATAAAAAGGACCGTCAATTGGCGGTCTTTTGTTTTATTGAATAAATTCAAATCATCCTAAAAACCAATTCACCCATCCAAGCAAATGGATAAAAGTATTCGAAGATTTACACTCGTATTTTTTATTCTTGCCCTTACTGCTACCCTCTTGGGTTCCTTTTTCAAACCTGCCATTGGACAATTGATTGAAAACCCTCTTTCGCTTGTAGATAGGAAGGAGGAGGAAGAACACAGCACTGACGGGTTGCCGATTCCAATTTCGGTGGATTTCCCGGATGTGGTAGAACTTCCTAAGTTGAAAGGAAAAGTGGCAAAGGATGCCTATGAAGACCATTTGACCGCAGCAGAAAACAATGGAGTAGGAATCATCGAGACAAAAGAAAGATTAGATGAGCTGATTGAATCTGAACAATTGGTTGAATTAAACCGAGGAAAAGGATACAACGTGGAGCCCTTGACCCACAGCCACCCTTATGTGACTCCCCAATCAAAAAAAATAGTGGAAGAAATGGGCTTGATGTATGAAATTCTAGCCGGTGATGGTAGCTTTTTCTCCATATCCTCAGCCACCCGAACCATGAACCAGCAGGTGAACCTTAAAAAGAGAAACCGAAATGCTACTGCCGGAAACAGTTCTCATTCCTTTGGAGTGTCGTTTGACATTTCTTATATCCGATTCAATGGCAAAAGGGCCTGGGATCAAAAAGCCCAAAGAAATTTGGAAAAAGTCCTCAATCATTTTCAGGAAGCCGGAAAAATCTATGTCATCAAAGAGCGAAAGCAGAGTTGCTATCATGTGACGGTTAGGTGATTCTTCCGCTGAATAAAAACCAAAAAAGACCGCCTCTCAGCGGTCTTTTTTGGTTCCGATCTTCCAACTCTTAATACCCCAAAGTCTTCAACATGCTTTCCTCGGTCTGATCTTTGGCAAAAAGCCAATGCTTAATCTCTCCATTTTCATCCCGGTCGATCAGCACATGCTTAGGTGCAGGAATCAGGCAATGCTGAATTCCTCCATATCCACCCAGAGACTCCTGATAGGCGCCGGTATGGAAAAACCCGATATACTGAGCTCTTCCCTTTTCAATTTTTGGGAGATAAATATTGTATTGGTGTGCTTCGGAATTGTAATAATCCATGCTGTCACAGGTAAGTCCACCCAAAGAAATCCCTTGGTAGGTTTCATCCCAATTGTTCACTGCCAGCATGATGTACTTTTGATTCAATCCCCAGCTGTCAGGCAATTGAGTGATGAATGAGCCATCAATCATGTACCAAAGCTCTTTGTCATTTTGCAGCTTTTCGTCCAAAATCGAATACAACACTGCCCCACTCTCTCCTACTGTGTAGCTTCCGAATTCGGTAAAAATATTCGGTTCCGTCGTGTTGTTTTTGGCACACATCCACTTGATGTTTTTTACGATCTGATCAGCCATGTATTGGTAATCGTAGTCGAAAAAGACATTGGTCTTGATTGGCCATCCGCCTCCAATATCCATTGTATCCAGACTAGGGGCGATTTTCTTCAAATCCACATACTTTTGGATAAAACGGGTCAATTCAGACCAGTAATACGCCGTATCCCGTATGCCGGAATTGATGAAGAAATGCAACATCTTAAGACTTACGAGGGGATGATCTTTGATTTTCTCTTCGTAAAGCTGGATTATATCATTGTATCTCACTCCCAAACGGGAAGTGTAAAAACCAAACTTGGGTTCCTCGTCAGCTGCAATTCGAATTCCGACTTGGAAAGGCACTTTCACATGCTCCAAGTAGTAATCAATCTCACTTAGATTATCCAAAATAGGAACACAATTGACAAAGCCGTCATTGAGCAACTCGGTGATGTATTGCTTGTACAGTTCCCGCTTAAACCCATTACAAATGATGTAGGTGTTTTTGGTGATTTTTCCTTTTTCATACAGGCTTCTTACCAAAGGAATATCGAAAGTGGAGGAAGTTTCGATATGAATGTCATTTTTCAGGGCTTCATTGAGGACAAAGCTAAAATGAGAAGATTTGGTGCAATAGCAATAGGTATACTTCCCATGGTAATCATGGGCTTTGATTGCGTTGTTGAAATAGGATTTGGCGTTTTGAATACTTTCAGAAATCTTCGGCAGATAGGTCAGTTTCAGCGGAGTACCATAGGTCTGAATGATTTCCATGAGGTTCACTCCATTAAAAAATAATTCGTTGTTTTCGACATGAAATTCCTTGGTTGGGAAATCAAAGGTCTGCTGAATCAGGTCAATGTATCTGTTCATTTAAGGAAGATTTTTTAAATAAGTTTGGGATGCAAAATTTGTCTTTTTATCGGGGTATATCAAATGAATACCTGATAAAAGAACCCTAAGGAAGAAAAAAGGTTGATATCCTTTATGGATAAGGCATTAAGAAATCATTATTCAAAAATCACAAAAGAACAGAGTACTCAGAGGAATAAACTACTTGAAGATCGAATTTCAGAAAGGAAAAACGGACCTTTTTGAGTAGTTTCGCACCGGCATTGGCCCAAGATAAACCCAACTATAACTCATCTATGAGAGACATCAAATTAGTCGAAGTTCGATCCGAAATTGCAGCAGGGACCCGAGGAGCAAGCCTTGGAATTGACGCCCTAAAAATCGCCAGCTTGGACAAGAAGTCTGATTTTTTCACCCAGTTTGAACCCATTAATATTCCTGACGCCAACAATTACCTCTGGAAAGGGAATAAGTTTCCTCACGCCAAGTACATCGACGGGGTCTATCAAGTGCTCAAAAATGTCTATTCGACGATTGAATCGCTCCGTCTGGAAAAGAAATTCCCCATTGTTTTGGCAGGAGACCACAGCACTGCGGCTGGAACAATCATGGGAATCAAGGCAGCCCATCCGGAAAAAAGCCTAGGCGTGATCTGGATCGATGCCCATGCGGATTTGCACACTCCCCTGACCACTCCTTCCGGAAATATGCACGGGATGCCCCTAGCCATGGTCAGTCAGCTGGACAATCCGGAATGCCAAATCAATCAACCAACCGAAGAAACTTTGATTTACTGGGGAAAAATCAAAAAAATCGGAGGTGATTTCCCAAAAATCAATCCCAAAGACATCGTATTCATCTCGGTTCGGGACACTGAAAAACCAGAGCAATTCCTGATGGAAAAATATGGAATCAGGAATTTCACCACGGAAGAAGTAAGGAACCAAGGAGTAAAACAAATAGCGGAACAGGCACTGGAAATCCTCAAATCCTGCGATCAAATCTACATTTCCTTTGATGTGGACAGCTTGGACAGCTCGATCTCTGTAGGTACCGGGACGCCTGTACCAAATGGATTGACTTTGCAGGAAGCAATCGACCTCAATGCCGAATTGATTAAAGACAAGCGCGTGTGCTGCTGGGAAATCGTAGAAGTGAATCCGACTTTGGACATGGAAAATACGATGGCCGAAGCGGCTTTTGAAGTCCTCGAAGTCACCACCAAATCGCTTGTGGATAATTTCTAGATTGGCCACAAAGAACACAAAGAAGCACTAAGAAATGGGTCTCTACAGCCAATACAATGAAGATGAATTAAGTAAAGTAGTCATTGGGTTGGCAATAGATGTGCATTCCCAAATTGGACCAGGCCTTTTGGAAAATGTTTACAAACAAGTCTTATATCACAAACTTTCAAAAGCAGGATTACTTGTAGAAATGGAAAAAAACATGCCTATTCATTTAGATGATTTGGATATAGATTTGGGTTATAAAATTGATCTTTTGGTGGAAAACAAGCTGGTTTTAGAGCTTAAATCAGTTAAAGAAATTAGTAATGTCCATATTGCTCAGGTAATCAATTACTTAAAATTAGGCAAGTTCAAATTAGGTTTAATCCTGAACTTCAATGTTTATCAGTTAAAATCAGGAATCAAAAGGGTCATTTTAACAGACGGGCCAAGACCCTTCTAATTTACTTTCTTTGTGTACCTTCGCGTTCTTTGCGGTTAATTCTTCAGTAAAAATGAACTTTCAAAAATCCATAGTCCAAGGCATTCAGCTCGCCTTTCAGAATATATACAACCACGATCTTCCTCTAGAGCAGATCAGCCTCTCTCCTACCAAAAAGGAATTTGAAGGCAGCTTCACTTTTGTGGTTTTTCCTTTTCTGAAAATCACCCAAAGCACTCCTGAAAAAACCGCTCAGGCTATCGGTGAATACTTAAAGGCCAACTTAGACGAGGTCAGTGACTTCAATGTGGTTAAGGGTTTTCTGAATTTGGTCCTAAATGAAACCACATGGATTGATCTTTTTCAAAAGCTGTATTCCAATCCAAAACTTGGTCAAATGCCTGAAAAAGGCCAAAAGGTCATGGTGGAATACTCCTCCCCAAATACCAATAAGCCTCTTCATCTGGGACACTTGAGAAATAACTTTTTGGGTTTTTCGGTAGCGGAAATTCTCAAGGCCAACGGATACGAGGTCATTAAAGCCAATCTGGTCAACGACCGAGGCATCCACATCTGTAAGTCCATGGTTGCTTATCAGCATTTTGGAAATGGAGAAACTCCCGAGTCCTCAGGCTTGAAAGGAGATCACCTCGCCGGAAAATACTACGTGCTTTTTGATCAGGAATACAAAAAGCAAATCAAAGAACAGGTAGAAAAGGGAAGTTCAGAGGAGGAGGCAAAGAAAAACGCTCCAATCCTTCTTGAGGCTCAAGATATGCTCCGCAAATGGGAAATGGGAGATCAGGAAGTAGTTGGGCTTTGGAAGAAGATGAATTCTTGGGTTTACGAAGGATTTGAAGCTACCTACAAAAAGATGGGGGTAGATTTCGACAAATTCTATTACGAATCAGACACCTATCTTTTGGGAAAGGACATTGTGGAAGAAGGTTTAGCCAAGGGCGTTTTTTTCAAAAAAGAAAATGGTTCGGTTTGGGTGGATTTAACTGATGAAGGGCTCGATGAAAAGCTCGTCCTCAGAGGCGATGGCACTTCAGTCTACATCACTCAAGACATGGGAACTGCCGATTTGAAATACAAGGATTTCCAGATTGATAAATCCGTATATGTCGTTGGAAATGAGCAGGATTATCACTTTGATGTCTTGTTTAAGATAATGCGAAAGCTGGGCCGATCTTATGGGCCGGGTCTATATCACCTTTCTTACGGGATGGTAGATTTGCCTACCGGCAAAATGAAATCCCGAGAGGGCACAGTGGTGGATGCAGATGACCTGATCGATGAAATGATCGAAACGGCCGAACACCATACCAAAGAACTCGGAAAGATTGAGGGCTTCAATGAAGAACAGGCCAAGGAGTTGTATGAGATTTTGGGATTGGGTGCTCTTAAGTACTTTTTGCTCAAAGTGGACCCCAAAAAGAGGATGCTCTTCAATCCCAAGGAATCTATTGAATTTCAGGGATACACCGGTCCTTTTGTGCAGTACTCTCACGCAAGAATTGCAGCTATTTTGAGAAAAGCGGACCAAATCGGAGTGAATTATGGAAAGATTGACTTTTCAGACATCAAAGATTTGGCAGAATCCGAGATTGCACTGATTCAACTTTTGAGTGATTTTGACCGGAAAATACAGCTGGCAGCAGACGATTACTCCCCTGCTGTTATTGCGCAGTATCTCTTTGATCTGGCAAAAGAATACAACCGTTTCTACGCAGACCTTCCTATTTTCCATGAAAAGGAGACTAGTTTGGTTGAATTTAGAGTGGCACTTTCTGCACTTACTGCAAAAACAATCAAAAGAGGTATGAGTTTGCTAGGTATCCAAGTACCCGAAAGAATGTAATTATGAAGACAACGCTACTATTTCTGACTGCTTTATTCTTTGCCTGTGGACAAACAGCGCAAAGACCTGATGATTCCACTGCATTTCACCCCAATTACGACCAAACTATGGAAAGCTCATTCTACGATTTCAAGATGAAAGACATCAACGGCAAGGAAGTAGACTTTTCCCAATACAAAGGAAAAAAACTTCTTTTGGTGAATGTGGCTTCGAAATGTGGCTATACCAAGCAATATGCTCAGCTTCAGGAACTCTACGCTACCCATGGAGATAAAATCCTCGTTTTAGGCTTCCCTGCAAACAATTTTGGAGGTCAAGAGCCCGGCTCCAATGAGGAAATCAAGGAGTTTTGCGACACCGAGTTTGGAGTGACTTTCCCCATGTTTGAAAAAATCTCCGTGAAAGGCTTTGATAAGCACCCGCTTTACAGATGGCTGTCGGATGCATCTCAAAACGGCTGGAACAATCAGGAACCTTCATGGAATTTCTGCAAGTATTTTGTCAATGAAAAAGGAGAATTGGTGAAGTTTTTCCCATCCTCAGTTACTCCACTTGACGAACAAATTCTTGAGCTGATCGGAGTTTGATTTAGCTGTTTTCTGTTTTGAAAAAAGAAATACAAACCAAAAAAGAAGCCTGGCTGCATGCAGTCAGGCTTCGCACTTTACCCCTGGCGCTTGCAAGTATTTTTGCGGGTTCTTTTCTGGCTTTTTGGAAAGAGGCTTTCCGATGGGAAATTCTTCTTTTGGCCTCATTGACCACCATTTTCCTTCAGATTCTTTCCAATCTGTCCAATGATTATGGAGATACTATCCACGGGGCCGATTCTCAGGAGAGACAAGGGCCAGTCCGTTCGGTTCAATCGGGCTTAATTTCACTTCAGGAGATGAAATCGGCGATGTATGTTTTTGGAGCTCTTTCTTTGGTTTCGGGTATCTTGCTGATTCTATTTGCATTCCAAAGCTGGGTGGTATTCCTTATTTTTCTGGGGCTTGGGCTATTGGCCATTTGGGCTGCGATAAGCTACACATCAGGAAATAATCCCTACGGATATGCAGGTCTTGGAGACCTTTCGGTTTTTCTCTTTTTTGGATTACTGGGCGTATTAGGCACCTTTTTCCTTCATACCCAAAGCTTTGATTTACTTTCAGTATTAGTTGCAGGTGCTTTGGGATGCTTTAGCACTGCCGTTTTGAATATCAACAATATCCGTGATATAGATTCAGACCGGAAAGCCGGAAAAATGTCCATTCCGGTTCGGATAGGGAAAAAGGCGGCTATCCGGTACAATTGGGGACTTATTTTGGGAGGGTATTTTATGATGATTGCTTTTGCTTTACTGAGTCAGCAACCCTACTCTCTATTGGTTTTGCTTTCCTTACCACTGGCTATTAAAGTGGGGATGGGTGTTCAGCAGGCTCAATCTTCAGCCGAAACAGACCCTTTTCTGAAAAAAATGGCGATGAGTACCTTACTCTCTGTCCTTCTTTTTGGTATCGGTTTACTTTTTTGAAAAAGCTGACGAAAATCCTTTTTCCATTTCCCAATTTGGCTAATTTGGAGGAAATAAATCAACCTAACTATGATCAAAGTACTCGTTCCCTTCGATTTTTCAGAAACAGCCAATTTTGCGTTTGAATTTGCAATCAGCCTTGCCGAAAATTACAGCAAACTGGAAATTAATCTTTTGCATGTAGTAGAAACCCCCGTAGCAACTGGAATGGGCACTATGGGAGGAGGACTTGATGCTATTCCTGATTTTGAAAATCAGGTGTTTTTCATGGAGCTTATTGAGACTAGAAAAAAGCAATTCAAGGAAATCGAACAAAAATTCGCCTCTTCTTCGATTAACTTAAACACCAACTTAGTCATCGGTAACGTCTATAGAAACATTGTCGATGTCATCCAGGAAGAAAATCCCGACTTGGTAATCATGGGTTCCAAAGGTTCCAGCGGGTTGGAAGAAGTGATTATTGGAAGCAATACTGAAAAAGTAGTAAGAACAGCCTCCTGTCCAGTCATCACCGTCAAATCTCCAACCCATGTAAGCACCATGAAAAAAGTGGTTTTTGCTTCAGACTTCAGAGATTCTGATGAGGAAGTAGCTAACCGCATCCGAAGAATGCAAACCCTCTTTTATGCTCAGTTCTACTTTGTGCTTATTAACACGCCAGGGAACTTCGAAACCACCAGAGAGTCATTTGCCAGAATCAAAACCTACGTTCAAAAACACAAACTGGAAAATATCAAAGCTGAAATCTACAATTCTTTGTCTGAGGAATCCGGAATTCTGGAGTTTGCTGATGATATTGATGCAGATATGATCGCTATGACTACGCATGGTCGCACAGGTTTTCTCCATTTGATCACAGGAAGTATTGCCGAAGATGTAGTCAATCATTCCAAACGGCCAGTTTGGACATTCAAGAGATAAAAAATGGGAAGAAAAGACAACGATTGGAAAAAAAGAGACGGAGTGGTGTATTCCACCAGTTCAGATTTTAGCTACCAATACGAGGGGGAAGATTCAGCAGAAACCCTTCCCCCATCCCAACAGAAACTTAAAGTACTTTTGGACAAAAAAGCCCGTGCCGGAAAGCAAGTAACCCTTGTCGAAGGTTTCATCGGCACTGAGGAGGACTTAAAAGAGTTGGGAAAACTGCTCAAAAACAAATGCGGTGTGGGCGGAAGTGCCAAGGATGGTGAGATTCTGATTCAGGGAGATCATCGGGATAAAGTTCTCCAGGTCTTGACACAGGCAGGCTATGGTGCCAAAAAGTCGGGAGGATGAACGAGCCTTACTGGCTGTTTAAAGCAAAACTGATTCCCCGTTTGCCCTTTTTGATTGCAGAGGCAAAAAAGATCCGCGATTCTAAACCTAGTCTCCCTCCGCTTTCTGAGAAGTTGGTTTTAAATGGTGGAGGAAAAAGAATATTGGTATTTGGAGAATCCACGGCTGCAGGTGTTGGTGCCTCTCAAATAGAAACCACCCTAGCAGGTCATCTACTAAATGGCCTAGAGTCAGAATTCACCGTGTATTGTTTGGGTAAAAATGGACTTCGGGTAAAAGAAGCAGTTGATTTTTTCCATCAAAATTTCTGGAATCCTCCCCTAGCTCAAGAGGGAATAGCCTTATTTCTGGGAGCAAATGATTGCTTTAAATTGACCAAACCAAAGGATTTCTATGGGCAATTGTCCTCTTTGATTGATCTTTTCCGAAAAGAGCTCAGCCCTTCGTGGGTTTATCTGGCCGACATTCCGCCAGTTCACCTTTTTCCTGCCTTTTCCAAAGGAATGAAGAGGCAGTTGAAAATTCAGCGACACTATCTCCAAAAAGAAATGGCAGCAATTTCTCAAAGAGAAGAAAACATCCTCTTTGAGCCCATTTCTCTGGATTTAAATGAAAACTTTTTCTCCGAGGATGGGATTCACCCTTCAGATTATGGCTATCAAAAAATTGTCGAATTCGCCATTAAGGGACTCAGGGATTCGCAATTGATCAAAATCTAGCCACTTATTTTTCCACCTCTTCCAAGAGCTGCTCGTACCAGGCTTCTCCATACTTTCTGATGAGCGCATCTTTGAGAAAACGATAAAGCGGCACTTGAAGGCTCTGACCCAAATTACAGGCAGGATCGCATATCTCCCATCGGTCATAGTTTACCGCATCAAACTGATCGTATTTGGTAATTCTAATTGGGTATAGATGGCAAGAAATAGGTTTCTTGAAGCTGACTTTTCCATCTAAGTAGGCCTGTTCGATGCCGCATTTTAAAATTCCTTTTTGGTCATAAATGGCATACGCACATTCCCTATTGTCTCCGATGGTAGGGGTTCCCTTATCCCCGTCTTTATCGATGACCCAAGTACCTTGGGATTCTATGACTTTTATTCCTTCCTCAGAAAGATAGGGCTTCACTTGAGGGTAGATTTCTTCCAGAATTTTGGTTTCTTCCTCCTCGAGAGGCGCTCCTGCATCCCCTTCTACACAGCAAGCCCCTTTGCATGCAAGTAGATCACAAACAAAAAAGTTTTCTTTAATATCCTGCGAAAGCACCGCATTGCCAACCAATATCATAATCGCATTTTTTTCCCGAAGGTAAGGAATATACCTTGTTTTGTTTACCGATTCTTCTTCCGGACATAAAGTCCTTTTTTCAGTTGAGCGATCAATACACCCTCTTTAGACCTCACCTCACAGGGATACTCGACCACTGCTTTTCCTTCTTCATCAACCAGCCTTTTTACTCGCTGAATTTCTTCTTGACTTAGGCCAAATTCAGCAAATACAGGTCCTTTTCCGGGCTTGACAAAGTCAATGTGAGCATATTTATCCCAAACGATGTAATCATCTCCTAGGTGAATCAATAGAATAAACATGAAAAATGGATCACACATGGAATACAAGGAACCTCCAAAGGCTGTTCCCACCAGATTTTTATTGTACCAAGTCAAATTCAGCCGGCTTTTAAACCATGAAAAATCCTGAGCATAGTCTACAATTTTGATCCCTGAAAACAAGTATGGCGGATACCAATTGATCATCCGGATCAATCGCTTGAATTTTTTGAATTGGCTTTTTTCCATAAAACAAGATAGGATAAAAAAAGAACCGCTCCTCTCGGAGCGGCTCAACCCAGCACTATGAAGAAAAGCTATTTTTAGCCTTTGGATATATAAACAGGGATAGAATTGAATTGTTTTCGCAGGTTCAAAAAAATCTGGATTTTTTTTAAAGAATAGCTAATCCCAACACTCCGGGGAAAAATAGCGTACTTTGCAGGGTGCAAGTCGGCTTGTCGCTCCATTCCTTTTGGATTGGGGAGGAAAGTCCGGGCAACATAGAGCGCCATACTTCCTAACGGGAAGGATGCTGATCTCCAAGGATCAGTAGACAGACAGTGCCACAGAAAACAAACCTCCATTTGGCACAGGGCCCGCCCTGAGCCTGTCAAATGGGAAGGGTGAAAAGGTGGAGTAAGAGCCCACCGCCCCGACAGTGATGAAGGGGGCACGGCAAACCTTATGGGTTGAAAGATCAAATAGGCCTCGGGCAAAGAGCTGCTCGTTCGATTTCTTCCGATGCTATCGGGAGGATTCCGGGGTGGGTAGATCGATGGATCCTGACTGTGAAGTCAGGGCTAGATAAATGACAGGCACCTTTATCGATTTATCGAAAAAGGACACAGAACCCGGCTTACAGACTTGCACTTTTTTCTTTACTTTACGCTATGCCAAAAATTCTGATTATTGACGATGAGCGCTTCATTCGCTCCTCTTTACGGGAAATTCTCGAATACGAAAAATTTGAAGTTATAGAAGCCCAAGATGGGGAAGACGGACTTCAAAAGATCAAAGACGAAGAGTTTGATTTAGTTCTTTGTGATGTAAAAATGCCCAAAATGGACGGAATCGAGGTCCTGGAGCAAGCAAAGGCATTGGAAAAATCACCTCAGTTTATCATGATTTCGGCCCACGGAAGCATCGAGACTGCAGTAGAAGCGACCAAAAAAGGAGCTTTTGACTTCATCCCAAAGCCACCCGATCTGAACCGACTTTTGCTCACCGTCAGAAATGCACTGGACAAGAAAAACTTGGTCACGGAGACTAAAGTGCTCAAGAAGAAGCTCTCCAAGAAGTTTGACATGGTAGGAGAATCACCGGGGATCATGCGGGTCAAGGAGACTATAGAAAAAGTGGCTCCCACTGAAGCGCGGGTTTTGATCACGGGTCCAAACGGAACCGGAAAGGAATTGGTGGCCCACTGGATTCATCAGAAAAGCAACAGGAATTCAGGACCTTTTGTCGCAGTCAACTGCGCAGCCATCCCCTCTGAATTGATAGAATCCGAGCTTTTCGGACATGAAAAAGGAGCATTTACCTCCGCCCATAAGCAACGAGCAGGAAAATTTGAACAGGCACAAGAAGGAACACTCTTTCTGGATGAGATTGGGGACATGTCCCTATCTGCCCAATCCAAAGTGCTGAGAGCACTTCAGGAAAACCTAATCAACCGGGTAGGAAGTGACAAAGACATCAAAGTAGATGTGCGTGTACTTGCAGCAACCAATAAAGACCTGAAAAAAGAAATCGAAGAAGGAAGATTTCGGGAAGATTTGTACCATCGATTGAGTGTGATTTTGGTACAAGTTCCGGCTTTGAAAGACAGAAAAGAGGATATTCCACTTTTGGTCGATAAATTCCTCAACGACATCGCTCAGGAAAACGGAGATGCTAAAAAGGGAATAGCGAAAGAGGCTATCGCCAAACTTCAGGAGTTTCCCTGGACTGGAAATATCAGGGAACTAAGAAACGTAGTGGAAAGGCTGGTGATTCTGGGAGAGTCCGAAATCAGCCTGGAGGATGTAAAAAAATATGCTGACTATTGAGGTCAGCATATTTTTTTTTAACTGTTGGATTTTTCAGCTGCTGGAGCCTTGGCGTAAGCAGGGCATGGCTTACTGGAGGCACAAGCGCCCAAAGCAAGGATTCCGATCAAAAGTGCAATGGAAGCAATTCGTTTCATTTTTATAAAGTTAAATTATTAAAGGTTCCTCCGACCCTTTCGGAAGATAATCAACTCTTGGACTAGTGACGCGATCGAAACCGGCAGATGACTTCCAATCCTTGAGTACCGAAGGGCTTACTTTTTATTTGGCTAAATATGTCCAATTAATTTTAAGTTAGCAATTACTGCACCAACAAGTTGCAGCCCCTTATCTCTGAGTGGTCAAATCTCCCCAAAATCTCTATCATTCCATCACTGTCTATTCTGCCCAAGTCCTGTGTTTCTATAAACGCACAGGAATGAAAATTAGCCAAATCAATGATATTAATTCCACCCTGTGATCTTAGAGACAAGGCCAAAGGATCATTGACATCCCTAAGCATAACGCGCATGGAGGCAGGAAGCATATATTTCCCTTCACCTTTTGAATAGGCTTGAGACATCAATTCGGTCATGCCATATTCTGAGTGGATCGCCTTCACTTTGAAAAAAGCTTTCAACCGATCATGCACTTCTTCCCGAATCATTTCTTTTCTCCTGCCCTTCATGCCTCCAGTTTCCATGATTATGAGGTTTTCCATTGTTGAAAATTCCAAACCGGATTCAGCCAAATCCAAAAGAGCAAATGTGACCCCCAACAATAGAACCTTTCGATGGTCTTTTGCCAAAAATCTCAGCTTTTCGAGAAGCTCTGATTGATTATACAGATAAAATCCTGAATGAGGAGATTGACTCTTCTCGATGAAATGCTTGGCCATGGATACCAGGCTGCTTCCCGGTCGCTCCAAATAGGCCGGAAGCAAGGCCAACACATGATAGTCGGTCAAAGCACCATAAATTGACTCAAATATCCTCTCAGCATGATTAAGATACCATGGTTCAGACCAAATGTAATGCTTGCTGGTAATCATCCCGGTAGTCCCGCTGCTGGAATAAAATCCTGAAAAATCAGACTGAGAGCCGCAAATCACATCCCGATCTTTGAAAAATCGGATGGGCAGGAAAGGGATTTTATCCAACCTATCAATCGAGCCTGTATCGATCTTTCTGGCGTCGACGTATTGATGATAGACAGGATTGTTTTCATACTGAAAAAAGAAAAGATCCAGCGCCAGATTTTCAAAGTCCCTTGGAGTCAAATTTGCTACCCGCTCTGAAAAACTTTTAAAATCCTGCATCGTTTTATAGTTTGTTCTTTCCGAAAGAAAAATCTTACCTTAATTTTCCAAAGCAAATTTACCCTCAGCTCATGCGTATAAAAAACTATTCAGGATTATTCTTTGTCCTAATCTTGGGATGGACCTCCTGTATCAGTCCCCCTGAGAATTTTCCAAGTGTACCTGAAATCACCTTCGCTGAGATTGAATATGTACAGACTCCGGCTCAAGATTCCCTGATTATCGGGGTGGATTTCAGAGATGCAGAAGGTGACCTTGGACTCTCTCCCACAGAAATCAATCCCCCCTTTAATCCCTTGATTTATAAAAGAAATGCTGCAGGCAATCTGATCACCTATTCCACAAGACCGCCTGAGGCACCAACTTATAATCCTATCGATTGGGTAATTAACCCAATCATCAACAATACCACGGTCAGAGATACCGTATGGGTGGAGCAAAACGAAAATCAGTACAATATTTTCGTGAGATTTTATATCAAGAGAAACGGTCAATTTACCGAATTCAAATGGCAAGATCCTCCATTCTTTACGACGTTTAACGGTCGATTCCCTAGAGTTTTGACATCTGATGAAGGACAGCCTGTAGAAGGAAGAATCAGATATAGAATGCTTTCTTCGGGTTGGGAATCAATTTTTAGAAATGACACGCTGAGAATAGATGTGGAAATTCAGGATAGAGCACTCAATCGAAGCAATCAAGTATCAAGCCCTGAAGTGACTCTAAGGCAAATCACCAGAAACTAAAAAAACGGCAGGAATTGAATTCCTGCCGTTTTTTTTTGCTTTTGATCTCAGCTTACAATTCTGGAAATCTGTTTGGATCAACTTCATGCATCAACTGATAGACCTTTTCGACCACATCATCCGCACTTGGCTTGGAAAAATAATCTCCATCTGAAGAATATGCCGGACGATGGGCTTTTGCAGGTAAGGTCTGAGGCTCAGAATCCAAATATCGGAATACATCCTGATGGTCCATCACCTGCTGAAGCATGAAAGCACTCGCTCCTCCCGGGACATCCTCATCGGCAAAAATCACACGGTTTGTCTTTCGGATTGACTCACCAATTGTACCAGTCAAATCAAACGGCAATAAAGTTTGAACATCGATTACCTCAGCAGAAATACCCATTTCTTCTAATTCCTGTGCAGCTTCGAATACGATTCGGCACATACTTCCATAGGTTACCAAAGTAATATCTGAGCCTTCTTTTAGGATTTCCGGCTGGCCCAAAGGCACTGTGTATTGACCGATATTATGAGGTAATCTTTCTTTGAGACGGTATCCATTTAGGCATTCAACCACAATGGCAGGCTCGTCAGATTCCAAGAGTGTTTTGTACATACCTGCTGCCTGAGTCATATCTCTCGGCACACATACATGCATCCCGCGTAGGGTGGAAAGGATCATTCCCATTGGGGAACCTGCATGCCATACACCCTCAAGGCGATGCCCTCTAGTTCGGATGATCAAAGGTGCCTTTTGACCACCTTTGGTACGATACTGAAGTGAAGCCAAATCATCAGATAGCATCTGTAAACCATAAAGCAAATAATCCAGATATTGAATTTCCGCTATAGGTCGCAAACCTCTCAGTGCTGTACCGATTCCCTGACCCACGATAGTACATTCTCTGATACTGGTGTCAGTTACTCTCCATTCTCCATGCTTTGCTTGAAGACCTGCGAAAGCTTGGTTTACATCTCCTATTTTACCTACATCTTCCCCAAATGCGAAGAATCGAGGGTCATTGCTCAATGTGTAATCAAAGAAAGCTTGCAAGATTTCTCTCCCGTCAACCAAGGGGGAAGAATCATCCACTTTGGCGGGTTTTTGAGCAACCTTCAAAGCTGAAAAATCGGACTCGCTATAGAGGTGACTGCTGTATCTGTCGTGATTTTGTTCTTTTTGGTTTTCATACCAGTTCCTCAGGCTCTCCTTTGCAGGAGAAGAATCGTTTCTAAGTAGGAAAAGTGATTTCCTTACCGTACTGATCACATCCTTACGAATGGGATTGATACTTTTCGCCAATTCCTCAGCCATTTGGAGAAGGTTGGCTTTTTGGCTGCTACCTTCCGCTGTATTGCGGATAAGGGTCACCGCCTCCTGCAATTCTTTTTTGATTTCACCTGAGAAATCAGCCCAGGCCGCTTCTTTTTGCTTTTTAACCTCTGCTTTCGCCTCGGCATCGATTTTATCTAGGTCCTCTTCGCTGGCAAGGCCGGTGGTAATGATGTATTCCCGGAACTTTTTAATGCAATCCCAGTCTTTTTCCCACTTTAATCGCTCAGCAGACTTATAGCGCTCATGTGAACCGGAAGTCGAATGCCCCTGAGGCTGTGTCATCTCTTCCACGTGAATCAAAACAGGCACATGCTCGTTTCTGGCAAGTTCTCCGGCATAGTCAAAAGCCTGAACCAAGGCCTCATAATCCCAGCCATTTACCTTCAGGATTTCAAAACCTTTTTCGTTTTCTGTTCGCTGAAAGCCCATCAAAACCTCAGAAATACTTCCTTTTGTGGTGTGGTATTCTTTAGGTACGGAGATGCCGTAGCCATCATCCCAAATGGAAATAACCATGGGTACCTGAAGAACCCCAGCGGCATTGATACTTTCAAAAAACATCCCCTCAGAAGTAGAGGCATTTCCTATCGTTCCCCAAGCTACTTCATTTCCATTATTGGAAAACTGAGTCAACTCCTGAAGTCCTTTGTTTTCTCTAAAAAGCTTGGAAGCATAGGCCAAACCCAACAATTTGGGCATCTGAGCAGCAGTAGGGGAAATATCCGCTGCCGAATTGTACATCTCTGTGAGATTTTTCCAAGTCCCGTCTTCATTCAATGAACGGGTTGCGAAATGGCCATTCATCAACCTACCGGCACTTGCAGGCTCGGCTTCCACATTGGTATGAGCATAAAGCTGGGCAAAATACTGCTGAACAGTCAGCTCACCCAAAGCCATCATAAAAGTCTGATCTCTGTAATAACCGGAGCGAAAATCCCCTTTACGGAAAGCTTTTGCCATGGCTATTTGAGCTAGTTCCTTCCCATCACCAAAAATCCCGAATTTGGCTTTGCCCATAAAGACTTCTTTCCTCCCCATAAGAGAGGCATGTCGGCTTTCTACAGCCACACGGAAGTCCCTGAGTATCTCCTCTTTGCTCACAAGGGCCAATGTACTTTCTTTTTCCTGTGCTTTCAATGTCATTACTTTTTAATCTAAAGTTATTTTGGGTCACTTCTTGGGTATACTTCAAAAATAACCAAAAAGCATTGACTTACAAATTTATCCAAAAGTGAATGACCAATAATTATTTTGAATTGATTTATTTTTTCTGATATTTGAAAAATTAAAATTTGATTTTTTGAATTATTTATACATTTTATTTTGAGTTAGAAAAAATTAGCGAAACAGGAATTATTTTTTGACCAAAAAAAATTTTCAAAATTTTCCATTACAAAAACTATTATTTTGGAATTTTCTGCATTTATCTCCATAAAAATAAAATAAACTTTGGAAAAACAGATTTTTTCAAAATCGATACCAAATACAATTTTTTAAAATGATTTTTAACATCTAACTGCTTCTTATCTTTGCGCAGAAATTCTTGTAAACCCAAACAGAACTAGTCATGATCATAGGTGTTCCTAAGGAAATCAAAAACAACGAAAACAGAGTCGCACTTACTCCTGCAGGTGCCAAAGAACTTGTAAAAAGAGGTCATTCAGTCTATGTGCAGCATACCGCCGGAGAAGGCAGTGGATTTGCAGACACGGAATATGAAGCCGCAGGAGCCACCATTCTTCCTACTATCGAAGCTACCTATGAGATAGCAGAAATGATCATGAAGGTAAAGGAGCCTATCGAACCGGAATACAAGTTGATCAAGGAAAACCAGTTGCTGTTTACCTACTTCCATTTTGCATCATACGAGCCTCTCACTAAAGCAATGGTGGAAAGCAAATCAGTTTGTTTGGCTTACGAGACAGTAGAAAAGAGCGACCGAAGCCTTCCTCTACTTGTCCCTATGTCTGAAGTAGCAGGCAGAATGGCAATTCAAAAAGGAGCCAATTACCTGGAAAAACCACTAGGAGGCCGAGGAATCCTATTGGGCGGAGTACCTGGTGTATTGCCAGCCAAGGTCTTGATCCTTGGTGGCGGTGTCGTAGGTACGCAGGCAGCCTGGATGGCCGCTGGTTTGGGTGCTGACGTGACCATCATGGATGTGTCTTTGGCTAGAATGAGATATCTGGCAGACGTAATGCCTGCCAACGTGAAGACCATGATGTCCAATGAGTACAATATCCGGGAAATGATCAAGCATGCCGATCTGATCGTTGGTGCGGTATTGATTCCTGGTGCAAAAGCTCCTCATTTGATCACTCGTGATATGCTCAAGGATATGAAAAAAGGAACCGTTTTGGTAGACGTAGCAGTAGACCAGGGAGGTTGTATCGAAACCTGCAAGCCTACCACTCACGAAAATCCAACTTACGTGATCGATGACGTAGTTCACTATTGCGTAGCAAATATGCCCGGTGCGGTGCCTTACACTTCCACTTTGGCTTTGACTAATGCTACCCTTCCTTATGCCATCCAACTGGCAGACAAAGGCTGGAAAAAAGCAGCTCAAGACAATCAGGAGTTAGCACTTGGTCTGAACGTGATTAATGGAGAGATTGTCTACAAGGCAGTGGCAGATGCTTTTGATATGCCATATGCTTTGGTAGAAAAATACCTTGCCTAATCAAAATAGATTATAAAATGAAAGTCCCACCTTTCGGAAGAAGGCGGGACTTTTTTTTATCCTTTCTGCAGCTCGTCTCCAAATACCTCTTTGACCACCCAGCCTTTTCCCCATTCTTCCCTTTCCTTTTCAGTCCAGAGTTCTGGGAAAAAGATCACTTTTTGAAAACGCGGAGGTAAATACTTCTGCCAGTTGGTTCCCCCTGTGGCGGCGATATCCTCAGGATCCCGATGCAAATATCTCACAGCTGATTTGTAGTGTGCCAAAGGCCAAAAGACATTGGCTTTGAGGTCAAACTGCCGCATCAATTCCTTTAGCTCCTGGGAGGGATTGGCAAACCCGGCATATTTCTGCCAAAGATTTTTCCTTCGGTAATTTTCAATCAATTCCTTCAGCAGCTTCCCATATTTGAACTCAAAATTCTTCAAAGTCAAAGTCTTTTCGCCGGTTGCCAATTCGATCGCTCCCTGCTGCCAGTACAGATTTTCAAACAAATCATCTGCAGGACTGTGGTAATCGAATTCCTCCCTTTTGGATAGAGTCACCAATTGAAAGGCATCAGTTGCCATGATCTCAATCTCACGATATTGTGCACTTTGAAATCCTGAGGAAGGCAAGAGAGACATTCTGAACTTGAGAAACTGCTCTTTTTCCATCCCCTTCCACATCATCGCAAAAGAGCTGATCAAATGATCAAAATACATAAGAATCCGCTCTAAGCGGGTCTTAAAAAACTCCTCCGTATCCGACTCTTCTTCAGCTATTTGCTCCATCTCAGATATAATCAACTTGAAATAAAGCTCGGTGATCTGATGATAAATAATGAAGATTTTCTCGTCTTTAAAACTGGTCTTGGGCTGCTGCAAAGAGAGTAATACATCCAAATTGATGTACTCCCAATAGGTAAGGTAATCTGCATAAAGCAGTCCTTCCAGATAAGAAAGCATGTCTTGTCCTGAGGCACGGAATTTTTCCTGGAGCTGCTCGATTTTTTCCAGGATCTTGGGATCAAATTGGGAATAGTGCATGGGGATTTTTTTAGTCAAAAAGGTAAGGAATCAGGCTCTTTCTCCTTAATTTCGAAACAGAATCGGGGCTTGACTCGGTAAAATTGACAGATTCTGATTAATTAACCAAAATAACATGGAAGCAGTAGCGCAAAGGAAATCAATGAAACAGGATACCTTCGAAGGGGTGGATTTTTTGGACTTGGACGACTTGCTCACCGAAGAGCAGAAATTGATTCGTTCCTCGATTCGGGATTTTGTAAAGAAGGAGATTTCCCCATACATCGAAGATTGGGCTCAAAACGCTCATTTTCCCTATGAAATCGTAAGAAAGTTTGGGGACGTAGGTGCCTTTGGTCCTCAGCTTCCGGAGGAGTATGGAGGTGGCGGTTTGGATTACATTTCCTATGGACTCATCATGCAAGAAATCGAGCGTGGTGATTCAGGTATGCGATCTACAGCTTCCGTTCAAGGTTCCTTGGTGATGTATCCGATCTATAAATTTGGTTCGGAAGAACAGCGAAGAAAATACCTTCCCAAACTCGCTTCAGGGGAGTACTTGGGTTGCTTTGGCTTGACAGAGCCAGACCACGGATCCAACCCTAGCGGTATGGTGACCAATTTCAAAGACATGGGAGACCACTACCTCCTCAATGGTGCCAAAATGTGGATTTCCAACTCTCCCAAGGCGGATATTGCCGTCGTTTGGGCAAAAAATGAAGAAGGAAGAATTCATGGATTGATCGTGGAGCGAGGCATGGAGGGCTTTTCCACTCCAGAAACCCACGGAAAATGGTCTCTTCGAGCTTCCTGCACAGGAGAATTGGTCTTTGACAATGTGAAAGTGCCTAAGGAAAATCTCCTTCCCGGCAAATCCGGATTGGGTGCTCCGATGATGTGCTTGGATTCCGCACGTTTTGGAATCGCCTGGGGAGCTATCGGAGCCGCGATGGATTGCTACGAGTCTGCAAGAAAATATGCTGCCGAGCGGATTCAGTTTGGCAAACCGATCGGAGGTTTTCAGCTGACGCAAAAGAAACTGGCTGAGATGCTGACCGAAATCACCAAAGCCCAGCTTTTGGCCTGGAAAGTCGGAAAAATGATGAATGAAGGCACTGCCCGTACGGTGCATATCTCCATGGCCAAAAGAAACAATGTAGAAATGGCCCTAAACATCGCCCGAGAAGCAAGACAGATTCATGGAGGCATGGGCATCACCGGAGAGTACCCCATCATGCGCCACATGATGAACTTGGAATCTGTAATCACCTACGAGGGTACCCACGATATCCACCTATTGATCCTGGGTCATGAGATCACGGGGATTCCGGCTTTTAAGTGATTGGAATTTAGTATCAGGCTGAGCGGAGTCTAAACTTGGACTTAATTGGAAGATTGGAAGATTGGAAAATTTAAAAAATTCAGAATTTCTTTCAAGCTCAATTGAATAAGTGAACTAGAGTAGAAATAAAATCCAACCGAAGGAATTATCAATTTGGGTATCCTTCGGTTGGAAATTTTCAGTAAGTACAAGTAGCTTCCACATCGCAGGAAAGCAGAATTTTTAACCCTTTGGAGTATGAGAAAGTTGATTTTTGTCTCGCTCATTTTAGTTTCTTGGGCTTGTTCCAAAGAGGAAGAGGAACCCATGCCCACTATTCCTTCGGAAATAGAGCTTAGAAATACAGTAGAAGAATTTCAGGAAGTATTGGCTTTCCTTGATGTGGAGGTAGTGGAAAAGGATGAAGAAATCCTGTATTTCTTTTCCTTTGAGCTTCAGGATGACCCTCAGGCAGAACGACTCGTTCCAGGGAAAGACGGATTGATTTGCAGCTTTTTGGACCAGCAACTAAAATTTGGAATGCCCACTCCTGAAGACTGTGAATGGCAAGGCTATTACTCTCGCTACCTTAGGTCTGGAACTGCTCCGTCAAATTTCCGATTGCATGTAATCATCAGTGGAGAAGTGAAAGAAAAAAGTCCAGAGGATATCTTCACTGGTCTTCCCATTGTGTTAAACAGGATTGAGAAAATCGAAAGTTGTCCTGTAGAGTTTGAGGAAAACTCCACTCCCACTACTTTTGAAAATAATTTCTGGAAGCTGGTAGGCTTTACGGATGATTCCGGATCCATTATCTCCTCTCCAACTTGCGAAGATCCGGAGGTAGGAGTAATCTTCAATGACCAACTTCTTTTAGGCACACCAATCGAAGATCCGGAAGCAAGGTCCTTTTCTATCCAAAGCGCGGTTTGGATGCGACCTGGACCTCTTGTTTTGGTTTACCGGATTTCGGGAGAAAACACCCTTTCCATCACCCGAGCTGTGGATCCATCCTACATGCCACCAAGGCCCGCCACGGCAATTACTGATAATTTTCCAAATGTAACGAATGCAATTTTCAACAAATACGACAGTCTTTCATCCATTTTCAGGTTTGAAGGACCTGTAGAATTTGTGCTTTCAGGAAACACGCTCCGTCTCAAAAACACATCGAATGGAATCAGTACTTTGCTGGTGAAAGATTGATTTTTCCAACCAACTGATGCAAGTCTCCTTACCTTCCCGATACAGGCGGGCTTGGAAATTTCCCCAATCAAAACCTCCACCCCAGCCTAAAATCAAGGTACTCGGCCACATGCCCATGTGCTTTCAAACCTGCACCGATTCTGAAATTTTTACCCAGAAAATAATTCAGCGTGTATCGCTGATAGAATTCCTTATCCTCCTGATACCCCTCCGGCTTGTATAGATATCCAGCATACCGCATCGCAAAATCAAATCGCCCAAATAAGAGATGAGGCTCCACAAAAGCCGCGGGAATGGTAGCTTCTATCCTTTTCTCTACATCAATGGAAAAATCCTTGGCTATTTCCAAGCCTCCTCCCATACCAAGGATTCCAACTAGTCTTCGGAAAACTCCTCCAGCCAGGGTGAAATTGGGTTGCCGGCTACCTGCTCCGGCATCCTGTGTATTAAAACCCAAATCCAAGTAAAATTCCCAGCTTTTGGGTATTTCAGACTTTTCAAAATCCTTCAATTCTGCTTGACGGGTGTAATGAAGGATACCCAATCCCAACATTGGAAAATTCATGCCGCGGTTGGGTTGACGTTGACCTCCATTGGAGATGTGACTGTAGGAAAAAGAAGCCTGCATGGCCCAATTTTCTGCCAACTGATAGGAAATCTTGGGAGTCAAAAAAATCAAAAAGCTGATGGGTGCGCTGAAAAAGGTATTTCTGGGATTTTCGATGGGATCATAAACTCGCGTGAGGTAGCTCACTCCCAATCCTGTAGCCAAACTTCCGGCCCATTTTCTCTTTTGAAAAAGGTTAGGCTCAAAGGTGCCTGCCAGATTCCATGCTTGTCCTAATTCCTTTGGATTCTGAAAATCAACCACCGAAAGAGAAAGCCCGAGGTAATGAAAACAATTACAGGCTTCCCAGTTTTTTCGGGTGTTTTTCAGCCATTGGGAGGAAATACCGATGGCTACGGGACTGCTTTGGGCGACTTGTTCCAGTTCGGGATTATGAGCAATGATCCAACCGTATTGACCCTCGACCCCAAATCGATGCAAACCTTCCTGGCTTTTCACCCCAAATGAAAAGGCCAAAAGAAAAATACCGATCAAAAAACTGGTTTTCATTTCTCCTCTTTGGGTATTCCTACGGAAAACAAAAAAAGGAGATTGCTCTCCTTACTTGTATTTTTTGGGATTTTCCATCATTTGACGAACATCCTCAGGGTCTGTCTTTTCCTTTCCGGTGAGCAGGTAAATGATCATCCCTGCATCCGAAGGGTCAAACTCCTCCCCTTTTTGCGCAGCTTCTAATCTACCGTACAACCAATCCCAAGAACCCTTGGAAAAAGGGGACTTGTCCTTGGCCGGGGAGTCTTTCATCCAGTCATACTTGGATTTGTGGGCTTTCAGTCCTTCGTAGTCTTCTCCCCCATTTTGATCGGCAATGTGATCAAGTTGAAGGCCATGTTTCTCAAACTCAGTTTTGATCTTCTCCCAAGTCCAGCCCGAATGGCTTTCCCACTCATAGGGCTTGTCTGCATGCTCATCGTTCCAGGTGGAATGCGAGATCAGGCGAACATATTTCAGCTTCGTAGAATCGGCCTCATTGATGGCTGTGCCCACAATCTCCATGGGGCCAGCGGCGATAATGGTCAGTGGATTCTTGGCCGAACTTTTATTGATCTGGGTGGCGAGTTCGATGATTGCAAAGTTTTGGGCTGTTACAGCTTCGATAAACTTGGTCTTCTTGAAACCAAAGGTTTTGGCACCGATAAAGGCACTTTCTCTCATCTGCTCAGCTGCTCCCGGCTTTTCCTTATTGGATCCCCAAATATGGTCGCTGAAGGTATAAACTACCAAGGCATCCTCCAGTCCGTTTGCAGCCAAAAGAGCCAAAGTCAGAGGCGTAGCAGCCCAATCGTCCTCGTCGTGTTCGTTTCCATCTGAACTGATGGCTATCCTCCCTCCTTTGAATGGAATAGATTGGGAAAAGACTTGCTGTGAAAAGATCAGAAAAAGAAATACCAAAGAGGCGAGGCTATTTTTATGCATGATTATCAGTTATTGGATGACAAGTTTACCAAAAAAGGATTGTTGACGGGAACCCAAAACCCAAACTAAGTACGTACCCGGAGCCAAATCGTTGAGATACAAGTCAATTGATTGAGAATCCAAGAAAAAGGATTGCACCAATCGGCTCATGTCCTTCCCGTTCTGATCAAACACCCTTATTTCCATTTCCTGATTCTCCAAAATATCTCCTTCCAATCCCAGCCGGACTTTTTCTCTTGCCGGATTAGGATATATCTTCAGCTCTAAAGCTTTTCTGGCTAATGGAACACCAATACTGGAAATGGTCAGAGTCACAGGTTCCAATCGAGCTGAACAACCGGAAGAAGAAGTTAGCTCCACTTCATATTCTCCCATTTGATCCACGGTCAAAGTCCTGGAAGTAGCTGAGGAAATCACTTGACCGTTTCTAAACCATTGGTAGGTGTAATTCCCCTCAGGAGCACGGAGGATATTTCCATCCACCTCGATCTCTCCCTCAGGCAATGGATTGACTTTGACCTCAAAGGTATTGGACTCAGAAATACAGCCGCCGGAATATCGGATCACGGCATGATAATTCCCGGGTTCTTGGGTGGAAAGGGTTTTTCCAGTTTGATCTGGAATCTCCACCCCATTTCTTCTCCATCGAATCACTTCAAAGGAAGCTTCAGAAGACAACTCCAGCATAGCTTCCTCTCCCGAACAAATCTCCTCAACCCCTTGAAGCAATACGGGTAAATTTTCCACCCTTTGGACTGTCACGGTAGTAACTGCCTCGGCAACATTTTCCGACTGATCTACAGCCCGGATTTTGATAGTAAACGTTTTGCCTAAGTCCTCACAACTAAAGGATTGACGATCCAAGGTGACTTCTTTAATCCCACAATTATCCGTAGCCGATTCCAAAACCATATCTGGATTCAGACTGACAGTTCCTTTGGTTACACCCAATTCCAAATTTAGATTTTTCGGTTTCAGAACGGGGGCAGTAGTGTCCTTGACATTGACCTGAATACTTCTATCCCAAGTTTGTCCCGAAGGATTCTTGATTACTATGCCGATGATTTTTTCTCCCAAGTCCGCACAGGTGAAGCCGGATTGCTGCAAGGTGACTGTTAGGTTGGGATCGGATAATGGCCACGAGACAAAGACATCGTAAGGCTTCAGGTCTGCTTTTCCTTCAGACCCCAAAACCAAGGATACAGACTCTTTGATTTCACCGAAAGGAAGAGCGTTAAACTGAATCTCTGTTTTCTTCGACTCCACCAAGCATCCCCCTCCTTCAGGAATCAATTCTGCCCAATAGGTTCCTGCTTTTTCGACGGCAATCGCTTTTCCCTTTTGGCCTGCCAGTAGCTCTCCATTTCTATACCAACCCAAGACCACGAAATCAAACTCCTCACCCAAGCGGATTTCGACCACTTGGCCTTCCGTATAGCTTGCCCCTGACTCTGGAGAAATGGAGATTTTCTGAGATTCAATAGGGTTTACAGAAAAAGTCAAAGCCTTTGAAACCGAATTCCCTGATTGATCCGTCGCGGTTAAAATCACTTCTTGAAGAAGGTCATAATCTTCACAGGTGATTTTGGACTTATTGAGTTGCAAAGATTGAATGGAGCAATTGTCGGTCAAAGATTCCACAAAGTCCTCAGGATTTAAAGTCAACTCTCCTTTCAAAAGGTCAAAGTTTAAACTTGGGATTCGGGTGGAGAGGATTGGGGGCAAAAGATCCTTTATCTGAATCTGAACTTGAAATTCATTGCTTAGTCCTTGAGCGTCTTGCAAAGTCAGGATGATTTGATTAGCCCCAAGGTTTTCACAGGAAAATTCTCTTTTGCTTAAAGAAATCTCATAATCTCCATCCAAAGGCCATTTTTCAAAACAATCTTCTGGCTTGAGGAGGGCAATTCCATTCTCGTTGAGGTTTATTTCAACAATGGATTTGACTTCTGGAAATCCTTCCTCCCGTTCGATTACTTCAAGCACTTGAGAAGAAACAGTACATCCGTTTTTCAGCTGCAAAACTGCCGCGTAAACACCAGGCTGGTCCACAGAAAGGACTTTACCTTTTTCTCCAGGTATGGTCCCAAGGTCCTTTCTCCATTCCACCACTTCAAACTCCAATTCATCTCCAAGGATGAGTTCGACCGTATTTCCAGAAAATAGGATTCCGCTTTGCCTGAGGGATACTTTCTTGGATTCAAAGAGATTCAATAGCGCAAATGTAGTATAGACCGTACGATTACCTGAGGCATCAGTTAGGATCACATCCAAATCAATGGGATAATTGACCCGCTCTGAATCCACATCAGCGCAGGTGACTGAGGACTTACTCAAGGTCACCGAAACCGACTCGGAGGCACAATTGTCCTCGGGCAAGCCTGCGATAAAATCCTGGGGATTAAATGAAAGCTCACCAAGAGTGAGATCGAAAGGATAACTTACATCTTTGAAATTTGCCGTTGGAGCCAGTTCATCCTTGATATTTACTTTGACCCAAAACTCAATCATGCTGGAAATCTGAGGGCTTGTAGGGATTAATTCCGGCTTGTAGCTGACTTTTACTACCTCCTGGCCTAGATCAGCACATGAAAATTCGGATATGCTTAGTGACCAAAAACCTGGCTCAAACGGTTCATTCTCAAATATGTCAAGTAGGCCAAGAGTTGCTTTCCCTGCCTCATCCAGCGACAAGTCTACAGTTTCGATTCTCGGGGGGAAATTTGTCTCAAAATAGAAGTCTCTGGAACTGACCTCACATCCTGTGGATAGCAAAAGTCGGGCATGATACCTTCCCGGTGTAGAAATATTCAATTCCTTTCCTTTTTGGTTGGGAATAAGTTCTCCATCCTTAAACCAGGCTAAGATTTGATATTCCATTTCATTACCCAATCGAAGTATTGACCCTGATTCATCTAAAGGTTTCAGGGATGAAATAGATACTTTCTTTGATTCTTGAATATTGGAAATATGAACATAAACATTTCTGATACTTTCATTTCCGGATTGGTCAGCTACTATAATTTTGACCGGAAACTTCTGATAGCTATCCCAGTTTGTCCCTAGCAACGCACAGGTGATTTCAGGCCCATCAATATCCACACGGAAATAACGGTCACAATTATCCTCTGGCAAAACCACATCAAAATCACCGATAGAGTATTCCGCTTTTCCTATCGTAGGGTCAAAAATGACATAAGCATCTGCAGCGTCAAATCTTGGAGGAATAGTGTCCAAGACAGACAACTTAATGGTATCCTTTACTACTGTAGAGCCTTGAACCTGAGTAGCTGTTACTATCAGATCACTAAAGCCCAAATTGGTACAGTTTACCTCAGGACCTATCGAATAATCATAAGTAAAATCATCACTTGGCTGATTTGAAAGAAGAATGGAAGGCGAAATCCTCCCCACCCCATTCTCATCCAAATAAACCTGCGCAGTATCTTTAAATTCAGGGATAGAAAGTAGCTCTCTAAACTGTACCTGAAAAACTGCGAAAGTCTCATCGGTATGTACAGGTTGATGAGGCATATTGCCTTTTGGAGCAAGTGCCACTTGATTAGTCATAGGAAAGGAAATTTTTCCCGTAGCCAAATCCCCGGCAATTTTGGTTAATTCATCAAAAGGATTTTGGAGATCAATAGCTTCAAATTCAGCTGAGGAGTTGATTCCAAAACCGGAAAAATCTACAGAAATCTCTGGTTGTTTAGAAAAATTCAAAATCGTGACATAAAATCTATTTTGATCATATCGATTTCTAATTACCCGTATTTCCGGCTGTGTGGGGAGCGCTAGGTTCAAGCTACTATTCAAATCAAAACCTGATGCAGACTTCCAGGTTGTAAAGTCGGTACTGGTAAACGGGGCACCATCTGAAGAAGTCTGGAAATACTGATTTTCGTTCCAGACCACATCCGGCAATGCATCCGGCAAAACCAAGAATTGAAAAAACTTACCATGTACATTGTAGAATTTATTGCCAAAAAGGCGAAGAGTTTCTAAAGGCTGGATTTCTAACTGGTTTCCTCCTCCATAAATTAGATTATCATAAAATCTGAAATCCCTGTTTGGCTTGTATTCCCTTCCTAAAGTCACATTTCTTAATCTATCTGAGGTAAGCCTTCCTCCCTGCAAATCAGAGTAAAAAATGTTATCAAAAACCTGCATAGAGTAACTCAGGTTATTTTCTGATCCAATAGTAAAGTTATGAGGAGGCCGATGAACAAAGGAGTTGAAATTGGCTATCGATCCAGTATTGAATGCTGTATTTTCATGAGAAATTACTCCTCCATTAGGAGGATTTGTGGTGTAAATATTAATCCCCTGCGAGGCATTATTAAATACCACATTGTTTCTCAGAACCTTTGGGAAATCTGGATCATCATGCTGGACATACATTCCATGGCCTGTTCCACGCGTAGTGGCTTGAGATCCATTGTTGAAAATAACACAGCCATAAACCTCCAAATTGAGCCCCGGCCTCCAGAGCTGCAAGCCACCACCAGGAATATCATAAATCCAGCAATTGATAAGCTTTACATTATTCCCAAATACACTAATTCCAGCCTCATAGGGAACACTATTTCCCAAATCTTCTCTTTTCTCCGTAGAGGAGGACGTGACATGCAAATCGATCAGCCAGACATTTGATGCATTGACTGTGATTCCTGTTTCTCCAGTTCTGTTTTTGCCCGGATCAATGATTGCCTTGCCTTTGGTTTTAGGCAAAATATAGATTGGACTTGAAGCAGTTCCTGATTTATCAAGTGTAAAATTCCCCTCATATACCCCATCCAAAAGAAATAAAGTATCACCCGGCGAAATAGGTGATGTCGCAGAAAAAGCAAATTGAATCGAAAAGGGACTTTCTTCACTTTTGCCAGAATTAAAATTTGAACCACTGGGGCTTGCAAACCATTTGCTTGCCTCTGCTGAAGAGTCAATCAGAAAGAAAAAAATTAAGAAGAGAAAAAAACATCGAACGGTTTTCACGGCATTTCTCTGGTATTTTTTATGAAAACAAATTAAAATCACTCAATCCTACTCTTCAACACGACCAATTGCACAGGATTTATCGGATCATTAGTAAAGATATAGATATTCCTTTGATCGATTCCCTTTCGGCCCTTAGGATCAAAAGTCAAGCTCAACTCCAAGCTTTCACCCGGATTCAATTGGTCCTTAGGGGATTCAATTATAAGACATTCACAATTGCCCTGAATCTTCCTTATTTCGAGCACCTTTCTGCCTCGATTTGATAAAGTAACAGTCCGTCTTACAATACTTTTGGAGCTGATTTCCTTTAGGTCGATCTCTTTCTGCTGGATATAAAGCTGAGGTAAATCATCTATCTCATTTTTTGAAACAGGCGGAAAATATTCAAAGAGGTCTGCAATGATCTCCAGATTAATTCTGCTCCCTTCGATGTTTTCCCAAAAAACAGGAACCTGATCTTCAAAAAAACCCAAATCCCCACTTCTATTTACACTTTCATACCGGATCATCAGAAGCCCTCTTTCCTGCGGCCTAATAAGATTCTGAACCTGCTCTACCCAAATGTAAGTTGGAGTTTCAGATCGAAAAGCCCCTTTCTCCAAGTCCTCCGTACCAAAGTTGAAAAACTCGACGTACTTGATCTTGGGTTCATTGTCAAAGACCTCCCCCATGTTGATCTTTTTCAGACGAAAACCCAAATTTCCATTCTTCACAGGATATGCTCTTGGGGGATTTGAGGGATACGGAATGGAAGTTCCTTCCAGAAAAAGAGAATCCTGTACTCCGGAAAGATTTCCCTTCACCACGACAAGTTTGGAGAAAAAACCATAGGCAGAGGTGGGGTCGAAGCTTACTCGGACTTTCCCGGTCTCACCCTGGGCCAAGGTATCTTTAGAAAATTCCACAGTGGTACATCCACATTCCAGCCAGATATCTTCGATGAAAAAGAGAGAGTCTTGAGAATTGGTAAATTCAAACTCCACTTCCTGATTGCCTTCCTCTTCCAGAATTGTCCCCAATTCTACCCGGTTTACTTTCCAGATGATTTTGGGAGCTTCGATACTTTGAGCCACTGTAGAGGACTTGATAAGGATAAAAAAAAGTGCGGTGAGAATAGCTTGGGTGCGAAGTTTCATAGTGACAAATTACAGGTATTTTACCCTTCAATTCTAGTATCAAATACTTAATTTGCGCCAAAATCTAAGAAATGGCAAGAGTACTTACGGGAATTCAAAGCTCCGGTCGCCCACATTTGGGGAATATTTTGGGAGCAATCGTTCCGGCAATCCAACTCATCGGACAAAACCAACAAGATGAGTCTTTCATCTTCATCGCTGATTTCCATTCGCTTACCACCGGAAAGGATGCAGCATTAAGAAAGCAAAACACTTTGGCAGTAGCTGCTGCTTGGCTTTCCTTTGGTTTGGATATCGAAAAGACAGTTTTCTACCGCCAATCCCGAATCCCCGAAGTCACAGAGCTTACTTGGTACCTCAATTGCTTCACGCCTTTCCCGATGCTGGCCAATGCCCATAGCTTCAAGGACAAATCTTCTCGATTGGCAGATGTCAATGCGGGACTGTTTACCTATCCTGTTCTGATGGCGTCAGATATTCTTCTGTATTCGGCAGATTTGGTCCCGGTCGGAAAAGACCAACTCCAACATCTGGAAATGACCAGAGATATTGCCAGTGCCTTCAACCGAATCATGGAAGAGGACATCTTAATTCTTCCGGAAGCAAGGATTTCTGAAGAGGTCATGATCATTCCCGGGACAGACGGGCAGAAAATGAGCAAGTCGTATAACAACATCATTGATATCTTCCTGCCTGAAAAAGAGCTGAAGAAAAACATCAATCTGATCGTCACCGACAGTACTCCTTTGGAAGAACCCAAAGATCCTGATACCTGTACAGTCTTCAAGCTCTATTCTCTATTGGCAACCTCTGAGCAAACAGAAGCCATGAGGGAAAAATACTTGGGAGGCAATTATGGATATGGCCATGCCAAAAAAGAATTGCTGGAATTGGTTTTGACTTTATTCAAAAAAGAGCGGGAAACTTTTGACTATTTTATGAACCACCCGGATGAAATCGAAAAAAGACTGGAAGCAGGAGAGGCAAAAGCAAAAAGCATTGCACTAAATCTCTTAAATCAAGTCCGGGAAAAGCTGGGATTCAGATAATACAAGGCCTTTCTCAAATAAAATGCCCCCAATAAGTCGAAACTTAATGGGGGCATTTTTTTGAAATATTCCGGATCAAAAGATCAAAAACCGGCTCTAATCTTATCTGCTATCTCAGCCAATTCCTCAGGGCTAAGCTTAAGCTTGGGTCTGGTAAAATTGATATCATCCATGGTGCGGAGAGGCACCAGATGAACGTGAACATGGGGAACTTCCAAGCCTATCACTGCGACTCCAATCCGGGTACAGGAGATGGTTTTGTCCATGGCTTTAGCCACTTTTTGGGCAAAGACATGAAGCCCCGCCAATTCCTCAGGTTCTAAATTGAATATGTAATCCACCTCTCTTTTGGGAACCACCAAAACATGACCTTTCACTAAAGGCATGATGTCCAAAAACGCGATATAATTTTCATCCTCTGCAACGATCTGTGCAGGGATTTCCCGGTTGATGATTTTTGTAAATATGCTTGCCATAGGAGTAAAATTAAAAAATCCCGGAAAAACCGGGATTCTAACTGTGGGATTAATACGTGATATCCAAAATTTCAAACTGCAGCTTTCCGGCAGGTGCATTGATTTCCGCAATCTCCCCGACTGTTTTGCCGACCAATCCTTTTCCGAAAGGAGAGGCTAAAGAAATCTTACCCGCTTTCAGGTCTGCTTCTTCCTCGGAAACCAAGGTATAGCTGACCGTCATTCCGTTTTTCACGTTTTTGATTTTCACCGTGCTCAGGATGCCTGCTTTGGAGGTGTCCATTTTTGAATTATCCAGAATTCGGGCGTTGCCCACTACCTCTTCCAGTTTGGCAATTTTCAGTTCCAAAAGACCTTGTGCATCTTTGGCCGCATCGTATTCAGCATTTTCACTGAGATCCCCTTTATCACGGGCTTCAGCGATCTGACGGGCAATATCCGCTCTTCCCTTGGTCTTCAGCTCATGAAGTTCATCCTTTAGCTTTTTCAGCCCTTCCTCGGTGTAGTATTGTACTTTTGACATATTAATACAGCTTTTCAAAAGGCATTAAAAACAAAGTAACGGTCACGTGATGGAGACCGTTACTTTGTTTTTGCCTTTATTTACCCTGCAAAGATAGTAAAGCTTTTGGTCAAAGCAAGCGTGGAAAAAGGCATTTCAGCCGCTTAAACTACTTAAACCCTTTTCGGATTTGCTCCACTAAAACCTGATTGATTTTCTCGTAGGATTCAAAAGTCCATCCAGCTACATGCGGTGAAAAAAGCACATTCTCCCGCTCGGCCAATCGACTGAATTCAGCCTGTTGCTCTGGACTGAATTTCTTGAATTTCTCATTTTCAAGAACATCTAATACCGCCCCTTTCAATATCCCGAGATCCAAGGCTTGATTCAGGGTAGAAAAAGAAATTACCTCTCCCCTCGCCGTATTGATCAGCCAGAAAGGTTTGGCAAATCCCTTCAACTCTTCCAAGGTGAAAAACCCTTTCGTCTCCGGTGTCAGGGGCACATGAATACTCAAAATATCCACCTCTTTCTTTAACCTTTCCCAAGAAACTTCTTCTACCTGATCCGTTCCAAATCCCGTTTTGTATTTGTCATAAGCAAGGATTCGAACCCCAAAGCCCTGTAGTCTTTTGGCAAAGGCCTTACCCATATTCCCGAAACCCATGACGCCCACAGTTTTCCCTTTGAGTTCATGTCCACGGTTGCCTTCCCGATCCCAAATTCCTTTTCTGACCTCGGTGTCAGATTTTATCATATGGTTAAACAAGGCTAGCAATCCTCCGATGGCATGCTCAGCCACCGCATCCCGATTTCCTTTTGCGGCATGAAAAAGCTTGATTCCTCTGCCCTCAAGGTAATCCAGATCAATTTTGTCCAATCCTGCACCCGCTCTTCCGATAAACTTCAGTTGTGAAGCCAATTCCAAAAGGGGTCGGTCCATGGGAGTCTTAGAGCGGATGATCAATCCTTCCACCTCTCCAATTTTCTCCATGATTTCTTCTCGGGTGATTGCAGGAGCGTATTCTACCTCATGCCCATCTTTCCTCAGCAACTCCAGAATACTGAGGTGCATTTCGTCGATTATCAGAATTTTCATTGTCAAAGCTTAAGTAAAAGCATAGCTACCCCGAAATACACGGCAAGCCCCAAAAGGTCATTGGTAGTGGTGATAAACGGACCTGAAGCGATGGCAGGATTGATTCCAAAACGGTTCAAAACTATGGGTGTGACTGTCCCCATGAAAGAAGCTAGCAAGACCACGCAGAAAAGCGCAAAACCCACCGTAATCCCGAAAATCGGTTCGAATCCATACAAAAACACCACCACACAAAATACAAAGGCACCCAAAACCAAACCATTGAGCAAGGCTACAAATAGGCCTTTTACAAAACGCTGGAAAGGGGTGTCGTCAAAAGCTGATTTACTGGCCAAGGACTGAACAATCAAAGAAGATGCTTGGATCCCCACATTTCCGCCGGTAGCCGCTACCAAGGGAATAAAGGAAGCCAAAGCCAAGTACTTACTGAGCCCATCTTCAAAAAAGCCGATGATCTTTGCCCCCATCAAGCCTCCCATGACTCCGATCAGCAGCCAAGGCAGTCGGGCTTTAGAAATGGTGAAAACTGAGTCAGATTCCTCGATATCTGCCGATACTCCGGCCATGGCTTGGATATCTTCATCAGCTTCTTCCTGCACTACATCCAAGATATCATCGACGGTGATTCTTCCGACAAGTTTATTTTTCACATTGACTACGGGGACCGATTCCAAGTCATATTTCCTCATCACGGCAGCTACTTCTTCCTGGTCCATGGTCACCGGTACTGAGATTACATCTTCTTCATAAATGTCCTCAATCCTGGTATCGGAAGCGGCCAGAATGATTTTCTTTAAGGAAACTCTTCCGAGAAGTTGCTGTCGGTTATTAACCACATAGATGGAAAAAATCTTCTCCACATTTTCAGCCTGTCTCCGGATTTCATTGATGGTCTGGACAATGTTCCAGTTTTTGTTGGCCCGGATAAATTCCTTGGCCATAATCCCCCCAGCTGTATCTTCTTCGTAGCGGAGGAGTTCCAAAATCTGCTCGGACTTCACCCGATCCTGAAACTCAGCGATGACATCCTCTCTGTCCTTGTCGGACATCAGATTGAGAATATCCGCACCGTCATCGGAGTCCATCAGGACAATCCACTCAGCTATTTCACTGTTTTCAAATTCCCTCAGGACCTTGGTCAGTGTAGCCTGATCCAGTTCGATCAGAATGTCCGCCGCCAGTTGCTTTTCCAAAAGCCGAAGCACATAGGTGACCTCATGAAGCTCAAGCTCATCCAAAATCGCGGCAATATCCGCCACATTGACTCCTTCCAGGGATTCCTGAATGAAATCATTGTCACCCTGCTCAATCCCCAGTTGGAGACTTTCCAGGTATTCTTTGGATAGCTCAAATTGCTTAATGGGTTCCACGACTAGCTTCTATTTTTTGGGTTAAAAACACAAAATCATTCACATCCAGCTGTTCGGCTCTCAAGTCCAGCATCGGATGAGATTTGAATTCTTCCGGCAGATGGAAGGATTTGAGGCAATTTCTGAGGGTTTTTCTTCTGGTACCAAATCCGGCCTTAACCACTTTGAAGAAAAGCTTCTCATCGCAATCCAGCTTCTTCACCGAGTTTCTGGTGAGTCGGATTACCCCTGAATTCACCTTGGGAGGAGGATTGAACACATGAGGAGGTACCGAAAATAGGTACTCGATATCGTACCAAGCCTGCAGCAAAACCGATAGGATTCCGTAATCCTTGTTCCCTTTGGGAGAGGCGATACGCTGAGCTACTTCCTTTTGGAGCATGCAGACCACTTCGGTGATTTTCTCTCTTTCTTCCAGCACTTTGAAGAAAATCTGAGAGGAAATATTGTAGGGAAAATTTCCTGCTAAAGCATACTTCTCAGGTAGCAATTGGGAAAAATCGTATTTCAGGTAATCTCCTTCCAAAATCCGATTTCCCAATTGTGGGTATTTTTTGTGAAGATAGGCTATGCTCTCCCGGTCAATATCAATGAGGTAAACCTCCAGATTCCCCTCCAAAAGATAATCTGTCAGCACTCCCATTCCCGGACCGATCTCCAAAACTGCCGAAACCCCATCATGGCCCTTGACCGCTTGAGCAATTCGCTCAGCAATACTCAGGTCGGTCAGAAAATGCTGTCCCAAATGCTTTTTTGCTCTGACCTTTTCCATCCTAGGGCTGTGATTATTTTTTATAAATTGCAGCCTTAAAATTAAGGGAATATTCCAAAAGGCTTGGGAATTTTCTTCTTTAAAGCTTTTCCAACAGAAATATGAACGCGAAAAAAAACCGGCCAATTTTAGGCATCAGCATAGGAGATATCAATGGAATAGGGCTGGAAGTCACGCTAAAAGCACTCGCTGATAATCGGGTATTTAAGTCCTTTACGCCGGTGATTTACGGGCATGGCAAGGCAGTAGTCTTTTATCGAAAGCAGCTAAGCTTGGAGAGTTTCAATTTTTCCCAAATCAGAAATATCGACGAAGTTCAATACCATAAGGTCAATGTCATCAATGTGACGGAAGATTGTCCAGAGATCCTACCCGGGGTAGAAACCCAAGAGGCTGGAAAATTTGCTTTGGCATCTCTTCAGGCAGCGGTAGAGGATCTGAAAGCCGGAAAGATTCAAGGGCTCGTCACAGCTCCACTCAATAAAAACAATATCAACAGTGAGGAGCTTCGGTTCATTGGTCATACCGAGTACATCACGGAAGCTTTTGGGGCCAAAGACAGCCTGATGACCATGATATCCGATGATTTGAGAGTGGGATTGATTACAGGTCATCTTCCCTTAGCCAAAGTTCCTGAGGCAATCACCAAAGAAAAAATCATCCAAAAGACCACTATTTTTCTCCAAAGCCTAAGTCAGGATTTTGGAATCAACAAGCCAAAAATCGCGATTTTAGGTCTGAATCCCCATGCAGGAGAAGATGGATTGTTGGGTGATGAGGAGGAAAATATCATCAAACCGGCCATTAGAGAACTCAAGGACAAAAACCACCTGGTTTTCGGCCCTTATCCTGCAGATGGTTTTTTTGGAATGATGCATCAAACCAAATTCGACGGGGTTTTGGCCATGTACCACGATCAGGGTCTTGTTCCTTTTAAATCTTTAGCCTTTAGTACAGGAGTTAATTTTACCGGCGGGCTTCCCGTGGTGAGAACTTCTCCGGACCACGGGACGGCATACAACATAGCAGGGAAAAACCTGGCTGATGAGGGTTCGATGAGAGCAGCATTGCTACTAGCCTCTGACGTAATTGCCCAACATCAGCAGGAGGAAGTAGAAATTTGATTAGAATTTTAGCCTCTAGACCAAATAATATTTTAAAATCTACTTCTTGATTCCTGAATTAATCCCTACATTTGCGGTCTTAAATCAGGAGGAGAAAACGTGAAATTCTTGAAAACCTTTGATATTGAAGTCATTAAGTTCAAAGAAGGACATCACGAATTTGACTTTGATATTGACGAAACCTTTTTCGGACATTTCGAAGACAATGAAATTCTGGATAAAGGCAGCCTGACCGTACGGGTCTTGATGGACAAAGGGCCTAATTTGATTGAACTGGAATTTCACATCCAAGGTACAGTTGAATTAACCTGTGATAGAAGTTTGGAAGTTTTTGATCATGAATTAGAGACCTCCGAAACAATGATCTACAAGTATGGTCCTATCGAGCAAGAGATCGATGAAAATGTAAGCATGATTACGAGGGATACCCCTTCAATCAATGTGGCCCAATTGATCTACGAATTTATCCTGCTCGCACTTCCTGCAAAGAAAATTCATCCTGATCACCGAAATGAACTTGATGATGAGGACTATGAAGCGGAAGGTGGTTTTGTCTACATCCAATCCGAGGAGGAAGAAGATTTGGAAGAAACCAATGAAACTGAAGAAAAAGAATCAAAACCAGTTGACCCACGTTGGGAGCAACTGCTGAAATTAAAAAACAAAGAACAATCATAAACCACGCATAAAATGGCACATCCTAAACGCAAAATTTCGAAAACCAGAAGAGATAAAAGAAGAACTCATTACAAACTGGAAGCACCTGGATTGGCAAAATGCCCAACCACAGGAGAAATGCATTTGCCTCACAGAGCCTTCTGGCTTGATGGTAAATTGTACTACAAAGGACAAGTAATTATCGAAAAAGAGATTCAGGCTTAATTAGAAGTCTACATCCTATTAAATCCATCTCCTCAAGGGGATGGATTTTTTATTTTTAATCAATCAGAAATTCCTGAAAATGAAGGAATTCAAAAAGCTTACTCCTTTGGGCTTTGGTGGTCAGGTACCATTGTACTATTTTTGACGCCTATCATTAATTCTGGATCAAACCAACCCAGCCAATGACTCATCTATTTCAATGCAGTCATTGAAACCCCAAGAAGAATGGATAAAATAAGAGCCAAGGTCACAGGGATTCAAGGATACGTGCCTGAGTACCGACTGACCAACAAAGAATTGGAAACCCTTGTCGAAACCAACGACGAATGGATCACCTCAAGGACCGGCATTAAAGAAAGGAGAATCCTTAAAGGCGAAAACCAGGGAACTTCCGTGATGGGAATCGAAGCAGTCAAAGGCCTGTTGGAAAAAACCGGAACTGACCCCAAAGAAATCGAACTGATCATTTGTGCCACTGTCACCCCAGATATGCCTTTCCCTGCTACTGCCAATATTATTGCAGATAAGGTGGGGGCAAAAAACTCCTTCAGCTTTGATGTAGGGGCTGCGTGTTCTGGATTCCTATATGCACTCCAGCTTGGGGCACAGTTTATCCAAGCAGGAACTCACAAAAAAGTAGTGGTAGTCGGAGCAGATAAAATGTCTTCCATCGTGGACTATCAAGACCGCACTACCTGTATTCTTTTTGGAGACGGTGCTGGTGCTGTTTTGCTGGAAGCCACTACTGAAGAGTATGGAATCATGGATGCCATCCTCAAAGCAGATGGATCGGGTGAGCCATACCTTCACATGAAAGCAGGAGGAAGCCGTAAGCCCGCTTCACCGGAAACCATCGCCCAGAGAGAGCATTTTGCCTATCAGGAAGGGGCTACCGTCTTCAAATTTGCCGTAACCAATATGGCTGATGTGAGTGCGGAAGTGATGGAAAGAAATGGCCTGAAAGGAGACGACATCGCTTGGCTTGTACCTCATCAAGCCAACAAACGAATCATCGATGCCACAGCCAATCGAATGGGAGTCGGCCCTGAAAAAGTGATGATGAATATCGAAAGATATGGCAATACCACTGCCGCCACTATTCCGCTTTGCCTTTGGGAATATGAAAAACAATTGAAAAAAGGCGATAATCTAATCCTAGCCGCATTTGGTGGTGGTTTCACTTGGGGAGCCATCTATCTCAAATGGGCCTATGACCCGAAATAAAACAACAGAAAAAGTAAAATATGGCAAGTACTGCAGATTTTAAAAACGGACTCTGTCTGGAAATGAACAATGACATTTATTCCATTGTCGAATTCCAGCATGTCAAACCTGGAAAGGGAGCTGCTTTTGTTAGAACCAAGCTAAAAAGTCTCAGAAGTGGAAAAGTATTGGACAAGACATTTTCCGCAGGTGAAAAAGTAACCACAGCGAGAGTTGAGAAAAGACCTCATCAATTTCTGTACAAAGATGATCTTGGTCATCACTTTATGGATACCGAGACCTTTGAGCAGATGTCTTTGGAAGAGCATCTGATCGAAAGAGCCAACCTACTAAAAGACGGGCAGCTGGTGGATATCCTTGTTCACGCAGAGACGGAGACTCCTCTTTCTGTAGAGCTTCCGCCTTTCGTAGAATTGATGGTGACTTACACCGAGCCAGGAATCAAAGGCGATACCGCTACCAATACGCTGAAGCCAGCTATCGTAGAGACCGGTGCCACTGTTATGGTTCCTCTTTTCGTGGATCAAGACATCATGATCAAGGTCGATACTCGAGACGGTTCCTATTCTGAAAGAGTAAAATAATTTGTTATTGGCTGTGTCATTTCTGTAAATTACACAGCCTTTTTGTTTTTAAACCCCAACCAATGTCACGGACATTGAACAAACCAAAACCCTATGAAAGCTAAAGAGATTCAGGAATTGATCGATTACATTTCCAACTCTGGCTTGGCAGAAGTCAAGATTAAAACAGAGGAATTCGAACTTTCCATTAAGAAATATGCCGAATCCAGTTCTGCACCAGTCCAGCAAGTGGTAGCAGCTCCCGCACCAGCTCCTGTAGCAGCGGCACCAGCGCCAGCTCCTGCAGCTGCACCAGCTCCTGCACCAGCGGCAGCTCCATCCAATCTATTGGAGATTAAATCACCCATGATTGGAACTTTCTACCTTACTCCAAATCCTGATGCAGCTCCTTTCGTAACAGAAGGCGCCTCAATCAAAGCAGGTCAAACCGTCTGCATCATCGAAGCGATGAAGCTATTCAATGAAATCGAATCAGAGATTTCAGGAAAAATTGTGAAAATACTGGTGAGCAATGCCACTCCGGTAGAATACGATCAGCCACTTTTCTTGGTGGATCCAGCCGGATGATTTTTTCACTAAACCCAAAAAAAGCGTGTTTAAAAAAATCCTAATAGCAAACCGGGGAGAAATAGCCCTAAGAATCATCCGTACCTGCAAGGAGATGGGGATTAAGACTGTGGCTGTTTATTCTACCGCTGACAAGGACAGTCTTCATGTCCGCTTTGCCGATGAGGCTGTATGCATCGGTCCTGCACCAAGTAGGGAATCTTACCTCAATATTCCAAGAATCATTGCCGCTGCAGAAATCACTAATGCGGATGCAATCCATCCTGGCTACGGATTTCTCTCCGAAAACGCCGAGTTCTCCAGAATTTGCGAAGAATACGGAATCAAGTTTATCGGTGCCTCTCCGGATATGATCGGAAAAATGGGTGACAAGGCCACGGCAAAAGCTACGATGAAAGCCGCTGGAGTTCCTACAATTCCAGGTTCTGATGGTCTTTTGGAAAGTGTGACCCAAGGCAAGAAAATTGCCGCTGAAATGGGCTATCCTGTGATTCTCAAGGCTACTGCCGGTGGTGGAGGTAGAGGAATGAGAATTGTCAAGGAAGAGAAAGATTTTCAAAAAGCCTGGGATGATGCCAGAATGGAGTCCGGAGCCGCCTTTGGCAATGATGGACTTTACCTTGAGAAATTTGTCGAGGAACCCCGCCACATCGAAATTCAGATTGTAGGTGATCGAACAGGAAAAGCTTGCCATCTTTCTGAAAGAGATTGCTCTATCCAGAGAAGACACCAAAAGCTAGTTGAAGAAACGCCCTCTCCTTTCATTACGGATGAACTCCGTGAAGAAATGGGAAAAGCAGCCATCAAAGGCGCTGAGGCTATCAAATACGAAGGTGCCGGTACTATCGAATTCCTCGTAGATAAACACAGAAACTTCTACTTTATGGAGATGAACACCCGGATTCAGGTGGAACATCCGATTACAGAAGAAGTAACTGATTTTGACTTGATCAAAGAACAGATTAAAGTGGCAGCAGGAGAAACGATCTCCGGTAGAAACTACTATCCGAAATTGTTTGCCATGGAATGTAGAATCAATGCCGAGGACCCGGCTAACGGCTTCCGTCCTAGCCCTGGAAAGATTCACAACCTACATCTTCCCGGAGGCAGAGGAGTGCGCGTGGACTCCCACGTGTATGCAGGATACGTCATTCCGCCTAACTACGACTCTATGATTGCCAAGCTAATTGTAAGTGGTCAGTCTAGGGAAGAAGTGATCGTGCGGATGAAGCGTGCTTTGGAGGAATTTGTCATCGACGGAATCAAGACAACCATTCCTTTCCACATTGCTTTGTTGGAAAATGAGCAGTTCAAAGAGGGGGACTTTACCACGAAGTTCCTGGAATCTTTTGACTTCTCAGTGATCAAAGGATAATCAACCTTAAACAGGATAAAATAGCCGCTCAAACGAGTGGCTTTTTTTTATTCTACCAATATCCATCTCCGGAAGAAACAGCTATTGCATAAATACCAAAAATCAACCCCAATACGCTTACTAATCCGAGTGCAATTGATGGCCCTGGACTCACCCCCTTCACATAAAGCTTATCAATCTCCCCAAGTGGAATTTCAATTTTCTGATTAGATTTTATCTCATTTCCATTTTTCCCATAATGCTCTCCAACTACCTTTTCATCCTCTATATGTCTAAAAACCATCATTTTGGCGTCTCCAGAAAGGGTCAGGACCTGAATCTTATCTCCGTTTACCAGTTTCGACAGAGATTCTTTGACAAAAGGACCTTTTTGAATTTCATTAGGGGTTTTAGGCATCAAATTTTCCACATTCCTGTACGCCTTACAAGAAGAAAAAACCAGAAGAATTAGAAAAGGGAAAACCACATTTAAACCTGAATTTCTCATAGCTTCATTTTTTTTGAAAATTACCCTCCCCTGAACAAGAAGTGAATTATTACCCCAATTCATTTTATTGAGTATTCCATAAAGACCAATTTTTATTTCGCAGAAATAAATAAAAGAGCGATTGGATTTGGAATAAAGGAAAGAAGTCTATACAAAATTTTTCATAAAAAGTCCGGACAGCTTTTTTAAAATTTTTCTTTAACTTTTAAGCATCAAGCTCCTCCCCAAAATGATCTTTTCCCTTAGAAACTTTCCTTCTTTTCTGGCATTGGGCTTTTTCGTAGCCTCTTGCCAATCTCCTTCCTCCCAAGAAGAAGGCCTAGCTTCCGGCGATCAAGTCAGTTACAATTTTCATATTCGGCCAATCCTTTCCGATAAATGCTTTGCCTGCCATGGTCCGGATGCCAATAAAAGAGAAGCCGATCTCCGGCTGGATACTGAGGAAGGTGCTTTTGCTGCCTTAAAGGAAAATCCTGGAAAATTTGCATTGGTCTCAGGGAATCCATCCGAATCGGAAGTCTACCATCGGATCACCTCCCAAGACCCTGGTGAGGTAATGCCTCCACCTGAATCCAATCTTTCCCTGACTGACTCTGAAATCACCCTGATCAAAAAGTGGATCGAACAAGGAGCAAAGTATGAACCCCATTGGGCTTTTATGCCGATAGAAAAACCCCAAGTCCCGAATTCAGATTGGGGAGCCAATGATATTGATCCTTTCATCTTCAAAAAGATGAAGGAAAAAGGACTGAGTCCCAATCCCGAAGCCAATTCTTTCGCTTTGATCAAAAGAGCAAGTCTTGACCTCACAGGACTACCTCCTACTCCTGAACTTTTGAATAAATACGTAGGATTTGAAAACGGGAATACTTACGAAAAGCTATTGGACGAACTCCTCTCCCAGCCTGCATTTGGAGAGAAACTGGCCATCCTATGGTTGGACATCTCCAGATATTCGGACAGCTATGGATATCAGGATGATGAGTATCGCTCCCAGTGGCCCTATAGAGACTGGTTGATTCATGCTTTCAATAAAAACCTGCCTTACGATGAATTCCTCACTTGGCAGCTAGCCGGTGACCTTTTACCCAATCCTACCAAAGAACAGATCTTGGCGACTGCTTTCAACAGAAACCATAAATACACCGAGGAAGGCGGAGTGATTCATGAAGAATACCGTATCGAATACGTACTGGACAAAACCAATACCTTCAGCAAGGGGATTTTGGGCATCACCATGGAATGTGCCCAATGCCATGATCACAAATACGACCCCTTTTCCCAGCAGGAATATTATGAGCTTTTTGCCTTTTTCAACAATTCCAAAGAGAAAGGATTTGAAGGAGATGTTAGCCAGTCCAAACCCGCCAAAACACCCATCCTTTGGGTAGAACAGGAGGACTTGGACGGAATTCTCAGTTTCATCAATCACTCGGACACCACCAAGCTTAGCATCTCTGTGATGGGGGAATTGGACGAATCGGAAAAGCGAACCACCTATATTCTCGACCGGGGAGTGTACGATGCCCCTACTGTCCCTGTTGAAGCTTCTACTCCTGCTTCCATTTTGGAATTTGATGAGGTTTATGAAAAAAATCGCTTAGGTCTGGCCAAATGGGCTACTTCCAGAGAAAATCCACTAACCTCCCGCGTCTTTGTCAATCTGATCTGGCAAGAAATATTCGGCAAAGGGATTGTCAAATCAGCTGGGGATTTTGGTATGCAGGGCGATTTGCCCACGCACCCCGAACTGCTTGATTGGCTAGCGGCTGACTTCATGGAAAATGATTGGGATATCAAACGACTTTTGAAACAAATTCTCATGTCCTCGACCTACCGACAATCTGCAGAGATCAGCAATAAGCACTTGGAAATAGACCCCGATAATCTTTATCTCTCCCGATCTTCCAGGTTGAGGTTGCCTGCAGAAAATATTCAGGACTTGGTATTGGCAAGTAGTGGCATGCTGGTGACAGAACTAGGCGGTCCCAGTGTCAAGCCCTACCAGCCATCGGGGCTTTGGGAAGCGGCCACTTCAGGCCGAGGTACATTAGCTACATACGTTCAGGACCAAGGAGACAAACTTTACCGAAGAGGCATTTACAACTTCATTAAACTGACTGTACCTCCTCCAAAGGCTATCATCTTCGATTCGAGTAACCGCGATCGATGCGAAATTTCCCGAAATCGAACCAATACTCCGCTTCAGGCCCTGGTCATGATGAATGACCCTATGGTCTTGGAAGCGGCGAGAGTTTTGTCCACCAAGCTGACAGAAAAGCATAAGGATCCCGAAAAAGCAATGGATGAAGCATTCTTACGAATTCTTTGTCGAGAGATGAAATCCAAGGAGCGAAGTCTTTTGAAGGATTTTTATGAGGAAGAATTAGCCTACTTCAGCAGCAATCCTGAGGAAGTGGAAAAGACCCTGAACATAGGAGAATATCCCATGAACGAGGGAGCAATGACCCCGCAGAATGCTGCCTTGATGCAGGTCATCATGAGTCTTTATAATTTGGAAGAAACCATTACCAGAAGCTAAAATGGAAAAGGAAATATTAGAGCAGGGATTGAATCACAACAGGAGGAAGTTTCTTTCCAGACTAAGTTTAGGTGTGGGAAGCGTGGCCTTGGGCTCACTTTTGATCCCTGATTTGTTTTCCGGAAAAAGCGGAAGTGAAGAAGCTATCATGCAGGCTTTACCTCACTTTGCCCCTAAAGCCAAGCGAATCATTTACCTGTTCCAAAACGGAGCGCCCTCCCAATTGGAAACCTTTGATTACAAGCCTCTTTTGACCAAAAATTTTGGCCAAGAATTGCCCGATTCCATCCGAATGGGGCAGCGATTGACCGGAATGACAGCAGGACAAAGCTCTTTTCCTTTGGTCGGCTCTTATTTTGAATTCAATCAATACGGGCAAAGTCGAGCTTGGATTTCCTCGCTCTTTCCGCATTTAGCCAGCGTGGTAGATGAGCTGTGTATCGTCAAATCCATGCATACCGAGGCTATAAATCACGACCCGGCACTGACCTTTTTCCAGACTGGAGCACAAGTAGGCAATCGTCCCAGCATGGGTTCTTGGCTGAGCTATGGCTTAGGAAGTGAAAATGAAAACCTCCCGGCATTCTGTGTGCTGCTGAGCCGAGGAAAAGGAAACGGTCAGGGAGTTTATTCCAAACTTTGGTCTAATGGATTTTTGGACGCCCGTCATCAGGGAGTTCAGTTCTCCAATTCCGAAGATCCGGTACTCTATCTTTCCGACCCTGACGGCATGACTCGGGATCAGCGCAGAAAAATGCTCGACCACTTGGCTGCCATGAATGATCTCAACTATCGGGAATTCAATGATCCACAGATCACCACCAAAGTACAGCAGTACGAGATGGCTTATCGAATGCAAACGGCTGTACCGGAAATTACAGACGTAAGTAAAGAACCTGATAGCATTGTCAAACTCTATGGCCCGGAATGCCTCGTTCCAGGTACCTATGCTGCCAATTGCCTTTTGGCGAGAAAGCTCTCTGAAAATGGAGTTCGATTTGTTCAGCTTTACCATCAGGGTTGGGATGCCCACGACAATCTGCCAAATCAGATGATCGGTCAGGCAAAAGATGTGGACCAGGCCTCCGCCGCCTTGATTACAGACCTCAAGCAAAGAGGCTTATTGGACGAAACATTGGTGATTTGGGGAGGAGAATTTGGGCGAACGAATTATTGTCAGGGCAAAATCGCACCTGCCAACTATGGTAGAGATCATCATCCCCGAGCCTTCTCCATTTTTATGGCAGGAGGAGGTGTCAAGTCAGGAATAGTTTATGGAGAAACGGATGACTTTGGATACAATATCACCGAAAACCCCGTACATGTACATGATTTTCAGGCTACTGTACTCCATTTGATGGGGATAGACCATGAAAAACTGACCTACAAGCATTTGGGAAGACGATATCGACTAACCGATGTCCATGGAAAAGTTGTCAAAGATTTGATTGCCTGATTTATGCCAAAGTATTCAAAGGCAATCTATTGGCTGGAAAACCTCCTGTTTTTTTGGGGAGGATTGACCCTAATCCTGGTTTTGGGAGGAAATTCTCTAGAAGCACCAGCTTGGGTTCAAGTTGTCGGAAGGCTTCATCCTCTTTTACTTCACTTCCCATTAGTCATCCTTTTGTTGGCAGTTGGGATTTTTTGGATAGGGGATAAAAGCTGGAAAGACCAAGGCAGAAATCTACTTCTATTGGGAGCAAATCTGGCTGGAATCACGGTGGTAGCAGGATTGATTCTGGCTACCGAAGACTACGAAGGAGACTCACTGAATTGGCATAAATGGCTGGGAATCATTTCTTTGTTTATTTCCATCGGAATCTACTTTTCAAGCAAAAAATCGAGCAAAGCCCTCAAGTTTTCTACTTCAGCATTGGCTCTTGTTTTGGTCTTGACCGGGCACTTTGGAGCCAATCTTACCCATGGGGAGGATTTCCTTTTTGAACCGCTTTTGGCAAAAGAAACCAAAACCGTCAATCTCCAAGAAGCAGAGGTCTTTGCCCATTTGGTACAACCTATTTTGGAGACCAAATGCGTGGCTTGTCACAAAGAAGGGAAAATCAAGGGAGAACTGAGATTGGACCAGGTTTCGGGAATTCAGAAGGGAGGAAAAAGCGGTCCTTTTGTAGTGGCAGGCGATCCATCCGCTTCTCTCTTTTTCCAACGGATTCATTTGCCCCTCGAGGACGAAGAGCACATGCCTCCCAAAAACAAAGCACAGCTCACTGATGAGGAGATGGAAATTCTGGAACAATGGGTGGCTCAGGGAGCTACATTTGACCAGAAAGTGACCGATTTACCGAGTGATACTCCCTTGTTCCAGCTGGCATCCAATCGCTTTACTGCAAAATCTTCCTATGACTTCGCCTCAGCAAGTGCTGATAAGGTGGAAAAACTCAATAATTTCTTCAGAAAAGTAAAGCCGATTTATCCGGGTTCGCCAGCTTTAGAGGTGGCTTATTTTGGAAGTTCTGCATTTGATCCCAATTCCCTGAATGACCTGAAATCAGTCAAAGATCAGATCGTAAAAGTCAATCTCAATAGAATGCCACTTCAGGGAGTGAATCTGGAGATCTTGAGTGAGCTTCCACACTTGGAGGAATTGCAGCTCAACTTTACTGATTTGAGTTCTGACCAATTAAAATCCCTTGAGGGAAATAACTCTCTTTTACAGTTGGCTATTTCCGGAAATAAATTGGGTCCGGAAATCATTCCTGTTTTAGAGTCTTTGACCAACTTAACCCATCTTTATTTTTGGCAGAGTAGCCTTTCTGATGAGGAAAAGAAAAAGCTCTCTTCTTTACTTTCAGGAGTGGAAATAGACTTTGGGTTTGACGCCAGTGAGGTCGTCTACCAACTGAACCCTCCCAAGATTGAGTACGATCAACTGATGTTTGAGAATACTACGGAAATAAGCATCAAGCACCCCATTCCTTCTGTGCAAATCAGATACACACTGGATGAAACGGAACCTGACAGCCTAAATTCCCCACTTTATTCAGGTCCTTTTCCAATCGACAAAACTTCCACCATTCGGACCAAGGCTTTTGCTACGGAGTGGATCGGTAGCGAGGAGGACAAAGTGGTACTTTTCAAGAAAGGGAAAACTCCAAAATCTTGGAATCTGATCACCCTTCCCAATCCCAAATACAAGGCCGATGGAGCCCCAACCCTATTTGACGGGATCAAGGGAAAAGCCAATCATACTTCCGGTGAATGGCTTGGCTTTTCTGAACAAGCCTTGGAATTGGAAATTTTCCTTGAGGAAAACCAATCTCCTGAAAACCTAAAAGTAGGCCTTTTGCTCCATGAGGGAGCCTATATTTTCCCACCTGAAAAAGTAGAATATTGGATAGGAAATGGAAAAGGCTGGAAAAAACTGGAGTCCAATCCTCCGATGATTTCTGAAAAAATCCAAGAGCCCCGGTTTGATATGCTTAGTCAAAACTTGCCTCAGGAGGAATTTGACCGGATCAAAATCAAATTGAGTCCTATTGAGAGACTACCTGCATGGCATCCTGGCGCAGGAGCCAAAGGATGGGTTTTTGTCGATGAAATTTATCTGTATTAGTAAGCCTTAACTATGAAAGTAGAGCCTTTCAAAAGATATCAACAAGCTATCGGGGAAAAGCTGAATCTGGCTTTTCAACAGGAAAAACAAATCCAAACAGCCGCCCAATGGATCGCTGACAGCGTCCAATCGGAAGGCTGGATTTATACCTCCGGCACGGGACATTCCCACATGATGGCTGAGGAGATTTTTTATCGAGCAGGTGGCTTTGCTAGGGTAAGGCCCATCTTGGACCCTCCGTTGATGCTTCATGAAGATGCCTCAGGGAGCACGGAGATAGAGCGAAAGGAAGGCTACGCGAAGGAACTATTTGAAGGTTATGTCCTGGGAGAAAAGGACGTATTCCTTATTTCTTCCAATTCCGGCAGAAATCCTGTCAGCATCGAGATGGCTCAACTGGCTCAAAAATCAGGGGCAAAAGTCATCACCATCACCAATCTCACCCATAGCCGATCCGTAGATTCCAGACATTCTTCTGGCCAAAAGCTTTTTCAGGTCTCAGACGTATTCTTGGATAACTTTGGAGAAATCGGAGACGCATCCATTGATTTTGAGGGCTTTCCGACCAAAGTTGGGGCAACCTCCACGGTGGTAGGAGCAGCACTCCTTCAGGCCATCCTAGTTCAGGCAGTGGGAATTTTACTGGAAAAAGGAATTCGGCCCGAGATTTTCAACAGCTCCAACTCAGATGTGGGAGAAGCGGAAAATGACCTTTTGATCGAGAAATATAAAGGACAAGTCAAAGGGCTTTAGATACTTGTATTTAAAGCTTAATCAGCTGGTTCCCGAAAATTAAATCCGCCAAACTGCCTTTCAAGCCTTGGAAGTTCTTTTTTCCTCAAAAGAAAGACAAACCTATCCCATTCATCTTCTCTGACTCTTTTCATTTCATTCTCTGTTGCCAAAGAGGCCCATTTGGGATCTCCTGCCCAAGCCCTTTCCACATAGCCCAGCATTTTAGGCAGGAGGTAGTATTCCATCATTTCGGGACTTTTGACGGTTTCGGTCCAGAGTTGACCTGAAACCCCCAGAATATTGGATTTTCCCTTTTCAGTCAGTTGGGTAAATCTTCCCTCAGCCTCCTTCCAATCCCATGGATCACCGGCTATGGTCTGATCATGCGAAAGGTATAGCTTGCCTGGCACAGTTTTCCATGCTTGATAGGTATCTACTACTCCACTCCAAGTATGTCCTCTCTCGTCCGGATCCCAATTGTAAGCCAGATCAAAGTAAAAGTTGGCACTGGAGCAAATCACAACGGGATAGCCTGCATTGGCCAGCCTGTAAGCCATATCTTCTCCTCCCCAGCCTGCCACAGCATTCCAGGCATACAATCTCCAATTTTGGTCTGCAAACTTTTCGTTTGGAGTTATATCGTCTCCTTGGTGACTTTGCCCAATTTCTTCCCAACCTCCATGACCGATCCCTTCCTTTTTCAACATTTGGGCTACTCTAAACCGGAAATAATCATTCAAGTCTTCACGCTTGATTTCTGGATTTTTGGCCAAGAAATCATCACAAATAGGCGAAGCTTTCCAAGCTCCTCTTGGCACCTCATCCCCTCCTGTATGCCAAGTCTGCAAAGGAACTTGAGCTTCCTGATACATGGTTTTGATCTCCTGAATCAGTTTTTCATAGAATGTGTAAGTAGATTCCTGACAGACACAAACCGTGTTTCCTTTAAAATTCTGGGCAGATAGATAAACAGATCGATCATCAGGATCTGCCAAGCGATAGCGAAGTGCCTCATCTGGCTTCCCTGCTTTCATCAAATCCCGATATCGCTTCTCCATAGCCAAAATAGCTGCACGGGAGTGGGCAGGAACTCCCAACTCCGGAATGACCTCGATATGAAGGGAATGAGCATAAGCCAAAATCTCCTTGAAATCCTCGCGGGTGTAATACCCCGTCCCACTTGGACTTTGCTCAGGATAGGCCCCGGAACCATAATAAGGCCAAAGAAAATCCTGTTCATCTTTAGAAAATCCTCTCCTACTCCCAAAATCCGTCAATTCAGGCAAACCGGGAATTTCAATTCTCCAGCCCTCATCATTAGCCAAATTGAAATGAAAAACATTCAATTTGTAAAAGGACATCAGATCCAATAATTTAAGAATCTGCCCTTTGGGCTGAAAATTTCTGGCCACATCCAAAAACAAACCCCGATAGCCGAAAGCAGGTTCGTCCTCTACTTCTACTTGTGGAAGAATCAGCTCATCCGTGCCCTCGCCCCAAAATTCAGCTGGCATCATAGCCAAAAAGGATTGAACTCCATAGAGTGCCCCTTCTGGGGAGGTTGCTGAAATGACCACCTTTCGGTCTTCAATCTGGATCCGATAAGCCTCCTTGGCTAATCCGTCCACTCGATTCACCTGGATAGTAATCGGCTTTTCTTCTCGATTGACTTGGGGTTTATATCCCTTTTTGATTCGCTGAAGAAGAAATGAAGCAACCTGTACAAACTCAGGATCCCCTACCACTCCCAAACCGGCATTTTTTACCCGAATAGTTGGCCCGGTATAGTTCCATTGCTTTGGTGAGGGCAAAAAGGGAGGAACTTGGTTTTCTTCCCATTCTTTTTTCGGAATGAGCGTTTCATTCTGAGCTATGGGGATGGAAGTCCCTTCGGCCATTTGAATCAATTCACTTTTACTGATCGTGGTAGTTTGGTAATCTTTGATTTCAAAAAAAGAACCATTGGCATTTTCAAAAATCAGCGCTTCAGGTGCATAGGAATTTTTCAAAAATGAACCTTGACTTCTGTAAGGAATGACCAAGGTTTCACCGGGGGCAAATGCCGGGGACTTGGATTTTCCCTCGATTGTAAAAAAATCTCCCTGCAAATGCCTGAATCGCAAATCCTCATGTAGGGATTGCGTAGCTACTGAAATGAAGATGGTATTGAAATAGAGATTCCATCCTTCCTCGATCGTTTGACTTGAAGTATTGGTCAGGGAAATTTGGGCTTGGTGATATTCCTGGTTGCCAAAATGATTCTCAACCAATTCCCAACGGGCAGAAACTTGCCCAAAAGACACAATGGACATGAGGGATAAAACTAAAATGAGCGATAGAACAGCTAATTGCTTCATGGCCAAATCAAATGGTGGAGTTAACAAGAATAATAAGATAATCTGAAATTCAATTAAATGACATTTTTTAAGGCTTGATTGGATTTTTTTATGAAGCTAAAATTACCTAGTTTAAGCATTGCAGATCGAGCTTTATTTTTAACCTGATTTTATGAATCAAAACTTAATCAGAAAACAGGCTGTAGTTTATTTTTCGGATATCGTGGGCTATACCCGGTTGATGGGGAAGGATGAGGACGGTGCATTCCAGCTGATGAAAGAGAATCTAGAAGCTCACCAAAAGACCTTTTCCAAGTATGGAGGGCAAATCATCAAAGAATTGGGAGATGGAATTCTGGGCGTTTTTGAAAGCCCCGAAGGAGCACTTCAGGCATCTTTGGAAATCCAGCAGCACTGTGTCAAAATAGGAAAATTTCAACTCCGAATTGGGCTTCATTGTGGAGACATCATTTTTGACCATGGTGATGTCTTCGGTGACGCAGTCAATCAAAGTTCCCGGATTCAAAGCGTAGGAGTACCTTCCAGTATTTTGCTGTCTGAGCAACTCCTTCACAGACTTCCTGAAAACAGTATTTACCAAACCGTAAGATTGGGAGGATTCAATCTCAAAAATGTAGAGCATAAAGTAGAGCTCCATGCACTCACCAATGAACCATTGGCAATCCCCAAGCGTGCGGATATTCTTCAAAACATCAAATATCAGGAGCGAAACCCATGGAAATATTGGGTGGGCATCGGAGTAGTTTTTCTCTTGCTTACCATGGTCACCTATTCGGTATTTTGGCGAGATTCTGTATGGGAAAAGGACAAATCCGTAGCGGTTTTACCTTTTGTCAATCTCAATGGAGATTCTGAATTGGACTACTTCACTGACGGATTGACCGAAAACATCATCGGACAATTATCCAAAATCAACTCCATCAAAGCCATTTCTTATTCGACTATGGCGGATTACAAAGGATCCACCTTACCCTTGGATTCACTTGCCAAAATGCTGGATGTGAGTACCATTTTAAAAGGCACCATAGAGCAATTAAACTCGGGGATTAGATTTAAACTGCAATTGATCGATGCAGATGAAAATAAAAATATCTGGACTGACGAATACACCCGAAAAGGCACTGACATCACTCAACTTCAAAATGATATAGCCCGGGATATCGCAAGAGTCTTGGATGCGCAACTTACAGCTGAGGAATCCATTCAAATTGGCAAGGGAGAGACTTCCAATGCGGAAGCGTATGACTTGGTATTTAAAGCCAAACAACTCTACTATGCTGGTTTTGGCGACCCAAGTTTATTTTTTGAAGCTGCAGAATTGCTCAAAAAAGCAATTGAATTAGATCCAAATTATGCTTTGGCTTACACTTGGTTGGCCAAAACCTATTTTCAAATAGCCTTCGATGAACCTAAAGGCCCATGGTATGACATGAGCTTAGAGATGAGCTCAAAGGCATTGGAATTAGAGCCAAAATTGGCGGAAGGCTATGGTGCAAGAGGCATGGTCTATTATGATTTGGGTGAATACACCAAAGCAAAAAACTCGATGGAAACCGCCTTGTCTTTTCAGCCTAATTTGAGCGATGCAATCGGCAATCTGGCAACCATCAATTTTGCCAGTGGCAATTTGCTTGAAGCAATCAAACTTCAGAATAAAGCCGCCGATCTCGGTCCAAGTTCTCACATACCCTATCAGAATTTGGGGTGGGCGTATAAAATCCTCGGAAGATTTGAAGAAGCCCTTCAGTATTTCGATCGCTCTTTGGCCATCAGCAAAAACCTCACTACTTATGAACTAAAAGCAAACATGCTGATAGAAATGGGAGAAAAAGAAAAGGCCTTGGCCCTATTGGAAAATATTCCCTTTCAGGACAGTTCTGAGTTTGATGTAAGGGCAGCAGGTGCAATTCTCTACTATGCCCAAGAATATGACTCTGCATTTAATGTTTGGAAAATCTCCATTGAAAGAAAACTGAAAAGCGGCTTTGATAAATTTTACAGCACCCCGATCAATTATGGGTACTTATTGAAACAACGGGGTGAGGATAGATTTGCAGATTCCCTGCTCAATGCCATCATTCAAGTGAAAATTGAAGCCATGAGTTTGGGTTCGGAAGAATATTACCTGCCCTTGGAAATTTCCACAGCTTATGCAGCTAAAAACCAAGTTCCTGAGGCGATCAAATACCTTCAAATCGCTTACGAAAGGGGCTGGAGGGACTATTTTTTCACTGAATTCAACCCTGCTTTTGACAAATTAAAAGAGGATATCAGATACAAAAAGATCATCTCTCAGATAAGTGATGATCTTAATCGAATTAATCAGGAATTGGCCTCTACCTCTCTGGAAAGGGGAAGGTAGGTGCAAGGTTTAAGTTGTATTTAAATCACCAGAGGAAGCAAATTCTTAATCCAAACTTCCGTTTTAAAGAGAAATTTTTTTCAAACACACCCATCCTAAATTCATTTATTGAAATCACTTATGAGGTACCGGGTAGATGTTGCCAAGGGAATCTGTGATTGTTGTTTTTTGATTAAGATTTCCCCTAGTCAAATGGAGCAAGCCTGAGAATAAGGCAGCAGACATGGAAGTACCTTCCATGACCGCGTATTTATTGTCTTCAGGATAGGTGGTGAAAATATAACTTCCAGGTACAGCCCAATCAGTTGGTGGAATTCCAAAATTAGAAAAGTAGGAAAAGGATATTTCTCCAGTGAGGTAATCAATTTTAAATGAAGCGATTGTATAGATATTTTTCCCCTCTGCACAGGCAGGCAGGTATTGATTTGCATTAACGGGTGAGTTTCCTTCAAATGCATTTCCAGCGGCAATGGAAAAGATATAACCATCTTTGGCCATCCTATTGATTATGGAATAAAGACCAAAAGCATGACAGTTTCTGATAGTGTTACCCAAACTTAGATTAATGATATCTCCACTCCTACCCTGTCTTCTAACGATATGATTTAGAGCCCGAGTAATATCTGAATATCTAGCTTCAGAATATTCACCAAATACTTTCAATGAAACAAGTTCGGCACCCGGTGAAACTCCCGTCATACCTATCAACGAAGGATCTTCAGGTAATTTAATGTTTTCAGGAATAGCTGCGATCAAGCCTGCCATAGCTGTTCCATGCCCCCATTTATCATTTCCAGGAGAACCATCCACATAGGATCTGCTAAGTCTTTCATTCACCAATCCTTTTAAATCCTGATGATCTATATCTATTCCTGAGTCAATTATCCAAACTTTAGCATCCGATCTATTGGAAGTATCCGAGAGCTGCCCACCACCCAAATACAAAACTGCGTCGCTTGTAAATCCTTCCACATTATAGCCCCACTGAGGATGGTCCTGCATCCTTGCTCTGACTGTTTGGGGCAATGCCGTTCCTCCATTTTGCATTCTTGCTCTTGGATTTTGCAAATAGAAATAGAAATCAGATTGGACATCATTAATATTTCCTTGACCTTTTTCCGAAATGATCTTCTTGATTATGGTTTCTGAGGAATCTTCAAAAATAAAACCTGAGGCAGCCTCTACAAAGATTTGTTCTGCCTTGAGATCCAATCCATATTGTTTCCCAAAATCAACAATAGTATTGATTTTGGCCAAAGCAGCTTTTTCAATTATATCAGGATTTTCTTTACTCGAATCAGAAGGAAATTCATCGATTATCGGCTTGAATTTTTCATGATTCAAGAAAACTAGATAGGAATTTTTGATCACTGAAGAGTCTGGAATTCCAAAAGGATTTAAACTTTCTAATTCAATGCTCGAGAGTTTGATTTCCTTTTCAGAACAACTAGAAAGGAAAATAGAAACAGCGATAAATAATACTAGATTTTTCATAGTGAAAAGCTCAAAAGTTAAAAGTCAAAGGTTTATAAATATCTAAAAAATTACATAGAAATAATTCAAATATTCTCAATGAATTCTAATTTCAGAAGTCAAAAATTACAAATCGAAGACCAAAATCAAATTTCGATTTGCAATTCGATAAATTTTTCAGAAGAAAAATTAACTTAAAATCACCTTTCAATTAACCCAACCAATGACCATAGACCATCAATCCAAAATCCTGAGCAACCGATACCTTGCTTTGGATGTGCTACGAGGCATGACCATCGCCTTTATGATTATTGTCAATACTCCAGGAGACTGGGGTAATTTGTACGGACCTTTAGCTCATGCAGATTGGCATGGATTCACCCCCACCGACTTGGTGTTTCCGACTTTCCTTTTCGTGGTGGGCAATGCAATGAGCTTCGCTTTGAAAAAGCTTAAGGACATGAGTCCTGGAGAATTCTACAAAAAAGTCTTCAAGAGAGCTTTTCTTATCTTTTTGATCGGCTGGTTGCTCAATGCCTTCCCTTTCTTCGATTACAATGAGGCGGGAGAAATTGTATTTATCGATCTCTCAGAAGTTCGGTTGGTTGGAGTTTTGCAGCGTATTGCACTTTGTTATCTACTTGCTGCTTTGATTCTCTATTGGGGCGGAGAAAAATTGGGATGGATATTCTCAGGAGCGGCATTGATTCTTTATTGGCCGATCATGTATTTCTTTGGGGATGCAGGAGATCCTTACAGCCTTACAGGCAATGCACAAATCAAGCTGGACCTTGCACTGATCGGAGAAAAGAGAATGTATATGGGAGAAGGAATTCCTTTTGACCCGGAAGGAATTCTCAGTACGCTCACCTCCACGGTCAATGTGATTGCAGGCTTTTTGGTAGGTAAATTCATTCAGAAAAATGGAAATACACTGAAAACCGTGCGCTTCCTCGTCATTTTGGGTGTAGTCAGCATCGCGGTAAGCTACTTTTGGGACATCTTCTTTCCGATCAACAAGAAAATCTGGACTAGTCCATATGTACTCTTGACCGTGGGTTGGGATCTGATTCTTTTGGCCTTCTTGGTTTTTGTAGTGGAAATCAGAAAATGGTCCGGTTGGACGTACTTCTTCCAGGCATTTGGAAGAAATCCGTTGATTCTCTATGTACTTTCCGGCGTGGTCATTTCTATCTTTTCCATGATTCCCGTGGGAGATAGCTCGCTTCAAGGGTGGATTTACAAAAGCTTTTACACTTCCTGGTTAAGTCCCAAGAATGCATCCTTCCTTTTTGCCATTTCCTACATGCTCTTGATTTGGGTGATTGGATACGCAATGGATAAGCGGAAGATCTACCTTAAGGTCTAGGCAGAATGGAATGAACTGCTTTATAATCAATCAGTAATTCGTAAATTAAAGAAAATGTATATCCGCCTTTTTACCAGTAACCAAATTTTATAAATGCTCACCTCGACTTGGTTCGACTAGCTCACCAACCGTCGCTCGGTGACCGTTCGATGTTTTAAGTTGGGTAGGGAGGAAAATGCGGCTGCGCCTGATTTTCCTCCCTACCACCACTAATCCCGAATCCGGAGGCCGAGCGAAGTCGAGGCCATTTTTGATCTACTGGCATAATTGCGGATAATCATATTAAAGAAACCTAGACCTTAAATCTCCTACTATGCAACTCAAAATCGGTGTCTACAATATCGCTTGGATGAGGGACCTTTTCGACTCAGACGGTTCTCCCAAAACAACGGGAAAGGAAGGGGATCGAAGCCGAAAACTGGCAGAAATCATTCAGGCGATCGACCCGGACTTTTTGGGAATCGTAGAAGGTCCCAATACGCTCGTCAATGGCACCAAAACTGCCTCAGTACAACTTGAATGCTGGACTCAGGAGTTTATTCCCGGCAAAGCCTTCGAAGGGGTGCATGGTTTTCCTTCTCCAGGTCAGCAGGAGCTATGCGCCATTTACAACCCTGATAAAGTCCAGGCGGTTTTCACCCCCGAAACAGCCGAAGATAAGCGGTTTGATCAACCCTTCCTGATGGATACCACAGACCGGCTGATCAAAGAGCAATACAAACATTATCGTCCCCCTTTGGAATTGAGTCTGTTGGATACCCAAAACAGATTTCTCACGCGAATCATCATTGCCCACACCAAATCCAAAGGGATATTCGACAAGGTAGACTTTGCCAGGTATGAAAAACTCTCCCAGCGGGATAGACTCAGACTCTTTGCCGAATGTGCCCATATCCGGGAGAGATGCGACCAATACCTGGAGAAAAACCACCCCGTCATCGTCATGGGAGATATTAATGACGGGTTTGAGTTGGATTTCTATGAAAATAGATTTTCCAAAAGTGCGGTGGAAATCCTTTTGGGTGACCTTTGGAAGCCGGAATGGATACTCAAACCCGTTCTACCCAAGCCCAAGCTTAATGCGCATGGATGGACACCCAACTCCTCTCGATTCACCGACAAAATCACCAAGGACCAATTCAATGTGCTTATTGACCACATTCTGGTCAGCAGACAGATTCAGGTTGTAGACGGAAAGGTTTGGAATCCATATTTGGAAAAATCCGACGCGGTAATTCAAGCCATCCGAACTCCCCTACTTGATGTATCTGACCATTTCCCAATTGTTTCCAAACTCAACTTCCCCTAACCCATGGATGCCGCTACCCAAACTATGATTGACAACTTGCAGAAAAACACCGGAAAATCTCTGGAGGAATGGATTGCAATCGTTCAAAAACAAAACCTCGGCAAGCACGGAGAAATCCTCAAATTTCTCAAGTTGGAGCATGGGTTTACCCATGGATTTGCCAATCTGATTGCTCACAAAGCTTTAAAGTCAGATGCGGGTTCTGCTGAGGATTCCAATGATTTGGTCAAAAAGCAATATGCGGGGAAAGAACATTTTTGGCCTGTTTATGAAAAACTGAAAGCTGAGATCGAGTTATTTGGCCAGGATGTGGAATTCGCTCCCAAAAACGCATACGTCAGCGTCAAACGCAAAAAGCAATTTGCCATGCTCATCCCCGCTTCCAAAACCCGCTACGAAATCGGAATCAACCTCAAAGGCCAAAGCCCTGAGGGAGTCTTGGAAGCTGAAACCAAATCCAACGCGATGTGCAGTCACAAAGTCATCATCAACCATGAAGAACAAGTCACTGACGAAGTGATAGCTTGGCTGAAAAAAGCCTATTCTGCCGCTGGTTAAGCTTATCTGCCTTCATTAAAAGAAAGGATCAACCTGTACAAAAAGCAGTTTGATCCTTTTTTCTTTTGGGTAAATTCAGATTCAGTCAATCGCACGATTATGAATCCTAGAAGACTTTCACTTGAGGTTTTTTGCCTTATTCCTGTTCTTTTCCTGCACCATCTGGTCCAAGCCCAAATCACCGAGGACACTTATCGACGCGCCGAATATTTTCTTACTTCCAATTTGGAAAAAGAAGTCTACCATTTGGAAGTGATTCCCAATTGGCAATCCGGAAGTGAAAGTTTCCTTCACTCTGCCTACACGGCCGAAGGAAGAAAATTCTACCTGACCAAAACGCGAACTTTAAAAACGGAGGAAGCTTTTGACCCATCCGAACTGAGCCAATTGATTTTTGAAAAAACCGAGGAAAAACTAGACCCAAGAGATCTCCCCATCCAATTTAACTCCACCCGAAACGGGCATATTATAGGATTTCGATGGAGAAATCAGGACTGGACCTGGAATACCAAGGAAAACTCCATTTCCTCCATTCCGCTAAATCCAAGAAATGGGATGGAATCCTTTTCACCCGATAGAAAATGGAAGGCCTTCACCCGAAACTACAATCTCTATGTCCAAAACCTACAGACCGGAGAGGAAATCCAATTAAGTAAATCCGGAAAAAAGGATTTTGAATATGCCTCCTCTTACGGATGGAGTGATTTGATGGAGGGAGAAAATGGAGCAAGGCCTCCTCGCTTTACGGTGAATTGGTCCCCTGATTCCAAAAAGATTTTCACCCAAATCGTGGACTTCCGACTGGCCGAGAAAATGTATCTGCTGGACTTCAGCAAAGAGGAAAAATTCCGCCCGGACCTCCTATCCTACTATCGGGGTTCTCCGGGAGACAGTACGGTGGTCAAATACATCCCGGTTCTTTTTGATGTAGAAAGCCAAACTGAGCAAACCCTTCCTCAATTGACTTCTCCTCATTTCATTGGAATCAACCTTCGCTGGTCTCCGGACAGCCAAAGCCTAACCGGCTTCTTCCTTCCCCGAGGCTTCAAGGAATTCCACCTGATTGAGCTCAATGCCCAAACTGGAGATATCCGCAACATCTATTCGGAATCCTCCCTCACCCATGTCAATCGGGACTTTCAATTCCGACGATTGGAAAACGGACAATTCATCCTCAACTCGGAAAAATCCGGCTGGAATCAGCTTTACCTTTTTGACTGGAGTTCAGGAAAAGAAATCCACCCCATCACAAATGGAGAATTTGTGGTCAATGAGATCACCTTTTGGGACGAAGAGAATGGACTGCTATATTTTGAAGCATCGGGAAGAGAACCAGGCAGAAATCCCTATTTCAACCATCTCTATCGAGTCAATCTTGACGGAACTGACCTTCGATTGTTGACTCCAGAAAATGCCCATCATGAAATTTACTTTTCTCCTGACGGAAAGTTTGCCGTGGATAATTTCTCCTCCCCCAACCAGCCCACCAAGTCGGTATTAATCGATATATCGGAAGGAAAACAAGTCCACAAAATCTCCGAAGCAGACATTATCAACCTTACTAGTCGAGGGTATAAGTTCCCGGTTCCCTTCACAGCCAAGGCAAAAGACCAAAAAACCGAAATCCATGGCCTCTATTTCCTACCCACCACTTTTGATCCGAAGAAAAAATACCCCGTCATCGACTACACCTACACCGGCCCCCATACCTCTACAGTCCCCAAATCCTTCAAATCCGCTCTCTTTGGTCATCAGCAAGCGACTTCCGAGCTTGGGTTTGTAGTGGTTACCGTGGATGGTTTGGGTGGCTTTGGCCGATCCAAGGCCTTTGCAGATGTGAGTTACACTAACTTGGGAGATGGTACGACCGACCATGTTTTGGCGATTACCCAGCTTGCTTCAAAGGAAAAGTTTTTGGACCTCAATCGGGTTGGGATTTTTGGGCATTCTGCAGGAGGCTATGATGCGGGCAGGGCTATGCTTTTGCATCCGGATTTTTACAAAGTGGGTGTAGCTTCTGCCGGGGACCATGATTTCCGTATGGAAAAAGCATGGTGGCCGGAGATGTATATGGGCTATCCGGTCGGTGATTACTACCACGAGCAATCCAATATCACCAATGCCAAAAACCTAAAAGGCCACCTGCTGCTTGCCCATGGTGGAATTGACGAAAATGTAAACCCTTCTGCCACATTTAAATTTGCTGAGGAACTGATCAAAGCAGGAAAAGACTTTGATCTTTTCATTTGGCCCAGTCGAAATCACAGTTTTGGAAGACCTCCGGGGGATTATTTCACTAAAAAACGCTGGGATTACTTCATTGAACATCTGATGGGAGAAAAACCCATCCGGCACTACCAACTTCAGTTGGGACAATGAAGTATCCTTTGTTTGGTGAAAAAGTAGAAGATGCAAAAGCCTTCAGGAAAAGAGGGAAAACCAAAAATGGCAACAGCAAATTATTCCAAGAAAAAACTTTCTCTCTCCTTGGATGTTGTGAAGTCAAACCTATCTTTGCCATCGATAATGGAAAACACCAATAGAAATATTGAATTTTTTGCGACGACACAGCATGCACACATGCTGCACCATTTCCATCATTCCTCTTGAGAGGAATACATTTACACACCCATCCGGTGGTGCCGATGACAGGGATTCGGCCATTCACCAAATTTTCTTAAATCAAAAAACTTTACTAGCGTAACTTGTCCCCATGGAACAAATAATCCGCATTGCCGTGCAGAAAAGCGGCCGATTATCCGATGACTCACTCAGCCTGATCAAAGAGTGCGGCATCAAATTTTACAACGGAACCGGAAAACTCAAATCCACCGCCACCAACTTTCCGGTGGAATTCCTCTTTCTCAGAGACGATGACATACCAGGCTATGTAGCCGATGGTGTAGCTGATTTGGGAATTGTCGGTGAAAACGAACTGGTCGAAAAAGACAAAGACGTCCTCACACTCAAAAAATTGGGCTTTTCCAAATGCCGCCTTTCCCTGGCCATTCCAAAAGGTCAGGAATATTCCGGAATCCACTATTTCCAAGGGAAAAGCATCGCAACTTCTTACCCAAAAATCCTCGGAGATTACCTCAAATCCCACAAGATTGAGGCAGAAATCCACGAAATCAGTGGCTCTGTAGAGATCGCTCCGAGCATTGGCTTGGCCGAGGGAATCTGTGACATCGTGAGTTCAGGTTCCACCTTGCTGATGAATGGACTGAAGGAAGTCGAGGAGATTTTCAAATCGGAAGCCGTATTGATTGGAAATCACGAGATGGCTGATTGGAAAAAAGCCATCGTCGACAAATTGCTCTTCCGAATCAATGCCGTCCAAAAAGGAAAAAGCAACAAGTACGTCCTCATGAATGTGCCCAACGCATCCATTTCAAGAGTGATTGAATTGATTCCCGGGATGAGAAGCCCTACGATTCTCCCTTTGGCCCAAGAGGGATGGTCCTCCGTGCATTCTGTATTGAGTGAGGATCAGTTTTGGGAAAATATTGAAGAACTCCGCGCAGCAGGTGCTGAGGGAATATTGGTAGTTCCAATCGAAAAAATGGTCATTTAAGAAGAGCGCTAAACAAGAATCTTATGAAACTCTTGGTCAATCCTAGTCCGGAAAAGTGGAGAAAGCAACTGGCTAGACCTGTTCAGAAAAGTAAAGAGATCAACAAAATCGTCAAACCCATCCTCAAAAAGGTGGAACGGACTGGCGATAAAGCTTTGATCAAATTTGCCCAGGAATACGATCACGTCAGTTTGGACCAACTGACCGTATCAAAAGCTGAAATCGAAGCAGCTTCCAAGCTGGTCAGCAATGACCTGAAAGAAGCGATCCATACGGCCCAAGCCAATATTGAGAAGTTTCATGCTGCCCAAGCCAGTGAGGAACTCATTCTGGAAGTCATGCCGGGAGTTACTTGCAGGAGGAAAAGTGTACCAATCCAGCGAGTTGGATTGTATGTACCGGGAGGCACTGCCCCTCTTTTCAGTACGGTTTTGATGCTTGGCGTACCGGCTAAGTTGGCCGGATGCAAGGAAATCGTTCTCTGCACCCCACCTAATCGGGAAGGAAAGATTCATCCTGCCATTCTTTACACAGCGGATCGGATTGGCATTACCAAAATCGTTAAAGTAGGAGGCGCACAAGCCGTGGCTGCTTTGACTTTTGGCACTGCATCCGTACCTAAAGTGGATAAGATTTTCGGACCGGGCAATCAGTATGTCACCGCAGCCAAGCAATTGGCCACCAAGTATGGTGTAGCCATAGACATGCCAGCGGGACCTTCTGAAGTTTTGGTCTATGCAGATGAGTCCGCTGTGCCAGCTTTTGTGGCTTCCGACTTGCTTTCTCAGGCAGAGCATGGCGTGGACTCTCAAGTGGTCTTGGTGACTCCTTCTGAAAAATTTGCCAAAAAAGTCCTGAAGGAAATCAATACCCAACTGGAGGAGCTTTCCAGAAAAGATATTGCCTTCAAAGCACTTCAAAACTCCACCGCCGTAGTGATGGAGGATCCCGAATCTGCCATCAACCTAATCAATGACTATGCACCAGAGCACTTGATCATTGCCGTGGAAAATGAGGAAGAAACGGTCAACGCCATTTTTAATACCGGTTCGGTTTTTATCGGAAATTATACCCCGGAATCAGCAGGAGATTATGCTTCCGGCACTAATCACACCCTGCCTACCTATGGGTATGCACGCAACTACAGTGGGGTTTCTCTGGATAGCTTTGTGAAGAAAATGACCTACCAGAAGATCACCCCCGAAGGGTTGAAACTGCTGGGTCCAGCTGTAGAAATCATGGCAGCCAATGAGCAGCTTGATGCGCACAAAAACGCAGTTACTGTAAGGCTTAACTACCTGAAAGAAAATAAGAAATGAGCTTCGATCTAAACTCATTATTGAGAGCCCATATCCTTCGGCTTCAGCCTTATACTTCAGCTAGAGACGAGTACACAGGAAAGGAAGGTATCTTCCTTGATGCCAATGAAAATCCTTTCGGTTCGATCACTTCAGCCGATTATAACCGCTATCCTGACCCTTACCAAAGCGCGCTAAAGGAGGAAATAGCCAAAATCAAAGGAGTAAGGTCCACTCAGATCTTTTTGGGAAATGGGTCGGATGAGGCCATTGATTTGTTGTATCGGGCATTTTGCAATCCCGGCAAGGATAATGTCATCCTATTGCCTCCCACCTATGGGATGTATGAAGTGAGTGCCAATATCAATGATGTGGAAATCCGGAAGGTTTCACTTACCTCAGACTTCCAACTCCAGCCGGATAAAATCCTGGCAGCTGCGGATGATCACTCCAAAATCCTTTTCATCTGCTCTCCCAATAATCCCTCTGCAAACAAAATGAAGCGGGAGGATATCCTGTTTCTTCTGGAAAAATTTCCGGGACTTGTGGTAGTAGATGAAGCATATATCGACTTCAGCGATGAGCCGAGCTTCACCACGGAACTGGATCGCTTCCCCAATCTATTGGTGATGCAGACCTTTTCCAAAGCTTGGGGATTGGCTTCTCTCAGACTGGGGATGGCATTTGGTAGCAAGGAGTTGATTCGGATTTTGAATAAAATCAAGCCGCCATACAATATTTCCGGCTTGACACAGGAAACCGTTTTGGCTGCAATCCAAGACAAGAAAAAAGTTGATCGGATGATTCAGGAAATTCTCTCCGAGAGGGATTTTCTTCAGAATCAATTGGAAAAGCTGCCTTTTGTGCAGAAGATTCATCCCAGCCATGCTAACTTTCTCCTAGTTCAAGTACCACAAGCCAACAGGGTCTATGATGATCTGATTAAGGAAAAAGTCATTGTGAGAAACCGCGCCAAGGTTTTGCTCTGCGAAGATTGTCTACGCATCACTGTGGGTACAAGGGCTGAAAATGAAGCGTTTTTGGAAGCATTCCGAAAGGTGTGTTCCTGAATTGGAAGTTTGAAATCCAACCTGTTTTGAAAAACTTAAATCGAGCAAAAAAGGCCAAAATTGATATTTCAGCTCGTAAACCGTAATTCCAAAATCAAAAATGAAAAGAGTATTATTCATAGATCGGGATGGAACCATCATCAAGGAACCACCCACCGACTTTCAGGTAGACAGCCTGGAAAAGTTGGAATTTCTTCCTAAAGCCATTTCCAACCTTAGGAAAATTGCTGAAGAAACAGACTACGAACTTGTCATGGTTACTAATCAGGACGGTTTGGGTACGGATTCTTTTCCTGAAAAAGACTTCTGGCCGGCACAATACAAAATGCTCAAGACTTTGGAGCAGGAGAATGTCTTTTTCAAAGCGATCCATGTGGACCGGACTTTTGAGCATGAGAATGCACCAACCCGCAAACCGCGAACCGGGCTGTTAACTCAATATTTCAGTGAGGAGTACGATTTGGCCAATTCCTACGTGATCGGCGACCGGTTTACCGATGTTCAGCTTGCGCAAAATTTGGGAGCGAAAGCCATCTTTATCGGAGATCCCAATCCAGAAGCCGCACTATCTACCAAAGACTGGGATGAGATCTATTCCTTCCTGAAAATGCCACCGAGGCAGGCTGAAGTGAAAAGGACCACTTCAGAAACTGACATCTACATCAAGCTCAACCTGGATGGTAGTGGGAAATGCGATATTTCAACAGGTCTTCATTTCTTTGACCACATGCTGGAGCAGCTGGGTAAGCATGGAAGTACCGATCTGGAAATCAAGGTAAAAGGAGATTTGCATATTGATGAGCATCATACCATAGAGGATACCGCTTTGGCTTTAGGTGAAGCGTATCTCAAGGCTTTGGGAGACAAGAAAGGCATTTACCGTTACGGATTTATGCTGCCTATGGATGATGCTTTAGCTCATGTTGCCATTGATTTTGGAGGTCGACCTTGGATCGTTTGGGATGCAAACTACACACGTGAAAAGGTTGGAGATATGCCAACAGAGCTTTTCTTCCACTTTTTCAAATCCTTCTCCGACACAGCAAAGTGCAATCTGAATATCAAAGTGGAAGGAGATAATGAGCACCACAAAATCGAAGCAACCTTTAAGGGATTGGCAAGAGCAATCAAAATGGCGGTGATGCGAGACCCGAGAAATATCAATCAACTCCCAAGTACCAAAGGAGTTCTATAAATTAAGAAAAGCTGCTACGGCAGCTTTTTTTATGCCTAAGTAAAATTTTTGTTCCTTTTTAGAAATTGTTTTTGTTTATTTCGTTATGAAACGATTTCATCATATTCTTATTGCTTTATCTACTATACTCCTGCTTTCCTGCAGTGCCGACCCTGCTGAGATTGAGGCCCTCTATCAAAACGGTCAATACGAAAGAGCGATAGAAGCCATCAACCGCAGACTTTTCCTTCATGTCAATGAAATCAAATCCATTCATATTCGGGCCAGATGCTATGAGGAATTGGGCAAAACCAAGGAAGCCATGGAGGACTATCAAACCATCATCTCCATCGACCCTGCTTATGCACAGGCTCATGCGGGGATAGGAAAAATCCTATTCGAAAAAGAATACTACATGCAGGCTGAGCTGCCTATTCTCAAAGCCTCTAGCCTAGATCCGGAAGATTTCGAAATCCTTTATTTGGCAGGAAGGTCCCAGCTGATGGTAAAAAATTGGGAAAGAGCCGAAAACTTCCTCAAACTGGCCCAAACCATGGATCCGGACTTTGCAGAAACTTACTATTACATGGGCATGGCTAGAGCCGGTCGGGGAGATATTTACGGTGCAGCGGCTTCTTTCAATACCTACCTGAAAAAAGAACCGGACAACATCACAGCTCGATACAACAGAGGCTTTGCTTTGCTAAAGATTGGCTATTTGCCCTGGGCTTTGGAGGATTTTGACTTTGTACTCAAAAATCGTCCTGACCATATCGAGGCCTTAGGCAAAAAGGGCATTTGCATGGCTCGAATGGGAAATCCCGAAGGATGCCAACTGATCAAAGAAGCAGCAGAGAAAGGAAGCGACTATGCCCTGAATAAGATGGAAGAGTTTTGCTCCTGAGTTTAACCCAATAGTCGCTCGCTGACTGCTTTTTTATAGTTTGGCAAGGCATTCTCTGTCAGGCCAAGAAACAGATAAGGCTCGATTAGTTCCAGTTCCATCAAATGAAATACCCCGTCAATTAGCACTCCATCCACCCTTCCATAGAGTGTGCCTTTTCCAAATTCATTCATCAATCGCTGGGCAGGAACAAGCAATTCAGGCCCCGGCTGAATTGCCTGAATCGTCCCACCAAAGTAATGCTGTACCCGAAAATCTTCTTTAGCCGGAGTTTTCAATACCGCATGGGAAAAAGAACCATTGAAGAATAGTAAAGAATACTCTCCAACCTCAGCTACTTCTTTGACAAATGGCTGAGCTAAAAAGTCCTCCATTTCGAGAAGTTGAGCCACCTTTTCTTTAAAATCATCCCATCGGTTTACAGGGATTTTAAGTGTATTTTTTGCCCCTCCGCTCACCACTGGTTTGATGACCAAGGTATCCGACTTTATTTTTTGAAGAATCCGGTCCAAATCTGGGGTGGAGCCTTTTTCCAACAAAACACCCGCTATAGTAGGAAAGCCTTTAGCTTCGATCTCTAAAAGATATCTTTTATCAGAATTCCAACGGATCAAATCCAAGTCATTCAATACCGGAAGCCCCAAAGCCTGAATTTGGTCCATCCAAGCCAGAAATTCCGGGTAGTAATCAAAGTAATCCCAAACAGATTTGATCATTAAATGAGAAAAATTGGACCAATCCACCTCAGGGTCTGACCAGGCTACGATTTGATGAGCAAGTCCCAAGTCTTTCAAAACTTGAGATAGCAACTGATCTTCATCTATGGTATTGGCGTCGTAGGCACCGGTAGAAACATAACTGACAATGGCAATATGGGGAGTCATAAGGGTGATTTTTGCCGCAAAACTAGACGATCTCCAAGATTCAAGTCCACCACTCCTCAAAAAATCCACATGAACTCTTACTTTTGAGCTTTGAAGCACTATGAACCACCGAAAACTCGTCATCATTCCCACCTACAATGAACTGGAGAATATCCGGGAAATGGTGCTGGCTGTAATGGGACTTGAGGGAGAGTTTGAACTCCTGATCATTGACGATGGATCTCCTGACGGAACAGCAAGTGTGGTAAAAACTCTTCAAAATGACTTTTCAAACAGACTTCACCTTTTGGAAAGAAAGGGAAAGCTAGGTCTGGGAACGGCCTACATCACCGGATTTAAATGGGCTTTGGATAGAGAGTACGATTTCATTTTTGAAATGGACTGCGATTTTTCCCACAATCCGAAAGATTTGATCCGACTATACGATGCCGTAAAAGATCGGTCCTTTGACTTGGCAATTGGTTCTCGGTACATTACCGGAGTGAATGTGGTGAATTGGCCAATAGGGAGAGTTTTGATGTCCTATTTCGCCAGTGTCTATGTGAAATTTATCACCGGTCTTCCGATCAAAGACGCCACGGCTGGTTTTAAATGCTACCACAGAAGTGTGCTAAAAGGCATCAATCTGGATGAAATCAGATTCATCGGCTATGCCTTCCAGATCGAAATGAAATTCACGGCTTGGAAATTGGGATTCAAACTGATCGAGGTACCCATTATTTTTACAGACCGGACTAGAGGAGAATCCAAGATGAGTCCTAAAATCTTCAAAGAAGCCGTTTTTGGAGTGATTTGGATGAAAATCAAAAGTATTTTTTCACCTTATCGCCTCAATCAAAGCGAATAGACTTGATCGGGTCCACTCTGGAAATCACCAAAACCGGGATCCAAAGTACCAAAGCCGTCAAAATGGTGATTCCGATATTTAGCAGAATAAACACAGGCCAATTCCAGTCAATAGGTACGTAGCTCATGTAGTAGTTGGTCGGATCCAATGGAATCAGCCGGAAAGTATCCTGCAAAAAGCCGATCCCCAAACCGATCAGATTTCCAATCACAAGGCCTCTTCCCAAAATCTTCATCCCATTCCAGAAAAAGATTTTTCGAATTTGGGAATTGCGGGCTCCCATGGCTTTCAGCAAACCGATCATCTGCGTTCTCTCCATGATCAGGATAAATAAAATCGCTCCCATATTGAAAATGGCCACAAAGCCAATCAGGGAGATAAATACCACCACATTGGTATCAAGCAGACTAAGCCAGTCAAAAATCTCAAGAAACCGGTCTCTGCTATCGATCAGTTTCAAATCAAAATCCAGTGCATTTTCCAAAAGAGGCAGGTATTCATCTGTCTTTTTGGCATCATCCACAAAAATCTCAAGACCACCTACTTGGTCCTTACTCCAGCCATTGAGGTTACGGATGGTTTGCAGCTCTCCGATGACAATCTTTTCATCAAAATTCTCCAGATACGTTTCAAAAATCCCCACCACTTCCACTCTTCTGAAGCGCGGAGGGTCCTGGACAAAATAGAGCGTCACCCGATCCCCTACATCGAGAAGCAGCTTATTGGCCACCAGCTTACTGAGCATAACTTCATTGCTGACTCCGGAATCCGGAATGGTGAGCATTCGACCTTCGACCAGATACTTTTTGAATTCCAGCGTATCAAAATCCTGCCCTACTCCTTTCATCAGGATTCCTTCTACTTCCTCCTCACCTTTCAATAAGGCTGCTTTGTGGCCAAAAGACTGAATTATGCGGATAAAAGGTAGTTGATCCACGGATTGGGTAAATTCCGATTGGAAGGAAAAAGGCACCTCCTCAAAGGCATTGCTCATCTGAAAGCGCTGCACCTGAAAGTGCCCCGTGAAGCTGTAAACCCGATCTGAAACGGTCTTTTGAAAACCTCCCAATATCATAAAGGCCAAAATGGCCACGCCCAAGCCCAAGCCTAAGCTTCCAACCGCTATCCGATGAATGGTCCCAGAAAAACCCCCGGCCTGTTTAAAACTGATTCTTTTGGCAATGAAATAGGAAAGGTTCAAGGGACTCGGTTAAATTTGTTTTTCACAACTCCCCGCAAATTAGCATGAAGCAAGCGAAAAATTCACTTCTGATCGGTTTTTTGGCCATTTTACTAGGTACTCTTTTCTACTCCACAGCCCAATCCCAAGAAGTATTGACCGGGGCTGAAAGAGCAGATCTCTACCTTCCAATGCTCAAAGGCAAAAAAGTCGGTTTGGTAGGAAACCAAACTTCCATCCTTCCTCAGTCAGCCAATAAACATGTGGTTGATTTTCTCTTGGAAAATGGAATCGAAGTCAAAAAAGTATTCGTACCCGAGCATGGATTCCGAGGCACTGCTGATGCAGGAGAGAAAGTGGACAATAGCACAGACCAAAAGACCGGACTGCCGATTATTTCCCTTTATGGAAATAACAAGAAGCCCTCTGCTGAGCAAATTAAAGATCTGGACGTGGTGATTTTCGACCTTCAAGACGTAGGTACCCGCTTTTTCACCTACATAAGCACGATGCACTACGTGATGGAAGCTTGTGCAGAACAGGGGAAAAAGGTGGTCATTTTTGACCGACCCAATCCCAATGGGAGCTATGTGGATGGCCCTATGCTGAAAAAAGGCTTTGAATCCTTTGTGGGCATGCATCCCATTCCGGTGGTTCATGGTCTCACCGTAGGAGAACTAGCCCAGATGATCAATGGGGAAAAATGGCTGAAAGGCGGACTGACTACCGACTTGGAGGTGATTCCGGTGGCTAATTGGAACAGAAATCAAGCCTATAGTTTACCCGTAAAGCCCTCGCCAAACCTCCCTAGCGATTTGGCAATCAAGCTGTATCCAAGCACCTGCTTTTTTGAAGGAACGGTGATGTCTTTGGGAAGAGGCACTTATGATCCTTTTCAGATGTATGGGTATCCCGACCCAAAATTCGGAACTTTCACCTTTACGCCCGTAAGCATCGATGGGATGTCCAAAACACCTCCCCATCAGGATAAGAAATGCTATGGGGTGGACCTGCGAGGAGAATCTTTAGATCATCATTTTACGCTCAGCTATATTTTGGATGCATACCAAAAATCAGGCATGAAGGAGAAGTTTTTCAATAACTTCTTTAATACCCTTGCCGGAACTGATGAGTTGAAAAAGCAGATTCTTGCAGGAAAATCTGAAGCAGAAATCCGCGAGAGCTGGAAAGCCGGATTAGAAGAATACAAGCAGAAAAGAGAAAAGTATCTGATTTATAACTGATGGGGAATTTGAGACTTGAAGCTTCTGTCAAATCCCAACTATAAAATCAATATCGAACGCCGAAAATCGAATGCCGAATAAAGAAGTAATCTCAAAGGAGAAATTAAGAATCGTGTACATGGGTACACCGGAATTTGCTGTGCCAGCCCTTGAAAAACTGGTCGAAGCCGGTTGGAATGTAGTTGGTGTCATCACTGCACCTGACAAGCCTCAAGGCCGTGGTCAAAAATTGGTTGGGTCTCCCGTTAAAGAAGCTGCCGAGCGACTTGGCTTGAATATTTTACAGCCCACCAATCTCAAAAATCCTGAATTCCAGCAGGAATTGAGGGATTTGAAGGCGGATCTTCAGATTGTGGTAGCCTTCCGAATGCTTCCCGAATCAGTTTGGAATATGCCTCCGATGGGCACATTCAATCTTCACGCCTCCCTCCTTCCTGACTATCGAGGTGCCGCTCCAATCAATTGGGCGATTATCAATGGAGAAACCGAGACCGGAGTCACCACCTTTTTTCTAAAGCACGAGATTGACACAGGAAGCATCATTTTCCAGGAAAAAATAGCTATCCTCCCCGAAGACAATCTGGGTTCGGTCTATGAAAAACTAATGACTATAGGCTCCGAACTGGTAGTCAGAACAGTTGAGGCAATAGCTGAAGGGAAGGTCAATCCTTTGCCTCAGGACGAATCAAGAGCCCTTCATCACGCACCCAAAATCTTCAAAGAGACCTGCAAAATCGACTGGAATCAATCTGCCGAATCCATTCACAATTTGGTCAGAGGGCTTTCTCCCTACCCGGCAGCCTGGACCGAGTTTCAGGGAAAAGTGTGCAAGTTTTTCAAAACAGAAGTTTCGAATAAAAACCTTTCTGGAAAGGAACCGGGAATGTGGGACTCTGATGGAAAAAGTTATTTGACTTTTCAGTGTGGGGAAGGAAGCCTCGAAGTGAAAGAATTGCAGCTAGAGGGCAAAAAACGAATGAAAATAGAGGAATTGCTGAGAGGATTAAAATGGTGAAGTTTTACCCAGCTATTTACTTTTTATCTGATTTTTAGGACATTGCCATAGATTTTTAAACAAAAACTATGAAAAAGCTAATTTTAATCTGCACCATCGCAGGAATTACCACTGTCCTACCTGCACAAGCTCAACTTCTGAAAAAAATCCAGAATGCTGCGCAAAATGCTGCACAAAGCACGACCACGCCTAAAAATGAAAAGGAGGGAAAATCGCCAATGGAAGGACTTTTGGGTGGGATGATGCAGGCCGCAGACACCGAATCTTCCTATGATTTCACAGGGTACATGGTCATGGAAGTCACCTCCATCAACAAAAAGGGAAAAGCAGATCCTCCCTCCCGAATCAACTATTTACTAACGGATAATACCGATTTCATGGGTATGTCTTTTGCCGATCCCAAAACTCCGGAAAACATCACAACTACGATTATGGATGTGAAAAATCAGGCCATGGTCATTCTGATGGATAATGAAGGGCAAAAAACCAGTATTGCCATGAAGGTAGACTACGATAAGATTCAGGAAATGGTCGATGAAGAAGCGGATGGTCAGATGGAAGAAGAAAACTATTCAGTCACTAAAACCGGAAACAAAAAGGATATCTTGGGCTATACCTGTGAAGAATACTTGGTCAAATCTGAAGATGGTCAGGGCAATTATTGGGTGACCGAAGAGCCCATTGAGGGATTCTCGATGTTTTCTCCTCAGAGCAACCCCATGATTTCCAACAAAACGGTGGAGAAGTATCAGTCTTTCTTTTCCAGTGCACCCAAGGGGACGTTTTTGGAAATGATTTTCACAGACAATAACGGAGAGGTCACAGACATGAAAGTAGTGGAAATTCAAACCAGCTCTCCAAAGAAATTCAACATGTCTTCCTATCCCAACGCGATGTCAGGGATGAACTAATCCATTCTAAAAGATATTTTAACTCGGAAGGGGCAGTTTTTCTGCCCTTTTTCATTTTTTGAAAAACTAGACTGGTAAATTCAGGTTCCAAAAAAAAACCAAGTGAAAATCATCCTTATTGCAGCTGTCGCGAGCAACCAAGTCATAGGTAGAGACAATCAACTCATCTGGAAATTATCCTCTGATCTTAAGCGATTCAAAAATTTGACTTCAGGTCATTTTATTTTGATGGGTAGAAAAACATTCGAGTCCTTGGGTAAGCCCCTACCCAACCGAACCCATTTGATCATCACCAGAAACCCTGATTTTCAGGCTCCTGAGGGACATTACTGCTTTTCGAACCTGGAGGAAGCTTTTATTTTTTGCAACAAATTGGAAGTGGAAAAGCTTTTTATCATCGGCGGAGGAGAAATCTACAAGCAGTCACTTTCCTTCTGTGACCAGCTGGAGATTACTGAAGTCCATACCAATCCGGAAGGAGATACTTACTTCCCCACTATTCCTGTTCAGGATTGGGAAGAAGTAGAGAGAAGTGATTTTCCTGCAGACGAAAAAAACGAGTTTCCCTACTCCTTTGTCACCTATGAAAAGAAAGCAAAGCCATGAATAAACCGGTCATCTGGATCACAGGAGCTTCATCAGGAATAGGTGAGGCTTCCACCAAAGAATTCTCCAGACAAGGGTACTCTGTCATTATTTCTGCCCGAAAAGAAAATGAACTGGAGCGTGTAAAAAATGAATGTCCTTATCCAGAAGGCATTCGAGTCCTTCCTTTGGACCTAATTGAGACCACTGAGATGGAAGCTAAAGTCAAGGAGGCCATTTCTTTTTTCGGAAAAGTGGACATTCTCCTGCACAATGGAGGCATCAGTCAGCGCTCGCTGATTCGAGAGACAACCTTGGAAGTAGACCGAAAACTGATGGAAGTGAATTACTTCGGTACAGTGGCCTTGACCAAGGCGATTTTACCTCATTTTATCCAAAATAAAACCGGACACTTTGGAGTAGTCACTTCCTTGGTCGGGAAGTTTGCTTCTCCTTTTCGGTCCTCCTACGCCGCTTCGAAGCATGCACTGCATGGGTTTTTCGATACCCTGAGAGCAGAGCATTTTCAGGATAATATTTCGGTAACCCTGATTTGCCCCGGATTTATCAAAACGCAAGTTTCTATCAACGCACTCACCGCAGATGGTTCTCCATTGGGTGAAATGGACGAAGCTCAAGCCAATGGAATGAGCCCTGAGGAATGCGCTGAGGAGATTTTCGCTGCCATTTCCAGAAAAAAAGAAGAAGTGCTGATTGGAGGCAAAGAAAAGTATGCCGTGTACCTCAAACGGTTTTTTCCCGGCATTTTTTCAAAAATCCTGAGAAAAGCCAAAGTCCGCTAATCGAAATCTGGATTTTTGAGGAATCCTTTTCTCTCAAAAGAATAAAGCATCATAGCATCACCCTAAAAAACAAAGCGAGTAAATGAAACTTGTACGTGCCGAAATCATCGCCATCGGAGATGAGTTGCTCTATGGACAAATCATGGATACCAATTCCCATTGGATCAGCCAAGAACTGGATTTAGTGGGAGTAAAAGTCGTTAGAAAAACCACCGTTGGCGATAACAGGACAGATATCCTAGCTGCTTTTGCAGCTGCAGAAGAGCGGGCTGATCTGATTTTGATCACGGGTGGACTTGGACCCACTCAGGATGATTTGACCAAGCCGCTTTTGGCGGAGTACTTTGGCTGTGAAGTCGTAGAATTTCCCGAGGCGGTGGAAGCGGTTACATCCTTTTTCAAACGAAGAGGCAGAGAAATGACTCAGCTCAATATCCTCCAAGGACATCTTCCTTCCTGTTGTACCTATGTGCCCAATGAAGTAGGAACTGCCCCGGGGATGTGGTTTGAGCGGGGTGGGAAATACTGGATGTCCATGCCGGGAGTACCCCATGAGATGAAAAAGCTGATGAAGGACTTTGTTCTACCCACTTTACCCAAGGTGGTGGCACTGCCTGTCATCTATCACAAAGTGATCAAGACAGCGGGTATTGGTGAAAGCTGGCTGGCTGACCTGATCAAAGATTGGGAAAACAACCTGCCCGAACATATCCGTCTTGCTTATCTCCCATCCCTAGGCCATGTCAAGCTGAGATTGACTGCTTTCGGAGAGAATCTAAAAACCCTCGAGGACGAAGTAGATGAGCAAATCGAAGAGGTGATGCCGATCATAGACAAGTATGTTTATGGATTTAATTCCGAAACCTTGGAGACAGCCATCGGTAATCTTTTGAAGAACGCCGGGAAAACTCTAGCTTTAGCCGAGAGTTGCTCAGGGGGCTATGTTTCCCATTTGGTGACTACAGTCCCGGGAAGCTCTGCCTATTTTCAGGGTTCGGTAGTCCCCTACCACAATCAGTTCAAGGAATCCATTCTGGGTGTGCAATCCCAAACCCTGGAAACCTTTGGGGCCGTAAGTGAAGAAACGGTAAAAGAAATGGCTAATGGGGTCAGAAAGCTATTCAAAGCTGACTTTGGACTCTCCAGCAGTGGAGTAGCGGGACCGGATGGAGGGACAGAGGAAAAGCCGGTAGGAACAGTCTGGATTGCCTGTGCCGGAGAAGGGTTTGTCGAAACCCGAAAACTCCAACTCACTCAGGATCGAATGCTGAATATTCAGCAGACCGGAGTGGCAGTCTTGAATCTGCTGAGAGTTTGCTTCTCCGGAAATAACAAATAAAATTTTATAGGAAAGGTTTGGGAAGGTATTCGATAAAATTTAATTTTAAAACTTGAATATAAACCCAATTTAATTACCAAAAACGATATGGCAAGTGTAGAAATGCTAATGCCCAAAATGGGTGAAAGTATCATAGAAGGCACCATTTTGACCTGGCTTAAAAAAGAGGGAGACACCATCGAAGCTGATGAGTCTGTCCTGGAAGTAGCTACAGACAAGGTGGATACCGAAGTACCTGCCACTCACGGTGGGGTTTTGAAAAAAATTCTTGCAAAAGAAGGAGATGTAGTAGCTGTAGGTGCTCCCATAGCAATCATTGAAACCAACAGCAAAGTAGAAACTGCGGCTCCAAAGACTGAAGTCCCAGCTTCTCCAAAAGAAGAATTGGTAGCAGCTGCTCCTGCCCATACGGCCTCTTTGATCTCCAAAGCCGAGCCAGAAACCTCCAGTCCTGCCGAAGACGGCAGATTCTATTCTCCTTTGGTCAAAAGCATGGCTAAGGAGGAAGGCATATCTGCATCCGAGCTTTCAGGAATTCCGGGAACCGGAAAAGACGGCAGAGTCACCAAGCAAGATATGCTGGATTACCTCAGCAAAAGAGGCAATAAAGCCCCTGTGGCCAGCCCAGCAGCACCAGCGCCATCCATCTCTGAGCCTAAAGTTCAAGTAAGCGTATCCGCTACCGATGAAATCATCGAAATGGATCGTATGAGAAAGATCATCGCGCAGCGCATGGTCGAATCCAAGAGAATTTCTGCACACGTGACTTCCTTTGTGGAAGCCGATATGACCGCTATCGTGCTTTGGAGAGAAAAAAACAAAGAGGCTTACAAGAAGAAATATGGAGAAAGTATCACGTATACTCCATTCTTCATCGAGGCTGTAGCCAAAGCTATCCGTGACTTTCCAATGATCAATATTTCCGTAGATGGGGAGCGAATCATTAAGAAAAAGGACATCAATATCGGCATGGCTGTGGCTTTGCCTTCCGGAAACTTGATTGTGCCTGTAATCAAAAATGCAGATCAGCTTAATCTGGTAGGCATTTCCAAAGCAGTGAATGACTTGGCAAACAGAGCAAGAGTCAACAAGCTGACAGCTGACGACTTATCTGGTGGTACCTATTCCGTATCTAATGTAGGCTCCTTTGGAAATGTGATGGGCACTCCGATCATTCCTCAGCCTCAGGTAGCTATTCTTGCAGTAGGTGCAATTGTCAAAAAACCGGCTGTTGTGGAAACCCCAACAGGTGATGTGATTGCCATTCGCCACAAAATGTTCCTATCTCATTCTTATGACCACAGAGTTGTAGACGGGGCATTGGGAGGAATGTTTGTTCGTCGGGTAGCTGATTACCTCGAAGCATTTGACATGAATACCACTTTGTAATTTGATTGAAATCAGACCTAAAGGCTCCGAAATGGAATTTCGGAGCCTTTTCTTTTAGGAGATTTTTTCCCCTCTGACTTTTCTGAAGTAGAACTCCAGCTTGTCAGCCAAAACAGCGAGGCGGATTGGTTTGGTCAGGTAATCATCCATACCTGCGTTCAAGGCTTCTTTTTGATCTTCCTCAAAGACATTTGCAGAAAGGCCGATAATGATCAATCCTTTTTTTTCTTTGAGCTTTCTGATTTCCCGGGTAGCTTCCAATCCGTTCATATCCGGCATTTGTACATCCATAAGCACCACATCAAAATCCTTTTCCAGGACCCTTTCCACCGCTTCTTTCCCGCTTTTTACAGTTTCATACTGGAATCCCAACTGCTCAAACATCAAGGTCATCAATTGTTGATTAAGCTCATTATCCTCTGCCAGCAGCACTCGAAGTGGAAACTCCGCACCCATGTCTTTAACATCTTTCCAAGTCAACCCATGTCCCCCGGATGAATGCTCCTCTTTTTCTGCTTTCTTGACCATTATGGAAAAGGCAAATTTGGCCCCTTCCCCCAGCTTACTCTCGATTTTCAATTCTCCCCCCAAAAGTTCGATCATCCGCTTTGCGATAGCCAAACCCAAGCCGGTTCCCTGAAAATTCTTGGAAATCGAACTATCCACCTGATAAAACGGCTGAGTGAGATGCTTGATGTTTTCTTCAGAAATCCCGATACCAGTATCCTGAACCACATAACTCAAAAAATATATATCCGACCCAATATCTTCCAGATCCAATCGGACAGTGACTTTTCCACCCTCAGGAGTGAATTTAAGGGCGTTTCCGATGAGATTGAGCAGAATCTGATTGATCTTATTTTTATCCCCTTCGAAAACCCTACTCTCCTGAGAGCTTACTACCACTTCCAGATCGATTTGCTTTTTCTTAGCCAATCCGGAAAGCATTTCTTTTTGAACATGGATTTCTTTCAGAGGGTCAAATACCTCCTTGTTGATCTCAATTTTTCCGGATTCGATTTTGGAATAGTCCAAAATATCCCGGATGATATCCAAAAGTGTATTGCCTGAGTTTTTGATGATCTCTACGTATTGCTTTTGGATTTGCCCCAGTTTAGTCCCCTCCAAAAGGTCAATAATCCCTAAAAGCCCATTCATCGGAGTCCGAATCTCATGACTCATATTGGCCAAAAACTGAGACTTGGCCTGACTTGCCTGGTCAGCTGCATTCATAGCCTCCATGAGGCCTTTTTCCCATATCTTCTGACTGGTAATATCCCTGGACAAGGACATCACCTGATTATCATCCAAGGAAAAAAACCGCATCTCGTAATGCTTCTCTCCTACCGGCGAATTCCAAAACACCTGCACAGTTTGCATTTTTTTGGTCTGGATTGCCTTTTTAAAGGCACCGATTACGACATCTTCCTGATTGTGAGGGATAATTTCAGAAATATTTCTTCCCATAGTGGCTTGAGCCGACTCCAATTGGGTCTCTTTGTCCATTACATGAAAGTCTACCACAAAGCCCTGAAGGTCATAGATGAAAATGGTATCCGGAATGTTTTTTATCAGGTTTTTCAATCGAGTCTCACTCTGAAGGATCTTTTGTTGGGCCAGATACTGCTTGGTAATATCTATACCTATACCAAAGCCTCTTTCAAACCTTCCCTCCTCATTAAATACCACTTTGGTAAATACCCGAACCCTGATTTTTTCCTTGTTGGGCTTGACAAAGTCATACTCCAGATCTACCAAATCTTTTCCCTGGGCTACTAAATCCATCACACTGCTCTTCACCTGATTGGCTTCAGGATGATTGGAATCTTTCTTAAAGGAGGAAATAAAATCCTCTCTTGTGTGCCCCAAAATGTCAATTACTTGCTCACTCACTTCGGTAATCTGACCCAAATAGTCATGAAAAAACACAAAGCCCTTCAATTCCCTAAGGAGTAGATTTTGTTGTTCAAATAGTGTTGAAATCTCCTCCAGATTCTTTTCCCGAAGCCGATCTGCTTTAAACTTGCTCTTTAGTGAGAAAATAAATACGGTAATCATCCCCACGAGAAGAAATGCAAGGATGAAGAAGACAAAAAGGTAGGTAGAATAAATACCTGAGGTGAGGTTTTCCGTGGGGACTAGAAATACCAAGGCAGCATTTCCTTTAGACGGAGAAAAATTAAAAGGATACTGAGCTAGAGTACGGGATACTTTCTCTTGTTTCTCATTTTCCCAAGTAGCTGGATACATCCCTTTTAGACCGTGGTTAATGTCTTCCAAAGCTGCCTGAACCGCCAACTGATCTGTGGCCAAAGTAATGCTATCCCTTCCCTGATCAAGAGAAATTAGCTTTTCATTGAGAAAGAGGAATTTCTCCCCTCCTTGATCCAGATAAAATATGGATACGTAGCCTTTCGAAAACTTGGGCAAGTTGAGCAGAATTACAAACTCTACCCCCTCTCTTTCCAGATGTATAAAGCTTTCTAATTCAACCAATTTTGGAAGACCATCAGGATCCTTTTGAACCAAAAAATCATTTCTGGAGGTCAAAGAGAAAAGCAAAACAGAATCTCCCAAATCCATCCAAAGGTGATCAATCATTCCCGGAAAAGCATTAAACAACTGTCTCGTGGTACGGGCAAGACGATCCGGATTGGTTTTCAACTCTCCCAACTGATCCGACACATTATCGGCAAAAAAGCTGGTTTCGGATTGAAAGCGGTCCACCTCAGACTCCAAGCCTCGGGACGCCAAAGCAGTCTGCTGGCTCAAAAAATCCTTTCTGGACTGGACTTGAGTTTGGTAGATGGCATTGAAAAAACTAAATCCCAAGAAAATCACCATAAAAATAAGGGCCGAACCCACTGCAGTGAGCAAAATGAAATTGGACCGTTTGATAGGAGTAGGCATTAGCTATTGGGTATGATTTGAATCATGTACCAGTCAATCTCCTGAAAGGGATAACACAAAGCCGCTTTCAGGTTTTTTTCTTCCTGAAATTCAAAAACCTGACTTTTCTTAAGTAAAAAATCCTGTGCCATCTGTCTGACTTCTTTACTTCTGCTTTGGAAAAGATTGAAATCAGAAACCCTAAAATTCTCCGACTTCACGGTCTCCCTGTACACGTGGTTTTTTAATGGAGGCATGCTTATGTTTTCTATAGCTCCGGCCTTTCCGGCTACTATGTCTCCTTTGGCATTCACCAGAAGGTACTCCCCTTCAAAGTCTTGGAGATAATTGTAAATCACATCATCTACCGTAAAGTCAACCCCTAAAACAGCAAAAAGCGAATCTTCTTTGTAAATAGGATGAACCAAGGAAACGATCCAACCTCTACCTGCAGGATCTACGTAGGCATCAGGAATCCACACCAAACCTTTAGATGGATTATTGATCTCATTTGCAGCATAATAGAAGTTAAACTGCGTGACATCAATATTAGGATCTACAATATTTTTATGGTCATAGCAAGGATAAACCCGACTGACTTGCAAGGCTGAATTGCTGTAAACTTGCGCCACCAGATCATTTTTCCTGACAAAATCCGAAAAGTGCTCATCCAAAAAATTGGTGGCGGCCACTTCTTGAAGTGCTCTTTCCCTGTCTGAGGTGGTATTCAAAACGATTATCGAGCTTTTTGTAGAATCAGATCCAGGAGTAGCTGTCGAAAATGGCCCTTCAATCAGATATTTATCATAATCCGCATACACCAAAAGGGAATCGTAATTCGCAATTTGATGCTCATAGAGATGAGCAATAGAATCCAAACTTTGACTCATCAATGCACCTTGGTCTTCCAATCGGTCGACGATTTCTTCCAATTCAGAAAATTCAGCTTGATAGGCTTCCTCAGACAAAAAGCCACAAGAGCTAACTCCAAGACCCAAAAAGAACAGAATCAAATAGTTTTTCATATTTCCCCACGTGCGTAGCAGGGAAATTATAAATTTTCTACTTGGGCACGAAAGGTTTTTCCCATTTCTTCAAACCTCCCAACCACTGCACTAAAAAAATCTCCACTCCAAAATGCTTCCAACTCGGACTCCTCCAATACATCCATCTCACTGAGCTTGAATGTTTGTTCAAGAGGACCTAATTCAAATTTGATCAAATACTTGTTGTTCCAAGAGAAGACGCTGACCCTTACCTCATCCTTTACAAATTCCTTGACCACTCTCATGCAGGCCTCCTTACTTCAGCTGAAAAGGTAATATTGGACTTCAGAGAAGAAGCTACCGAACAGTATTTTTCGACTGACAAAGCAATCACCTTGGCAAACTCCTCCTCTGTGGCATTAGGGGAAACTATCACAAATCTCAGCTCAATATCGGTGTAAAAAGCAGGCACCCCGTCATTTCTAGTTCCCTCTACCTCGACAAAGAAATCCACGATCTCTCTGCGCTTCTTTTTCATCATCAGGACAGCATCCACAGAAGCACATCCTCCCAAAGCCGACAAAAGCAAATCCATAGGAGATTGGGCATGCTTATGCTCGGGATCATACATATCAATATTGACCAGATTTCCCTGAGGATTTCGGGATTCATATTCCAAGTCCGCCTTCATACGGACAGTGACATTTCGTTTGTTTCCAGCCATTTTTATTTTCGATTTACGAATGACGATTTACGACGCTTTAGGCATCTCAATCATTTTTTCAATGTTTTAACTTTTACTTTTTATGAAAATATCCTGCTTTCGGAAAAGCAGGATAACCCTTGTTTAGTTTTGCTGTTTGTTGTGTTGCTTCTCCAGAAGCAGCACTCGAACTATATACTAGAGTCTTATGTCTAGCGTCTTGTATCTAGACTCTTGTCTCTTAATTCAGCCCTCTTTCTAATTTCAGACTTCAGCCTTCTGCATTGAATTACATATTCCTTCTATACTGACCACCTACTTCATACAAAGCATTGGTGATTTGACCTAAGGAACAATACTTAGCAGCTTCCATAAGTTTTTCGAAGACATTCTCATTTTGGACTGCAGCCTTTTTGAGACCTGAAAGTTGCTCTTTTTCCTTGCCGGGATAAGCCTGATGGAGATTTTTTAGGGTTTGAATCTGATCTTCTTTTTCTTCCAAAGTAGCCCGGATGACTTCACCTGGAATAATCGTCGGAGAACCTTCGCTCGAAAGGAAAGTGTTCACCCCGATGATGGGATATTCACCGGTATGCTTCAGCATTTCATAGTGCAAACTTTCTTCCTGGATTTTGCCACGCTGATACATGGTCTCCATGGCACCCAATACACCACCCCGCTCGGTGATTCTGTCAAATTCCAAATACACCGCTTCCTCTACCAAATCGGTCAACTCCTCAATGATGAAAGAGCCTTGTAGTGGATTTTCATTTTTGGCCAGACCCAATTCCTTATTGATTATCAACTGAATAGCCATGGCTCTGCGAACCGATGCTTCAGTAGGAGTAGTGATCGCCTCGTCGTAGGCATTGGTATGCAGAGAGTTGCAATTGTCGTAGATCGCATACAAAGCCTGGAGTGTAGTCCGGATATCATTGAAGTCGATCTCTTGTGCATGAAGTGATCTACCGGAAGTCTGAATATGGTATTTCAGCATCTGGGACCGCTCATTGGCCCCGTATTTAAGCTTCATCGCTTTAGCCCAAATTCTTCTTGCCACCCTACCGATCACGGCATATTCCGGGTCGATCCCGTTGGAGAAAAAGAAGGAAAGATTGGGTGCAAAATCATTGATATTCATTCCTCGGGACACATAATACTCCACGTAGGTGAATCCATTGGAAAGAGTCAAGGCCAATTGGGTAATCGGGTTGGCACCGGCTTCTGCAATATGGTATCCTGAGATGGAAACCGAATAGAAGTTTCGAACCTTATTTTGAATGAAGTATTGCTGCACGTCACCCATCAATCGAAGGGAAAACTCAGTGGAGAAAATACAAGTATTCTGCGCTTGATCCTCCTTCAAGATATCCGCTTGAACAGTACCTCGTACCTTGGAAAGCGTATCCGCTTTAATCTTTTGGTAGACCTCTGCAGGTAGCACCTGATCTCCTGTCACCCCCAAAAGCATCAATCCCAAACCGTCATTTCCCTCAGGAATCGGAGCATTGTATCGGGGCCTAGCCAGGCCTTTTTCTTTATAAATCGCTTCTATTTTTGCCTCGACCTCTTCTTCCAATCCATTCGCTTTGATGTAAACCTCACACTGCTGATCGATGGCCGCATTCATAAAAAATGCAGTCATGGTAGCCGCAGGACCATTGATGGTCATGGATACGGAAGTCATCGGGTCCACCAGATTAAAGCCAGAATACAACTTCTTGGCATCATCCAGACAGCATATATTCACTCCGGAGTTTCCGATTTTACCATAGATATCCGGACGGTAATCTGGATCTTCTCCATACAGGGTCACCGAGTCAAAAGCGGTTGAAAGTCGCTTTGCAGGCATATCCTTAGAGACATAGTGAAAGCGTTTGTTGGTTCGCTCAGGCCCACCTTCTCCGGCAAACATTCGGGTAGGATCTTCTCCCTCTCTTTTGAAGGGAAATACGCCGGAAGTGTATGGAAACTGACCCGGCACATTTTCTCTCAAGCCCCATTTGAGCAATTCTCCCCAAGCTTCATACTTTGGAAGGGAAACCTTAGGAATTCTGGAATTGGAAAGGGAAGTGCTGTACGTTTTTACTTTCAGTTCCTTGTCACGGACCTTAAAGACATAGAAATCATCCGAATAACGTGCAGCTTCAGTTGGCCATTCCTCCAGCCACTTTTTATTTTTTGGATCCAAATTAAGCTCGACTTGGGCATACACTTCCTGAAGCTCCTTCAGCAGACGATCCTGATCCGCAACTTTTGCAGAACGAATAGCTTCCATGGATTTCTGAATGGAATACAGCTGCTGTGCAATTTCCTTTTGCTCTTCTACCCACTTATCGTAGTTGCGATTGACTTCGGTGATCTCGCTCAGGTAGCGAGTCCGCGCAGGCGGGATGATGTAAATCTTCTCGGATGTTCCGGCGGTGAGTTCAAAAGAGCTCTCCCAACCTGGGAATTTCTCATTGACCTTCCCAATGATCGCCCGGTACAGCTGATTCATTCCGGGATCATTGAACTGAGAGGCAATGGTACCAAATACCGGGATATCTTCGTCGGCAATTTCCCAAAGGTTATGATTGCGCTTGTATTGCTTTTTGACGTCTCTAATGGCATCCAAGGCTCCGCGCTTGTCAAACTTGTTGAGCGCGATCACATCAGCAAAGTCCAGCATATCGATCTTTTCCAACTGGGAAGCAGCCCCGTATTCCGGAGTCATCACGTAAAGTGAAAGATCGGAATGCTCAATTATCTCTGTATCGGATTGACCAATCCCTGAGGTTTCCAAAATAACAAGGTCAAAGCCCGCTGCCTTTACCGTATCTACTGCATCCTGTACATATTTGGAAAGGGCCAAATTGGACTGTCGAGTAGCCAAAGAGCGCATGAAAACCCGTGGATGATGGATGGAATTCATCCGAATTCGGTCACCGAGAAGCGCTCCACCGGTTTTTCTCTTGGAAGGGTCCACAGAGATAATGGCCATGTTTTTGTCCTCAAAGTCAAGGATGAACCGTCTTACCAACTCATCTACCAAAGAGGATTTACCAGCTCCACCCGTGCCGGTAATTCCCAAGACAGGAGTATTATTGGATTGGCTTTCTTTTCTCACCTGCTCGAGCAGGCCTGCAGCATGCTCAGGGAAGTTTTCAAAGGAAGAAATAGCTCTGGCTACGGTTCCTTTGTTGCTTTTATCCAATTCAAAATCATCAGGCAGGTTATCTCCGATAGGAAAATCACATTTTTCTACCAGATCATTGATCATACCCTGCAATCCCATGGCTCTTCCGTCATCAGGAGAATAGATTCGGGTAATTCCATAGCCATGTAGTTCCTTGATTTCTTCCGGAAGGATAGTTCCTCCTCCCCCACCAAAAATTTGAATGTGTCCGGCTCCTTTTTCACGGAGCAAATCATACATGTATTTGAAAAATTCGACGTGACCACCCTGATAGGAAGTAATGGCAATAGCCTGAACGTCTTCCTGAATGGCACAATCCACAATTTCCTGTACAGAGCGGTTATGTCCAAGGTGAATTACCTCGCAGCCGGTGGACTGTATGATTCTCCTCATGATATTGATCGCTGCATCATGCCCGTCAAAGAGAGAGGCTGCGGTCACTATCCTGATGTGATTTTTGGGTTTGTAAATCTCAGTTGGTAAAGTCATGATTTTGGGTTTCTATTCGGAATAGACTGAATTCAGCTCGAAAAACAGATCGTTTTCTGCGCCTGCGAATATAAGGATTTTCACTCGTGCGGGATTTTCCGGATATGTAAAAACAAAATTTTATTTGGTCTTGGAAAAAAATTTTAGCCCAGGAAATCGATTGATTTATTCCCTTAGCAGCTCTATCTCTCTTTGCCTGTTTTGAAATAGAAACCTTCTCCTTAGTTTAGTAAGGCATTCAACCCAAAATCACTCCCATGTCTTCAAAGAATTACGCTTTTTTCGTTTCCATCACTGCCGCTTTGGGCGGCTTTTTATTTGGCTTTGATACGGCGGTCATCTCGGGAGCGGAGCGGGATATTCAGGAAGTCTGGCAGCTTAGTGATTGGATTCATGGCTTGGCCATAGCCTCAGCACTTTATGGAACGGTCATCGGAGCATTATTCGGTGGGATTCCAGCAGACCGGATGGGCAGAAAAAAAAGCTTGCTCTGGATTGGCCTCTTTTACTTCATTTCAGCCCTAGGTTCTGCCATTGCGTGGGATATTACTTCTTTCACGCTCTTCCGGTTTTTGGGTGGATTGGGTGTAGGTGCATCATCCGTCGTGGCACCTATGTATATTTCAGAAATTGCCCCTGCCAAAAACAGAGGATTGCTCGTTGCTTTGTACCAGTTCAATATAGTATTCGGCATCGTGATGGCTTATGTATCCAATTACCTGATCGGAACGGCCGGCTTGGCGGAGGATTGGAGATGGATGCTGGGCGTAGAGGCAATTCCTGCATTGATATACAGCGTGATGATCTTCAGCATCCCGGAAAGTCCAAGATGGTTGATTGCCAAATTCAACGATCAGATCAAAGCCAGAGAAATCCTCACCCGAACTGACCCGGAAGGTGTAGATGAAGCGATCAGACTGGCAATTGCCGAAGAAAAAAACATGAAGCAAAAAGCTGGTTTCGGTGCTTTGTTCAGCCCAAGATTCTTTTCCAGTACCTTACTTGCTGTTTTGATTGCCTTTTTCAACCAAGTATCCGGCATCAACGCGATCATCTATTTTGCCCCGAGAATCTTCGAAATGGCCGGCATTTCCACTGAAAACGCATTGATCTCTACCATAGGAATCGGCTTGACCAATCTTTTTGCCACCTTCTTGGGACTTTACCTCATTGACCGATTGGGGAGGAAAAAACTCATGTACATCGGCTCCTTCGGCTACATTATTTCACTTAGCCTGATGGCTTACAATTTTCTCGGCCCGGGCATCCCCTCATTTTGGCTACCGATTTTTGTTTTCGGCTTTATTGCCTCTCACGCTGTGGGGCAGGGATCAGTGATTTGGGTATTTATCTCTGAGATGTTTCCCAACGAACTCAGAGCTTCCGGACAGTCTTTGGGTTCTTTTACCCACTGGATATTAGCTGCCGTGATTGCCAATGTTTTCCCCTTCTTCGCCAATAGTTTAGGCCCGGGATATATTTTCGCCTTCTTCTGCGGGATGATGATTCTTCAATTGCTTTGGGTTTGGCTGAAAATGCCTGAGACCAAAGGAAGATCTCTGGAAGAAATCCAACAAGATTTACAAAAAAACCATGTCTAATCAAGTAGTCGTATTCGGAGAAATGCTTTGGGATTGCCTGCCTTCCGGGCCTGTAGCCGGCGGTGCATCCATGAATGTTGCCCTTCATCTTCATCAATTGGGACTTCAGGCACAGCTGATTTCGGCCGTTGGCCAGGATGAGGATGGAGATCGATTGATGGATTTCATCGGTTCCTATAATCTTCCAAAAGATCTTATTCAGGTCAAAGAGAATTTCCCGACTTCCAAAGTTCTTGTGGATGATTCCGACCCTGAAAATGTCCGCTACAACATCCTTTCCCAAGTCGCTTGGGATTATATCGAATGGACTGAAACAATGAATCAGAGGGTGGAAAAATCTGCTGCCTTTGTATTTGGCACATTGGGAGTGAGAAATCCAGAAAGTCTCAAGACTCTCCTCAAGCTCTTGCATCATCAGACTCTGAGAGTTTTTGATGCCAATCTTCGACCTCCATTTTATGATTTTGAAGTGATCGAAACCTTGTTGGGCTTTGCCGATGTCCTGAAAATCAACGAAGATGAACTGGAAATCTTTGCCGATTACTTCAAAACCGAACCAACAATTTCCGGGCTCTGTGACTACCTGGACCATCATTTTCCCATGGACCTTATCTGCGTCACACGTGGATCTAAAGGGGCAGTGATTTACCAAAAAGGAAAAATCGTTGAGCATCCCGGATATCAGGTGAAATTCCAGGATTCCATCGGTGCAGGTGATGCTTTTTTGAGTGGTTTTGTGAAAAAATATCTGGAAAAATCCACTCTAGAAGACACTTTGGACTTTGCCTGCAAGCTTGGCGGATTTGTGGCTACGCAAAAAGGAGGAGCTCCAAAATACACAGAAGAAGAAGTACTACGGGCAATCAAATAACTAGTGCAAAATTTCTTTTAGCGTAGCGGTATTCATTCCGATGTGATACCAGTCTGCTATTTCCAGCTCCAAAACTCCCATCATCCCCGGACTCAATCCCCGATAGTCCCCATCAGAAAGGTGCGCCATCAGCAAGCTGATAGTGGGATTGTGGCCTACCAAAAGACAGGTTTGGACTTCTGCGGGCGTATTTTCCAGAAAATTGATCAATATTTCCAAAGAGGCAGAATAGATTTCCTTATCATAGATTTCTTCCTCAACAGGAATGTAGGATTTGATGATCTCGGCCGTCTCCCGGGTCCGGGTAGCAGACGAGCAGTACATCCTATCCACGGAAAGGCCCCTTGTCTGAAGCAAAAGTCCGAGACGATGGAGGCTTTCTTTTCCCCTTAGGGTCAGTTGACGCTGAAAATCCACCCCGTCTGAAAATCCCGCTTCGCCATGACGTAAAAGAATTAATTGTTTCATATCAAAATCGGTTTTCCTTAAAAATCAGCCTATTCAATTCACAAATATCCATCCAAAACGTATCCCTTGCGATTTATATTATTTGGAGGAGAAATAAAGGCCTTCTATTTTTAGCCCCTGATGACCGATCTCTCGGCATTTTAAATTTAGCTTTTTATGTCAAAAAATCTTGTAATCGTCGAGTCTCCTGCCAAAGCCAAAACCATTGAAGGCTATCTGGGCAAAGATTTTAAGGTAGTCTCCAGTTACGGACATGTCCGGGATCTGCCAAAAGGAGACAAAGCGATCGATATCAAAAACCGCTTCAAACCTACCTACGAGGTCACAGCAGATAAAAAAGAGGTGATCAAAAACCTCAAAAACCTAGCTAAAGATGCAGAGACGGTCTATCTCGCAAGTGACGATGACCGAGAGGGAGAAGCTATTTCCTGGCATCTCAAAGAGGTGCTCAAACTTGAAGAAGACCGTACCAAACGGATTGTATTCCGGGAGATCACCAAAAATGCCATCTCCAAAGCCATAGAAAACCCACGAGGTATTGATTATGACCTTGTCAATGCGCAGCAGGCCCGACGAATCCTTGACCGATTGGTGGGATTTGAACTTTCTCCCATCCTTTGGAAAAAAATCAAAACCGGCCTCTCTGCCGGTCGCGTGCAGTCGGTAGCTGTCCGATTGATCGTGGAGAGAGAACGGGAAATCGAAGCGCATCAGGCTAAGTCTTCTTTCCGAATCACCGCCATTTTTGAAGTGGAAGGAAAAACCTTTCAAGCTGAACTTCCCAAGAAATTTGAGACCAAAGGAGAAGCAGAGGAATTCCTCAAGGCCTGCCTTCAGGCGGATTTCTCCGTTGCCAATCTGGAGAAAAAACCGGCCAAAAAATCCCCTGCTGCTCCCTTTACCACTTCCACCCTTCAGCAGGAAGCTTCCAGAAAGTTGTATTTCTCCGTAGCTCAGACCATGTCAGTAGCCCAAAAGCTCTATGAAGCAGGGAAAATCACTTACATGCGTACAGATAGCACCAACTTGTCTCAGGAAGCCCTTGCCGGTGCAAAAAATGCCATCGAAGCCTCCTATGGGCCGTCCTATCACAAGTCCAGACAGTATTCTACCAAAAGTGAAAGTGCGCAGGAAGCTCACGAGGCTATCCGCCCCACGGACTTCTCTCAGAGTCAGGTTTCTGGTGACAGAAACGAGCAAAGGCTTTACGAATTGATCTGGAAGCGAGCGATTGCTTCTCAGATGTCCGACGCAGAACTCGAAAGAACCACCATCACCATCGGCATCTCCAACTCCCAGCTGAACTTGGTAGCCAATGGGGAAGTGATCAAGTTTGATGGGTTTTTGAAAGTTTACCTGGAGGATACCGACGACGAACCGGAAGAGGACGATGCAGGAAACAAATCCTTGCTTCCTCCTTTGAGCATTGGGCAGGATTTGAAGCTGAAGGAAATGAAAGGTCGGGAATCCTTTACCCGTGCAGCACCGAGATATACAGAAGCTTCTTTGGTCAAAAAACTGGAAGAATTGGGCATAGGGCGACCTTCTACCTATGCACCGACCATTTCTACTATCCAAAAGAGAGATTATGTGGTGAAAGAATCCCGGGACGGTACGCCGAGGAATTATGTAGAAATGATCATTTCCGGAGGAAATTTTAAAGAAGCTACCAAAACCGAAAACACCGGGGCGGAGAAAAACAAGCTCTTCCCCACCAATATCGCCATGGTGGTCAATGACTTCCTGGTCGAGCATTTCCCCAACGTGATCGACTTCAACTTCACCGCAAAGGTGGAAAAGGAGTTTGATGAGATCGCATCAGGAGGTCAGGATTGGCAGGATATGATTGATGGATTTTATGGGAAGTTTCACCACAGTGTGGAAGAGACCGAGCAAGTTTCCCGTCAGGATGTCAATACCAGCCGACTGATCGGAAAGCACCCTGAAAGTGGCAAAAATGTCTATGCAAGATTGGGCAGATTTGGTCCTTTGGTACAGATTGGAGAAAACGAAGACGAAGACAAGCAATTTGCCAGTCTAAAGAAAGGTCAGTTTATCGAAAATGTATCCATGGAGGATGCTTTGGAGCTCTTCAAGCTTCCAAGAGAGGTGGGCTATTTCGAAGACAAAAAGATGACAGCGGCCATTGGTCGATTTGGACCCTACATCCGGCACGACAATGCCTTTTTCTCCCTGAAAAAAGAGCAGGACCCTCTATCTATCACAGAAGAAGAGGCCATCGAACTCATCAAAGCCAAGCGGGAAGCTGATGCCAACAAGCACATCAAAACCTTTGACGAAAACCCCGAAATCCAGGTACTCAACGGAAGATGGGGACCTTACATCAAGTTTGGCAAAAACAACTACAAGATTCCAAAGGGCAAGGAAGCCGAAAAGCTCACCTATGCGGAGACTATAGAAATCATCGAATCCCAACCCGATGCAGGGAAGAAAAAAGGAAGGTTTCCGGCAAAGAAAAAGTAAATGGCCGACCCGAAAGGGTCGGTTTTTTTTGACTCTTTTGTTTCATGTCTTATTTGGTTCAAGTCTCCTGACTTGGACCATTTCTTATCCCAATTGCTGGTTCAAGTCTCATGACTTGGACTAAACAAATTCTTTAGCCTAATTAAATAAAACCGCGGCTATCATTTAGGAAATAGCAACACAATTACCGCTCTCCAGCCCCAATCCGCCTTTGCGGCATCGGGAGCAGCAAGATTAAATCGGGGACCGATGGCAAACTGCACTTTTTGCTTTCCCATGGCTGTGACCGCACTGAGCGTGGGATTGAGCCAAACTACACTTCTGGAAGCCTTCCAGTTTCGGGTCCATTCCATATTGGCCCCTACTCCCGCACCGGATTTCCAGTTGTAGACCACAAAAGGCTGCAAAAACATCTGACTGACATCTGTGTGGGATTCGTCTCCGGCTATGGACCAAATCTGATTGATCAGTCCTCCGACTGTCCATCCGTTGAACTGCTTCAAGGCGACTGCTGTGGGTCCCACACCAAATTTCTTGGCAGTAAAATCCTGAGATCCAATGGGCAGTAAAAGGGCCGGACCCACGCCCCAGGTGAGTTTCTTGGAATTGGTGGGAGAGAAAAAGGCAGACATCACCGCGTCACCCACTCCGTTTTGCTTTTGTCCTTCCCCGGTGACATTGTATTGGGTGATAATCGGAAGGACCACCCGGGTAATCATGTTCAGATTTTCATTGATGGCTACCGGGACCACCGGCTGGAAATTGAGCGTGTTTCGGGAGCCTCTAAAAGTACCGATCCCATAGTCGGTATTGTTCTGAAAGGGAACCGAAATCAGGGAAGCAATGGGATTGGCGAGTTTTTTGGCAAGCTCGGCAGCATCATCCTGAGCGAAAACTTGGAAAGTAAAAGAGATAGAGAAAGCAAAGAGGAATAGATATTTTTTCATAGTAGGGAAAGAAAAATTGTGATTCAAGATAGCCATTTCGACCCTTTCATTTTAGGAGTCCCTAAAAATCCACCCTACAACTTGCTTCTATTCATCCATACGTTACATATTTTGGACCTAAATCGATCCCAATGTTTCAAGTCTCCTGAATGTTTTTGGAAAAAAGGAAAATGCAGGATGATAATGGCTTGACTGTATTTGCGGATGGAAAAGTTGAAAAGTCATTCCATCTGATTGAAATCTCATGATGACTCAAGGACCCCAACCTGCCTTTGTTGGCGGAGAAGTGAGAAGATTTAAAACAGCTATAATCTGTAAATTGAATGTTGGTTTATCGGGAAGGAATGAAAAAATTTCACCATCCAATTCATTGGGTTTCAGTCACTCCGAATTTTTCCCTTATTCAGATAGAAAAGCTCAATACCTCGCTTAATTATTTTCCTCCAAATCCAAAATCAGTTCTGAATATTCATTATTTAACTCATAAATGACTGCATCCAATTCCTTAGAACTCTGAAAAAGGAAGGGAGTCAGCTCTTCCAAACTCTCTGGCTCTTTTTCAAAATCCATTAAACTCAAAATACCCTTCATTTTAGCTATTGGAGCGCGCAACTTATGGGATATATCAAAAAGAATCTTTCTGATGGATTTGATATGGGCAATTTTCTGTCCTATGTCCTGAATAGTTCCATAAAAATTGATCTCTCCGCTTTGCACCTCGGGCCTTGCCTTAATCCATAGCCAAAGAACATTATCATTTCCAAGGCAAATCGGAATATCCATTTCAAAGGGACTATTGCTATTTATCGCCTTAATAAACTGTCTGAATAATTTGAAACGGAACCTTGGAATCACCCAATCCATAAACAGAGATGGATTGTGAAGAATATCTTCCGGATTGATTCCGGGAATCAGCCGGGCAATGCCTCCTCCGAGGAAATCCAGAGAAATATCCTTGGTTTGGGGTTCAATATTCAATTTGAACAGTGCCCCTGGAGACAATTCGGTGATTTTGCGGAGCCGCTCTCCAAACAGTTCAATTTTCTGATTTTGGTCCTTGAGTACTTTGCGGGTTTCCAAGGAGATCGAAACCCGTTTAGCCAAAAGTTTAAGAGCAATCAATTGGCTCTTTTTAACTTGATGTTTTTTTTGATCCCAGGCACAAAGGGTTCCTAGAATATTCCCATGGGTAGAAACGATCGGCGCACTTACGTAAAACCGAATTCCTTCAGGACAAGTCACATAGGGATTATCGGACACCCTCTCGTCCTTTAGCGGGTCCAAAATCAACAATACCTCCTCAGGAGAATCCATGGTAAATCGACAAAAAGTATCCTCTATCGGCACTTCTGACCAATCGACCCCTATTTTGGCTTTATACCATTGCCGATGGTCATCGATAAAAGAAACCACCGAAATCGGGGTATTGAAGATGGCTTTTGCCATCTCAGCGATCTCGTTCATTTCCACTTCCGGATCAGTGTCCAAGATCGCATAAGATTGAAGTTCTGCAAGCCGGTCCATGATTAGCTATGGGTGATGATAGTTCAAAATATTAAACTTAAGTACAAAAAGAAAATTAAAGGAGAATAAAAAAATAATTATCCTCCAATGTTTGGAAAGATTCCCTTCAACTATCTCCGAATTTCCTAACTGGAATGGACTTAAGATAGATTCCAAATCCATAGAATTCAGGTATTTGGACTGCTTACTACTTACCTTGATACAAACCACCCAAACTGCCTCTGTGAGATTATGGGATCAAGACCACCGATTGGTTATTGAAAATTTGAAAAATTGGAAGATGGGGTCAATATGCTCCGGAATCAGAACCCAATGGGGTCAACATGCCCAACTGGTAAAAGTCTCCTGACCTCTCTGCATCAAGCAGGCCTGCCCGATGCAGGCAGGCTTGGACCAATTCCCGCATCGCTTAGGGTAAGTGCCAAAGGCACGTCCTGTAAAAGGAATGCATGGAATGCCTTGCCCAAGATTAGATCGGATAGAAAGAGCCCTGAAGGGGCGACCTGTACAGTTCGCGCCTTCAGCGCTCTGAGGGCTTCCATTTCAGATTATATCCCCAAATTGAATTTGGGGTTGGTACAAAACGCCCCTTCAGGGCAAAACCCGACTGGTTCAAGTCTTCAGACTTGGACCCATTATGACCGAACTGATTCAAGTCTCCTGACCCCAAAAAACACCCCTATTATTTTCCCACTAAAAAAATCATACTAAAGTCTTGTTTATTCATAAAACACTAACTATCTTTTCCTTACAGTTTCACGCTGTATTGTTCTATTCTTTCACGTAAACCTCAATTTTTATGGAAAACAGAATTTCCATCGAGATCCCGGCAGCGGATCTCGCGGCGGTAAAAGCCGCCCTGCAGCAGGTGCAGACTATTTTAGCACCGTATGTGATTGCCCTCACTCCCGAGCAGAGGAAGACCATCCCCAAGATGAGTGACGGCACGGAACCTTTCGTCGAAAAGGTCATGGACTACGCCGAGTCCAATTCCCAGTTTCTTCCGCCCTTTGTGGATATCGCGGAGCTGCAAAAGGATTGGTCGGCTATCTCAGGACTGATGCCCCTGCTACGTACGGTAGATCAGATCAAAGACACGCTGAGCGACACAGCCATGATGGCCGGGTCCGAAGCCTATGTCGGCGCGCTGAGCTATTACAACTCGGTCAAGCAGGCCGCCAAAGTCAATGCACCCGATGCCAAAGCGATCTACGAAGACCTGCGCAAGCGGTTTGAGCGAAGAAGCCGCAATGGCAATGGCCCACAATCCGAATAGGACACGAGTAAAAGTTGCTACAATCCCCCTTAATCAAGCCGGACCGAAAGATTCGGCTTTTTTGTGGATGGACTTCACTGCCCCAATGCCGGACCTCGGAGCCCCAAGCTTGCACCAAAAAGAAGGAAAGGCCGAGCAAAAAGGTGCAAGCTTCGAGTAAAAAGATTCATGCGTGGATCAAAAAGGTGCAAGCGTGGATCAAAAAGGTCCAAGCTTCGAGCAAAAAGGACCAATCGTGGACCAAAAAGAACCAATCGTGGACCAAAAAGGTGCAAGCGTGGAGTAAAAAGGCTCAAGCGTGGAGTAAAAAGGTCCAACGATGGGGTGACTTGTCCTGAATTGAGTTTACACAAAGTAAACTACTATGAAACGACAAAAAGAACAAAAAACAAGAGGAATAGGATCTCTGAGTTGGGCTGAACGGGAAGAAATGATCAAAGAGTATCTTTCGGGGAATTACTCAAAAGTTGAGATTTGGAAGAAATATACCGGTCA